>JAZRWW010000213.1:0-1552 GCA_045599865.1 Thermoguttaceae bacterium
GTCCGTTCTAGAGGATTACGAAGAGTACGAGAAACAGATTAACTCCTTGACGGCAAAGAATTCTTCCTTGACGGCGGAGAATTCCTCCTTGACGGCGGAAAATTCCTCCTTGACGGCGGAAAATTCCTCCTTGACGGCGGAAAATTCCTCTTTGACGGCGGAGGTTTTCTCTCTGACGGCGGAAATTTCCTCGCGATTAAATTCGGAGCGCAAATCGATCGCCAAGATATTGCAAATTCGTTTTGGCGCGCCCGTTGCGAATTTGACAGCCCGTCTGAACAAGATCGAATCCTCGGAAACGTTGGATAAACTTTTCGATTTGAGCGCCGCATGCGACGATTACGACGCTTTCCTGACGGAATTGGCAAATTACGTCGACTAACGACGAGCAAAGCGCGCCCTTACGCAGTCGAGTCGGACGTTTATTGATCGGCGCCGCTTGAATATCGACTTTCCGTGAACGCTTGCTAAAGAAAATACCGATGAAATTATTAGACCGATATATATTAGGAAAATTTCTGCGAATTTTCTTCTTGTGTTACGTCTCCCTTGTCGGAATTTTCGTCGTTTTCGACCTTACGTCGAATATGAATAATTTTTTGGCGACGAACACGCCCTCGCAACTCGTCGTGCAAATCGCCGCTTATTACTTTATCCATTCCTTCCAATTCGTCGACCTAATATTCCCGCTGTTGCTGGCGCTTGCGGCGCTAACGGTTCTTTCGTTGTTTATACGATACAACGAAACGATCGCAATGTTGGCGATCGGAATTTCGCCCGCGCGTATGGTTGCGCCTGTCATATTCGGCGCCTTGGGGCTGTCGATCTTGTTTGCCCTTGTCCGTGAAGAGTATTTGCCAAATCGATTATTTGAACTCGCGAAGGAGCCGAAAGAATACGTCCAACGTTCCGACGTCGCGACGGTTTGTCGAACGTTTGACAATAAAACGCAAATCTCGCTCTATGGAGACGAGTTAATTGTTTCGCAAGGAACCTTGACGCGCCCGCGAATTTCGTTAGGGCGCAACCTTAACCGTTACGGCAAGAAAATCGTCGCCCAAAAAGGAACATACTTGCCCGAAGACAAAAATCACCCCGCCGGGTGGTTGCTCGAAGGCGTCGAATCGCCAAAAGAATTATTGACGAATCCTTCTCTACAAGACGAAGAACGCGGGCAAATCGTAATCTATTCCCCCTTCGATTCGAACTGGTTGCAGTCCAAAGAAATCTTTGTCGCGACGAACCTCAAGCCGATCAATTTGGCATTGGGCGACAAATGGCTTCTTTACGCTTCAACGTCCGATATGCGCCGCGCGCTAAAAGACCCGACTTTCGCAAAAAACACCGCCGTGCTGGCAATTAGAGTTCATACGAGAGAAATGCGCCCTTTAAGCGACCTGTTGCCGCTGTTCCTAGCGCTTCCCTTTATGTTGCTACGAGGTTCGAAAAACGTCGTAGTCGCTCTTGGAATAGGACTAATCCTTGCGAGCGCTTTCATCGGCTCCCAATACGTCGCCGCTTACGTCGGAAAAAAAGCGAACTACGCCCCCAT
>JAZRWW010000214.1:0-1683 GCA_045599865.1 Thermoguttaceae bacterium
GATCTTGAGGGGTGTTCTCGTATTGCGCTTGGCGCCGTTGACGTCGGCGCCTACGAGTATCATATTTCGCTTGAAAGTCTTGCGACGTCGACGGATACGCCGGAATACCGCGTTCCGATAACGACGACGCTCGAGCCGAGCGGCGCGACGGCGAGTTACGCGTGGTATCGCGGCGCCGATCGTTCTAATCCGATCGGGACCGGCGCTTCCTACGTCGTCGTTTTAGACGACGTGAATTCGACGCTGACGGTCGTCGCGACGGGCGAGGGCGATTACGTCGGGACGGTTTCGGCGACAACGTTGGTCGTTCCTAAAGTGAAATTGGCGGCGCCGACGCTCAAATCGACAAGCGCGACCGACGCGTCGATTTCCGTCTCTTGGAACGAAGTTGAAAACGCGAGCGGCTATTGTCTCCGTTATAAACTCGCGACGTCGGACGAATGGACGACGATCAACGATTTGACGGAGACTTCCTTTGAAGCGAACGGTCTTGCGCGCAATCGCGCTTACGAATTTGTCGTCGAAGCGCTTGGAAGCGAAAAATTCGAAACGTCGGCGTTTTCGAAAACGTTGAGTACGTCGACGCTTCAAACAAATTTGACAAGCGTTTCGATTAACGGAACCGCCGAAATTGGCAAGGAGTTGTCGACAGAACTTCTCCCTGAAGGCGCTACTGTTGAATATCAATGGTATCGGGTCGACGACAAAGGCGAGACTCCGATTCAAGGCGCGAACGATTCTACGTACGTCGTTTCGATTTTTGACGTTGGCAAAACGTTGAGCGTCAAGGCGACAGGAAACGACGATTATGTGGGAACTGTCGTCGCCTCGACTAAAAACGTTGTTCCAGCTCCTTCTAAAGACGAGCCGATCATTATTGAACCAACGTCTGAAAGTTTCGCCCAAGCGGTCAACGTCGCGCCCAACGGCGGAACAATTACGTTTGCTTCGAGCGCCGATCCGCAAACGGTATCCGTTGAATCGCCTATTTCTATCAAAGGCAAGGCGCTCACGATCGACGGAACCGGAGCGAATATCGTATTCGTCGTCAAGGGCGCGCATCGACTCTTTGAAGTCGAAGCCGGAGGTTCTTTGACGCTGACCGGCGTCGCTCTTAAAAACGGTTACGCCGATTTCGGCGGCGCGATTAAAAACTCCGGGACTTTGACGCTTAACGGAGTTACGTTCGAAAGCAACGTCGCGACGAAAAACGGTGGCGCGATCTTTAACGACGTCGGCGCGACGTTGACGGTCGACGGAGGTTCTTATCTCCATAATAGCGCGCGCAACGGCGGCGCGTTTGCAAATTACGGCGAGATGAAGATTTCGTCGGAAGTCGCGGAGCCGTCGATCTCGTTTAATCACGCGGACAAGTTCGGGGGCGCTTATTTTGGTTGCGGAAAGTTGGAAGTCGTTGGTTCAGCATCGTTTACGAATAACAAAGCCTATTCGACCGACGGCGACGTAGTAGTCGGCAAAGGCGGCGCGATTTACAACGACGCTATGGACGACTTGCATAAAGGCGAGGTTGCGATTCGGGGCAAGGTTGCTTTTTCCAACAATTACGCAGGCGAGCGCGGCGGCGCCATCGCGACGTATTGCGCTTTGAGCGTCGCAGGCGATCAAGAAGGGACGTCTAACGGCGTTAAGTTTGTTAGGAATTATTCTACGGAATACGGCGGC
>JAZRWW010000215.1:0-46162 GCA_045599865.1 Thermoguttaceae bacterium
GATGTGCGCAAAGATGAATTTTGAAACGCCGACGCGCGAAGAATTAACGACCATTATGGCAAACGAAGGGATTGGCGGTATGATTACTACCTCAAGATTGATTTATGCGGCGGAAAGAGAAGAAGGAAAAATCGAGGGTAAGATCGAGGGTAAGATCGAGGGTAAGCAAAGCGTGCTTGCCAAGTTAATTGGTTTGCGTTTTCCTTCGGCTTCTTCTTCCTTTATCAAGAAGGTTTCAAAACCGATTAGCGATTCCTACGTCGACGAACTTATGAGCGTCGTCCTTGCGACTTCCACGCTTGACGAATTTAAGAAAAAAGTTAAAACGCTGAAGACCGCTTGCCTATGATGCGAGCGTTCGCAAGAAAACGCACGCCTTTCAACGCGCGTTTTTTCGTAATCAGCTCCCAACCGACTCGTTTGCTTGGGAAATAAAATAATATCGGCAATTCAAGATAGACGCCTTTTGAGGGGAATTTATGAAGTCGTTTCTTTATCGAACTTTTCTCGCGTTGACGTTTTGGACGAACGTCGGCTTTTTATCGGCGCAAGACGCAGTCGCGGTTCGCACGCCTTTAGGCGAAATCGAAGCGTCTATTCCCGCCTCGTCGGTCGAGCCGGGCGCTCTTCTGCTCGATTGGGTTGCGGATTCCGACGCGACGCTTTCCGGGTTTTATTTGCGTCTGACAAATTGTCTTCCGCCTCGCGACGAGCCGATCGTCGTTTCCCTTCAGGTTCGCGGCGAGACGCTCGAACAAACGGTCGCGATTCCGAAGTTTACTTTTCCACTGGCGTATCACACGCGTCCCTACGACGCCGATCCGCAAACATTTCCGCCGGTCGACGTTGGACGCGAGTTTCGCCGCGCGGTCGAGCCGATCAAATTACTCAAGGGCGATTCCGTGCGTTTGATAGTTTCGTCCTGCGGTTCCTCCGTTCAGAGCGGTTTGACCGGCGGGTTGCAATTCCAAGGTCGACGGGAACTTGTCAAATCGCGTTTTCCCTTTCGCCAGAGTCGAACAAACGGTCCCGTTTGCGATATTCCGTGGACGGAGTCCGAAGTCGTCGCGGTCGGAACGCACGTTAAATTCGATCCTCGTTGCGCGCCTCAAAATAATTCGTCCGTCATAGCCGACGCCGACGGAACGCTTTATATTTTCTGCGCTTATTATTCCGTCGACGAGCAGTACGGCGGAGGACGGGACGGCTCTTATTCGCGTATCTTCGGTTATAAAAAGTCGCCCGGCGCCGCCGGTTGGGAAGATATCGGTTGCGTCGTCGACCTAATGGAAGGAACGACGTATTCGGGCGATCCGTTTGTTTTTCGCGATCTCCAAGGTCGTCCGACGTTGCTTTTCACGACGTGCGACGGAACCAGAGGCTTTGTCGATTGGCAAAAAATCGGCGTCTTCTTGATTCATTCGGAAACGGATAGCTTTGCCGGACCTTGGTCGAAGCCCGTCGCTCTTTGGGACGGATATCCGCGCGAGCCCGACGACAATAAGACCGGGGGGCGCGCCAACTGTCTCCGCATATATCCCCGTCAAAAAACGAACGACTATCTTATTACGTGGAACCACGGCGCGCAAGATATGGACGTGCGAGGCTTGGTCGTTTCCGATCTTGAAACGCAGATTTCGCACGAGGCGATCGGAAACGCTCCGATTCTCGTGAAAAATCAAGAAGAGGGGGGCGGCGGCTTTACTTGCGGCGACAAAGGATATTATTCGACGTGGCAAATTCCGTGGTTAAACGATCCGAACGGAATCCAGCGCGTCTATGAAATCGATTTGAACGACCCGCTAAACCCGGAATCTTGGCGCGTTCTTCCCGGTTCCTTGGGCTTCAACGACGGCGCCGATCCGAAACGCGACGGAGGAACGACCGCCGACGCTTGGGCGGTTTCCATCGCCGACGGAAGACTTTGGGCGACGTCCTGCGAATATAGCGTTACGGAAAAACGAAATTATCTTTACGTTCGTTCCGCGCCGATTCCCAAAGGATTTGAACGCGCCGAAGACGCTAAATTCCAGTACGGAGCCGTTCGAATCGACGCCTACAAAGAAACGTTTCCGACGGTCGAATACGCGCTTGGGCAAAAATGTTCTCTTGATATGAATTTCAAGAGCTTTGGCGACTTGTCCTATATGTTCGTCGCGCTTGGACCTTCCGACGCTCCCGGACAATTTCGCACGGTCTTCTTTGAAGTCAATCCGCACGGAACTTTTCTCGTCGCGTATAAAAACGACGGAACGCGCGTCGTATTGGCGGAGTCGAAAGACGCGACTTGGAAGCCCGAGAAAGAATATCGCGTTAAACTCGTTCGCGACGGCGCGAAATTGACGGGTTACGTCGATGAAAAAGAAGTAATTTCCGCGACGATCAGCGATCGGGAGATTCTCGACAATCTGGACGACGAGCCGCGCTTCCGTCTTTACGGCTGGCAAGGCGGACGTTACGAAGTTTCCGACCTGATTTTAATCGACGGAGAATAATTGCGATCCAAACATCCGCGAACGAACCCGTCCGCGCGCCGAATCGGGCGACTTCGCGCGTTTTTTCAGTAATCAACGCGTCGTCAAGAAATTTTGCGCGACTTTGCGTCAATGATCGCCGTTAATCTTAACGTCGACTTTTTAACTTGGGGGCGACGCGCGAACGTTGGACGAGGCGGACTTTCATATTTTGGAACGTCGCAAAAGAAAAGGAAAACGATGGAAGCGAACGAAACACATTCGGAAACAGTGGAAAGCGAACAAGTCGACGTCGCGAGCGTTCAATCCGACGATCCGTTGCGTCAAGCGTTGTCGAACGTTTTTGGTTTTCGTTCTTTTCGTCCCTACCAAGAAGAGATAGTTCGCGCCATTCTTGCCGGACGCGACGTTCTTGCCGTAATGCCGACGGGGGGCGGAAAATCGTTGTGTTATCAGTTGCCCGCGTTGCTTATGGACGGGCTTTGCGTCGTCGTCAGTCCGTTGTTGTCGCTGATGAAGGATCAAGTCGATTCCGCTTTAGCGAACGGCGTCAACGCGGCGACGCTTAATTCGACGACGACAAGTTCCGAATGGCGCGACATAATGGATTTGATCGATCGCGGCTTTCTCGATTTGTTGTACGTGTCGCCCGAACGCGTCAATACGGAACGCTTTCAGGATTTGCTGAGTTCGTGTAAAGCGAGCTTTTTTGCGATCGACGAGGCGCATTGCATATCGCAGTGGGGGCATAATTTTCGTTCCGACTATCTTGAACTAGGACGGTTGGTCGACAAACATCCGAATTGTCCGATCGCCGCGTTTACCGCGACGGCGACTTCGCAAGTCAGCGACGACATTATTAAATCGCTTCGTCTTCGCGATCCATTTTGCGTGCGCGCTTCCTTTGATCGTCCGAATCTGTTTTATCAGATTATGTACAAGGATTCCGTCAACGAGCAAATTCTTCAATTTTTGAAGGAAGTTCCGAACGAATCGGGTATTATTTACCGTTCGACGCGGAAAAAAGTCGAGGAGACGACGGAATTTCTCGTCGGCGCCGGATTCAAGGCGGCTTCTTATCACGCCGGAATGAGCGACGCCGATCGCGCGCGCGTTCAAGAGGAATTTGCAAAGGACGAAACGCCCGTGATCATCGCGACCGTCGCCTTCGGCATGGGGATCGACAAGTCAAACGTTCGGTTTGTCGTTCACGGGGACATGCCCAAAGACGTCGAAAGTTATTATCAAGAGACGGGGCGCGCGGGTCGAGACGGCGCGCCCGCGCGATGTTTGTTGCTCTTTGGATACCAAGACAAAGCGATTCACGAGTCGTTTCTGAAGGATTATCAAGACCCCGTTGCGCGCGAGGCGGCTTCGCGACGTCTGACCGAGATGGTTCGATTTGCGGAAACGGACGGCTGCAGGCGCGTCAACCTTCTCAAATATTTCGGCGAGACTTACGTTCCGAAATCGCTTGGCGAAGAAGAGGACGGCGTTTCGAAAGACGGCGCGAAATCTTGTTTTTGCGGCGCTTGCGATTATTGCGTCGGCGTCGCGCCTCGAATCGACGTCACGATCGACGCGCAAAAAGCGCTTTCCGCGATGCAACGGACGGGCAACCGTTTCGGGGTGGCGCATCTTATCAACGTGTTGCGCGGCGAACAAACGTCCAAGGTTTTGGAATACGGACATAATCGCCTTCCTACCTTTGGCGTCGGCGCCGACCATACGAAAGTCTATTGGCGTTATCTTATTCAAGCGTTGATTACGCAGGAAATAGCGGCGCTCGATCCTACCTTTGAATTTCCTATACCGCAAGTTACCGCGTTAGGCTGGGAGGTAATGCGTGGAAAACGAAAAGTCGAAATGCTGGAACGTCCCGACAGGACGAAAAGACGGGAAAGAAATTCGATCATTCGCAAGAACAGCGATCCCTACGACAAGAATAATTTAAATCCTTACGAACGCCGTTTGTTTGAATTTTTACGCGCGAAAAGAATGGAGGTCGCCAAATTGGAAAACGTGCCGCCTTACGTTATTTTTAGCGACAAAACGCTTGTCGATATGGCGGCGCTCAAGCCGACGACCGACGGGGATTTTTTACTTGTAAACGGCGTCGGTAGACGAAAACTAGAAAACTACGGGTATGAATTTATGGAGTTTATCAAAGAATTTCTTGAGCAGAACCCCAGAAAGTAATTAGGGACTTTAGGTTGGCTTGACTTGCGACTTTTTATGAACGGTTGCGAACAACGTTAGGAGAATTTCCAATAGAAACCGTCGATAGGTCGTATTGTTTTTAATTCTTCCAAAACTCAATTTAATCCGATTCGGGACGACAACGAAATTTCTTCGAACGCTTTCTAAGTCTATTGGTTAATGACGTCGCAATTTGGCGCGAAATAGGAAGACAATAGACGACCTTTGTTGTTCGTACGCCTTTGTAACGAAGGGAGACGGCGCTTTGCAAAAATCTAAACGGACGTCAAAGATCGTCAACGTTTGGGAAACCTCAAAACGTCGACGACGCGCTTTCTAAAGAAACGTATTCGACGTTCGATTCTTTTGAACAACGAGCCTTCCAACTCCTTTCGGTATTTCCTCGCAAGAGTTTTGTAGTCTAACGTCTGCGCGTCGCGCAAGAAATCTTCTCGCGCGGGATTGGGCGCTTGCGATACGTAAAGACTTGGATTTTTTGCTTTCGCTTCTTCCAACGATCTCTCAAACCATTCCGCGTCTTGTCGACAACGCTCGACGAGTCGCGCGCCTTTTTCACTGTTGACGACGTTGAGCGAAATTCCGCCGTCGACAGGTTTGTTGGAGAGAACGTCTTTGCCGACGCCCCAAAAATCTCCCAACGTTACGTCGCCGATTCTGGGGAACTTGGCAAATTGACATTGCTCGCAAGACGAACGAAGAGATATTCCTTTCATAAACATACGTCCAACGTAAGCGGATCGCGCGTCTTCTCCCCACTCGACTTTGAGGGACTTAGAGGGAAACGCGTCGGACGCCGCCGTTATAAAATGCGAGTCTGAACCGCGTTTAGCGCGCATATTGAGCGAAACGATCTTTCCCCCCAATTTTTCTTCAAGGAATCGCAACCATTTTTTATATAAGACGGGCGAAGGGACTCCACGACAGACCAAGTCGCATGTATAAAGGTTTGGATAATCGGTTCCTAAATATCCATACAGACCGCCTATTTGACAAGGCGTTCCCACGAACAAGACGTCGCGTCCCGAATTAAGTTCCGATTTAACGTCGCGATATACCGTTCCGACCCTTGCTTGAACGTATTTGGAAGAACGAAAACGCGTCAAATCTTCCGAGGATTTCGCTTTCGCGAAAACAACTTTCATAGATTTGTCGTAAGTTACGCCAAAAACGACGCCTCCTTCAGAAATAATTCGATTTGCGTATACGGAAAACATCCCCCCTGAAGAGGATTGGCGTCGTATTTCGGGATCGTTGTTCCAACAGGCGTAAACCTTTGGCGTTTCGGTTCGTTCCAACTTTGGTCGACTTATGATTGGACAAGCCTTTTCACACAATTTGCATCCGACGCACTTTTCTGCATTTACGTTTGGTTCTAAGAAACCGTTGGCGTCAAGACTTGTTGAAATCGCGTTGTAAGGACAGGCGTTAAGACAACTTGCGCATCCCGAACATAAGGCTTGGAAACAAAGGTTAGGCGTTTGCATTTCTTTTTACGACGTTTTCAAGCGCTTCTTGGAGTTTGCGGAGCGAATATTTTCGACGTTCTTGAAGTATTTTATCAACCGTTTCGTAACCGATTTCAAAACTTTTAGGAGTCAACGGCGACTTGTCTTCCGGCGAAAAAAGACGCGACTCTAAACGAAAGGTCGAAAAGAGCGTCGTCATACGGGAATTCATCGATTTTGTAGGAACTCGCTTGTCGCGCATCATCGTGAAAAAAGGTTTATGGAACAAAATGGAAAAGACGGAGCCATGGAAAGAATCGGTTACGACGCAGTCGGCGTTTTGGAATAGCAAGACGAACTCGTCCGGCGCTACGTTTGGAATTGGGGTTATACCGTCGCTCTTGCGTTTGAGCGACTCGTATTCGCTTGCGGTCGCACACGCATAGAGAATCGGTATTTCGCGAAATTTTTGGATTTGACGAGCTTTTCTTACTATTTCTTTTTGGTTGTCTAGAGAATAACAGAGGACGTATGGGAATTTCCGAATTTCGTTTGTCAAGACTCGACTTGTCAACGCGTCCCATTCTTCCAAAGGAACTAGCATCGTTGGATCAAGAACGACGTCGATCGGACGATTCAGTATTCCTTCCAGAATCCTTGCGCCCTCGTTTTCCCTTACGGAAATCCAAGAAAAATCGGAAAGATATTTTCGATATTTAGGAACGACTTCCTCCGGTAGTTGCGAAAGACCCAAACTTGCCGCGTAGGAAATTTTCTTTTCCCTTTGGACAAAGTCGAGCATATAAAATTTGTAAAACGTCTCCCCTCGATACCAATCCGAGTTCCATATTTGATCGCTTCCGGCGATCAACACGTCGAAACATTCGCCTTCTTTTATGACTTCTTCATATGTTTGAAGTCGTTTAGTACTTGTCAAAAAACGATGGGCAAAATCTTCGAAAACTGCAGTTCTCTGCTTTTTGTATTTCTTTTCTAAGCGACGATAAAAAACGTTTGATCGAGTTTTCCGTAAGTCGCGTCGTAGTCGTTCAATAGAAAATAAACGCTCAAGACGATCTTTTATCGACCGTTTTTGCGTATGCGGAGGACTAAAAATCAAACACTCGACGTCGACGCCAAGATTTTGTAACGTTCGTTGAAGCGCGTATCGTTGCAATATGCCGCCGTAATTGTCGGAAACGGTTAACGTAACAATACCTGCCTTAATGGAAGAACTCGCTTGAGTTTGCAACATTGACATTTAAACTTTTTTTATTGAGAAAGGTTGGCGTTATTTTTTCTTTTTTTGACAAAGGGGGCGTATATTGAATCTGAAGACGTTCTCTAAACGTAACAAATCCCCAAAGAACCGCGTCCATAATGAAGCCGCCGCTCTTTCCCAAAAGAAACGTCCATAAAATTTCAACCAAAACTGTCGGTTTTTGAAAGAAAGTCGACCGTTTTGGCGAATCGCTTGTAATTCGGGTTCTTGGATAAGTTCAACGACGTTTTGTTTCCAAATTGGAAAGTCTTTTCGTGAAATGGTCGTTCCAAAATTGCGCCATACGTACAATCCTAATTCAGCCAACGGTTCCTGTAGAGCTGGAATCGACGCCAGATAATAAGCTTTCGTACGCCGATACGCTTCAAAACCATCGACGCGCGCGCCAAGTCCTTTTCGAACGTCTTTATGCGACGCGGAATCTTCGCGACTTCGATGATAATATAAACAATCTTTTAAAGTCGCAATTCGCTCGGCTTCTGCAAAGGCGCGAAAATTTACGGAAATATCTTCGCAAATCCTCAAATCTTGGGGAAACTTCAGTTTTTTTTCAAGCCAGAAATCGCGTCGATAGAGACAATACCAACACGCGCAACTTCCGGCGAAGTACGTAAAAATCCGACGTTGATCCGTCGTCGAATTATTCCAATATTTTTGTTCAAACCGTAGGAGATTACAGAGACGGCGAAATTGAGGAAAATGCCGAAACATTCTCTTTAACAGACCGTTTTGATAGGTTAGAACTATTTGCGCATCGTATTTTTCCGCTATTTCCGTCGTTTTTCGGCATAATTCAGGGGACGCCTCGTCGTCCGAATCGGCAAAAAAGAGGTATTTTCCAGTCGCGCGTTCGACTCCTACGTTTCGCGCGACGGAGACTCCGCCGTTTTCCTGTTTGATTACGACGACTCGTGAATCTTTGGCGCGATATTCTTCCAATATCTCGAAGGAAGAATCGGTCGATCCATCGTCGACGCAAATTATTTCGATATTGGATTCTGTTTGGCAAAGAATCGAATCTAAACATTGACGTAAGAATTTTTCCGTATTATAGACGGGTATTACGATCGAGACTAACGGACGGCGTTCTTTAACCGTCGTTAAAGAAACGTCGTTTTCCAGCTTCGTAATTATATTTGTCGCCAATTCGTCCATACGTTTCCTTTCCAATGATTGCAACAAGTCAAAAGTTTTTTATCGCTTACTCGCTTACTTACGCTTTCCAACGACGGGAAGAACTTTTGACTTGTAGAAACGTTCCAAACGAAAAAAAACTTCAAAAAGACGAGTCCAAAAGGAGGCGACGATTCTTTCCCAAGAAGAACGACCGTAAAACTGTATCCAAAATTGTCGAGCTTTGAAGGGAAGGCGATTCTTTTGTCGAAGCGCCTCTAATAGAACGTCGTCGACAAGACTGTCGACCGTTCTTTTTACTATCTGAAGTTCTTCGTTTGGCAAGCCTTTTGATATTTTATACCACAAATACGATTGTCTTTCGGCAAGCGCGGGCAGAAGCTCCGGCGCGTTTTTCCGACAAAAGTCGCGTGCGATTCGATATGATCGGAACAAGTCGACGCGCGCGCCAAGACGCTTGCCAAGATTTTGGTGAGAGGCGGAGTTTTCAACGACTCGATAATAATACAGTCGTTCCGATAGAAACGCGACTCGTTCCACTTTGGCAAACGCTTGAACGTTGACGCAGATATCTTCGCCAATTCGAATTCCTTGGGGTAGTTCTAGCTTCCGTTCGATCCAGAAATCTCTGCGGTAGAGGCAGTTCCAACATCCGCATACTTCCGCAAAGTACGACAATAAGAGACGTCGATTTGTCGTCGATACGTCTAGCGAACCTTTTTTAAACAGCGAGGGATCGTAAAGGCGACGAAATTGTGGAAAGCGTCGTAAAAGCATTTTTACTAGACTGTTAGGGTAAGCCAATACGATTTGCGCGTCGCTTTTTTCTGCTATTTCCGTCGTTTTTCGACATAGACTTGGCGCCAGTTCGTCGTCCGAATCGGCAAAGAAAAGATATTTTCCAGTCGAACGCGTTACGCCGACGTTTCGCGCGACTGCGACGCCTTTGTTCTCCTGCTTGATTACGACGACGCGAGAATCTTTGGCGCAATATTCTTCCAATATCTCGAAGGAAGAATCGGTCGATCCATCGTCGACGCAAATTACTTCAATATTGGGTTCCGTTTGGCGAAGAACCGAATCCAAGCATTGACGCAGGTACTTTTCCGTATTGTAAACGGGTATGATCACGGAAACCAAGGGGAAAGAGTCTTGCGTCGTCATTGTTCGTTTTTTCACGCTCTAAATTTTGAAGAGGAATTCACCCTTAAACGACGTCTCGTTCTGAAAGGTAAAAATTTCATCGCCCTTGTCGACGATGCATTTAAGATAAACCTTACAATACTTGAATATTTGTATTGACGTTTTTTCCGCTCGACGACGTTAATTTCGTATGTTTGGGGACTTGACTAAAGACGTTGAGACGCGTTTAATGAACTCCCAACGTTCGGCGCAACGAACGGCGCCATTTGCGACGAAATAGGAAAATTGAGAGGAACGACGCTAACAAACGCTTGAGACGCCTCGTAATTTTGTAATAGTTCGTTTGCATCGGTAAGCGACGATAGGGAGTCTCCGCCGCGTACTCGAACAAAATATCAAGATGCGGACTACAATGTCTTCGCCCCATATAGTGAATAATCGCAACTTCGCCTTCAACATAATCGCGCGGGTGGCAGTTCCAAGAGCCCGGCGCAACAACGTAAGACCAATGATCGGCAAGAATGTTTAGCGCGTCTTGATCGGGGAAACATAGCGTTTCTTTTTTTTCCGCGAATATTTCAAAAAAGCGCTCGACGGCGTCTTCGTCGCGCCATTTTTTTAAATTGATCAGTAGAACGCCCGAATTAAAATAACGTCCGTCGTTGGCGAGTCCAATTTCTTGCGGATGCGACTCGCGCATATAACGATCTGGAACGGCGGCGCAGAATTTTCCTTCAACGGGCAGATTCCAAAAATCACGCAAACTCTTGAGAACGACGACGTCGACGTCCATATAGATAATTTTATTGATCGAGTTTGGCAAAAAACGCGCGGCAAAGAGTCTGGAATTAACCAGCAAAGGGAAGGCGGTGCCCGTCGCGCCTAATAAACGCGGAAGATATTGGCTTAAATCAGGCGTGTAAAAACGCAATTCGAACGGACGCGTTTTCTTTAGTTCCTCGATTTTTTCCTTATCCGACGCTTTCAGACCGCCGTCGACGATATGGAAACGTAATTCGTCTTCCGGCGCGGCGTTCTTTAAAATGGAAATGATCGTAGTCGCCAGAAACGCGGCGTAATTTGCATCGGAAACGAGCAAAACGTCGATCGGCTCAAGTTTTTTTTCCGTTGTCATTGCGTCCTCCCAATCTCCTTTTTCCTACGCCCTTGATGCGTTATAAACGCCGACGTATCTCGCCGAATTGTAATAAATACAAAGATTTTAAACAAGAGCAAATAGGTCTCTTAGAACCTTTTCTTATGAAAAATATCTTCAACAAGAGAAAAACGT
Organism: Thermoguttaceae bacterium; assembly: GCA_045599865.1. GTDB lineage: Bacteria > Planctomycetota > Planctomycetia > Pirellulales > Thermoguttaceae > RUG369. The sequence continues at coordinate 10,990 of JAZRWW010000215.1, forward strand.
TCCGAATCAAAACGAACGCCGTTGCTTTCGAAGATAAACGCGTTTCGAAGATATTCGAAGATATTTGAAGATTTTTGAAGATTTTTGAAGATTTTTGAAGATTTTTGAAGATTTTTGAAGATTTTTGAAGATTTTTGAAGATTTTTGAAGATTTTTGAAGATTTTTGAAGATTTTTGAAGATAGGCGCGCAAACAAGAAACAAAAAACCGACTAGAAAATCTAGTCGGCTAACAAGGTGGGAGAAGAGACTCGAACCCTCGACCTTCGGAGCCACAATCCGATGCTCTAATCCAACTGAGCTACTCCCACCGTCAAACGAACCCCTTAACGGAGCCTTGTCGTAATCGACAGGGGTTATTCTAAACAGGATCATAAAAAAGTCAAGTCGAATGTTGGAAAAAAGTTTCTTTTTCTTTCCGCAGAATATTATTTGACGTCCTGCGAATATTTTGTCATAATACGCCGGGCGTTTTCCCTTTGCGACGGTTCCTTTAGATTTTGTCGAGTTTCCAATGAGCTTAGAAAAAGCCGACGCTATAGTCGTCAAGAGCGTCGACGTTACTAATTCGAGCCTCGTTTTGAGGCTTTTTACGCGAGAATTCGGGAAGATTAGCGGTCTTGCGAAAGGGGGGCGCCGTCTCAAGAATCCCTTTGAAACTTCTCTTGACTTGCTCGCCTCGATTAGGTTATCTTTCATACGCAAGTCTTCGAACGCGCTCGACCTGTTGACCGAAGCGAAGCTTGTTCGGCGTTTTCGACCGACGTCGCGTAATTTGCGCGGACTTTACGCCGGGTATTGCGTCGCCGAAGCGCTCGATTGCGCGACGTCGGACTACGAGCCGATTCCGCGTCTTTGGGAACTTGCCGACGCGACTTTGGATCGTTTTCAGTTTCGCGGCGACGTTCCGGCAAGATTTACGTTTTTCGAAGCGGGTATGCTCGAGGAACTTGGCGAATTTCCGTCGACTCGATATTGCGTCGAATGCGGCGAAGAATTGCCCTTGGATTCCATAGCTAATTTGGAACGACGGCTTTATTTTGACGTCGACGGCGGCGGAGTCGTCTGTTCCCGTTGTCGAGCTTCCAAACCGTTTCCAGGACTCGTTCCGACGACCGTCGGCGCGTTCAAGGTTCTCGAAGCGGCGCTAAACGGCGCTTCCGAGACGCTAAGGTCGTCGGACGCGCTGAAAAAGTGGGAGAAGGCGCGCGAAACCGAGTTGAGTAAAATCGCGCCGGTCTACGTTCAGGAAGAACGCGACAAGGCGCGACTAGCGTTTGAGCAGTTGGAAGACGAGGCGATCGCGGCGTTTGGCGCGTTCCCGTCAAGCGCGCGAGCGTCTTGTCGCGATTTGATAGATCGATACGTTTGTCGCGTTTTGCGGCGTCGACCTCGTTCGTTTGATTTTTTGAAGTTTGTCTTTTCGTCTTCGAACAAGGACGAAAAAGAGGCTACGAAAGAGGCGTAAACGTTTTGACGGAAACGTTCAAGCAAAAAATTGCGAGTCGAAGGGATGCGACGCGCTAACGAAAGACCGAAGGGCAAGGAAGACCGCGTATGAAATTTCAAGGAACGGCGAAAAAATCAAGCGACGCGACGTTTGCGTTTTGCACGCGCGGGGCGGCGTTCGTCTCGTTCGTCGCGTGTTGTTTGAGCGCGTCGGGTTGCGCGTTATGGAAGAGCGACGAGCCTGATTCGTTCCTTCCTTGCAACGTCGCCTCTTTAGAACGCGACGACGCGAGCGAATCTTGTCGCGCGACTTCCGCGACGAATTACTTCGACGCGTCGAGTTCGACGTTCGATTCTTTAGACGCCTCTTTTCGCGGTCAGGTCGCCGAGAACGTCGAGAGCGTTTCGAGCGGTTTTCCCACGCCCGACGACTCTTTTCCAACCTTTGACGCCTCTTTTTCTTCTTTTGACGACGCGACGCCTCCTCCCGAGACGAGCGAATTGCCTGATTTTATCTCGACGGGTTCGAACGTATCCGAACCGAGCGCGAACCCGTCCGAACGTTCTTTGTCGAGCGGCGGAAGTTCCGTCGACGAAGATTTCCGTCCCTTGCCGAAACGCGAATCGCTTGCCGAACGTGAAAAAGCCGAAGAACAAATCGAAGAAAATTTTGCGACGTGGGTGAAACAACTGAAAGGCAAGACCAAATCGAACGGAAAAACGCCTCGTTATCTCCAACCGATCGGCGACAACAAACTCCCCGACGGAACCGACTTGTACTCTCGCGCTCCCCTCGAAGAAGACGAAGACAAGACCGTCGTGCGCACGGTGACGCTTGCCGGACTTGAAATGTTGATGGAAAACGAAGAGTCCAAGCGCGATCTATACGACTGGGAAAAGGAAGAACCGACGCCGATCGATTGGTCGAAGTACGGCGTTTCGTGGGATAATATTCGCGCGTGGTTCGGCATGGGGCCCGACGAGCGCGCCGCGTTAGAATATATGCGTCAGGCGTGCCATAAGCAACAGGAATATTCGAAGACGAAAGATAAAAAGACGTTAAAAGAGGCTGCTCGGCTTTATGAAAAAGCCGCGCATCGCTGGCCCGGTCCCGCTTTGAGACCAAACGAAGCGAAGAAGAATCCCTTTGGAGTCAAGAGCGGCACGCTAATCGAAGAAGACGGGCTGTTTTTCGCCGCCGAATGTTGGTTTTTTTGCCGCGATTTCAATCGCGCGCTCGTCGACTACAAGGCGCTCGTTTCGACTTATTCCAGCACGATCTATCGCGAGACGGCGATGAAGCGTCTCTACTACATCGGGTGTTATTGGGTGGAATGTTCGGAAAAAGCGTCGTATCCTTCGGTGAACGTAACCGACAAAGACAAGCCGACGTTTAGTACGTTTAAAGGCGCGGAAAAAGCGTTCAGCACGATTTTTCTCAACGACGCTTCCGATTCGGGATTGGCGCCCGACGCGCTTTTCGCGTTGGCCAACGCGTATATGAGACGAGGCGTTCAACAGGGGGACGGTTCGTTTGACAGCGCGGCTCGATATTATCGCCAGCTTTATGAATTCTACCCTGGAAGTAAACGCGCCGAAGACGCTTGTCGTCTTGCGATGATCGCGCTCCATCGTTCCTATCAGGGCGCTTTTTACGACGACGGTCCCCTTAAAGAAGCGCGCGGGCTCGCGGAGACGATTCTCAAGAGCGGACGCGGCAATATGGACGTCGTTTACGAAGAATTGGAAAATATCAAAGAGGAACAGGCGAAGCGTCTTTACGTCATAGGCGCGTATTATCAAAAGCGAGGCAATTTCGCTTCGGCGCGTTCGTATTACAATCGTCTTGTTCGCGAGCATCCTAATACGACCTACGCGGTCAAAGGGGCGCAAGCGTATCGCGGAATTGAAAACAAGCCCGCCGAAGCCGATCAATTTGCGTGGGTTCGACCTGTGGCGCCGTTCCTGCCGACCTCGAACAACGAGTACTTCGAGGAAGCGCCCGACGCCGATATGGATAAAATTGCGACGCGCGACGCGTCTCTCGACGCGATCGGCAAGGACGGAGAAAAGGATAGTTTAGGGTTCGCGTTTGAGGACGCGGAGACGGAACCGTCGCAAGTCGCCGACGCAAGGAAAGAATCCAAGCGTCGATAAAGGACGACGCGCGGAAAGAACAACGTTGTTTTTGAACGATCGAAGACTTATGAATTCCAACGCTCAAATCGACTTGAGTTTGCGAGTTGAACGAAGCGTCGCCCATTTGGCGGCGTTGGCGTTCGTCTTTTGTTTATGCGCGGCTTGGGGCTGTCGTTGTTGCGGTTATCAAATCGGTTCCGCCGGGTTGTATAACGAGAATATTAAAACCGTTTACGTTCCAATGGTTCAGGCGGACACGTATCGCGAGGCGTTTGGCGAGCGTCTTACTGAAGCGATATGTAAAAAAATAACGGAACAAACGCCTTACGCGCTAGCGTCGCCCGACAAAGCGGACTCTGAACTTTCCGTGCGTCTCACGTCGGAAACTCAAAGCGTCTCGGCTTCGAATCGTTACGACGACGCGCGACAAAAAAACGTGAATCTCGTCGCCGTCGCGGTATGGCGCGAACGACGCAACGGAACCGTTCTCGCGCAGACGAATCCTCTTCCTATTAGTTCCGACGACGGAGTAGCCGTCGAATCGCAAAGCTACTTAGTCGCCGAAACGGGACAGTCTACTTCGACGGCGCAACAAGAGGCGATCGACAAATTGGCGTCGCAAATTGTCGGGCTAATGGAAATCGCTTGGTGACGCTTTTGTCGTTTTTAGTAAACGGCGTCCAATTTAACGATCGCCGTCCAAAGTTCGAATCGTTATTTCAAAGCGTTTGCGGCGTCCGCTTCTTCTTTTTCAAACGTTTTAAACAACGAACGGAATTTTAAACGAAAAACGACGACGTTGCGGTAAAGGAGCGCCAGCGCCAGCCAAACGAGGGGCGTCATAAAGTATAAGAAGCGGTATGCGTCGCTTTTATATGGAAAAATACTTTCGTATCGCAACAAGTAGACCAAATTCCATTTGAGAATCGCAAGCCACAGGAGTACGACTCCAAACGCTGAAGCCGTCAGCGCGTTGAGAATCGTAAAGAACGACGTCGAACTCTTTTTCCATTCGGGCGAACTCGAAAATTCGCGAAACATTTGACGCTTAATGGCGCGCATCCGTTTTCGCTTTTCCGTTTTTGTTTCTTGTGTCACATACTTGCGAAGACGGTTTTCAACGACGCAAGGTCGCGAGACTTTCCAGCGCGCCTCCGCTATTTTCATCGCGTCGCTAGTCGAATCGCAAAAATATAAATCTTTTAAAATCGTCGCTTTGGGTTGAAATTCTTCGGCAGGAAACGGCGCGTCGAACGTCGAACTTCCGGAGCAGGTCAATAAAAAACGATCTACCAGAATTTTACAGCATACGGCGCGATCGCTACGAAACAGCTTTCGCGCTTGCAACTGGCGAAGACGCGCGCGAACGGCGTCGTCGAACGTTTGAATTGGAAGTTCCTCCGGCTTAAGATAGAGAAACTCCGACGACGACCCTTTCGGATTCTCGTAGGTCGCCTTGGCAAGCGCTTTTTTGACGCTTTCGGGCAGGGCGTTCCAAGTTCTGTCGCGCTCGGCGTTCGCCGCGTCGAGTCGTTTTTCCGCCTCCTTAAACGCGCGGTACTCGGCGTTAAGACTCGAACGTATCGACGCGTCTAAACTTGCGAAAGTCGCGGCGGCGATTTCGCGCGTCTTTTCGGGCGTCGGCGGAGAAACGTCGTTTGCGTTTGATTCGAGCGTTTCGACGCTCAAGTTTTGCTCGTTTTCATTGGAAATCGCGTCGGTATCCATATCTATTCCATCCAAAGACGTCAGGGAACCGTCTAAAAGCTCGTTTCAAATCCGTCGCGCTTCTTGAACGCTTTTGCGAACCGTCGACGTTAGAACAAACGTTGAATCGTTCGTAACGCTTGACCAACCCTTTGTCCTTTTATTCTAATCTAAGCGTCCGACGTTTACAAGTCCCCAAACTAAAAAGATTCTGCGGCGGATCCTTAGCGTTTGGGTCGTTGAAGAAACCGTACTACGACGCAAGAGCGTAAAAATCGAATTGCTATTTGTAATTGCGGCGAGAAGTCGATCCGTTTTTTCAATCTGTTTTTTCAAAAAAGTTCGATCCGGCGTTTTGAGAACGACGAGCGTCAATTTGAGCGTCGGAACGAAGATTTGTTTTCATTAGTTTCTTGGCGTTCTTGTTGCGAAACGTTCCTCGTAATAATTTTTTCGACGTCGCGATAGTCGTAAACTTCCAGCAGGACGACCGAAATTTTTTTTCGTTTAGCGCACGTCCAGAGCGTCGTTTCCCAAGAGTCGCTTATTTTTTTGCGGAATAGCGGACGCGCTGATTTCATCAATTCAAAATCGAGCGAAGTTAATCCGCTTGGTCGACGCTGAAGGACGTAAAAACCATAGCGATTTCGTTCTTTGAACGCGCTTGGATCTGAAATCGTCGCCAAAACGTCGGCGTCGAGAACGCGCTGGCGTTTGTAAAAATCTAGCGTTTGTTGCGAGAAAGAACCGAATAAAACGCCGATCGGACGTTCTTGGAAACGCGCGCGACGAATTTCTCTATTGAGACTTTCGACGACTCTTCCGTCGAAAGCGTCCCAATAATAAGTCGGTTCGTATCCTTGTTTTACAGCGCCGCTGACTCCGCCGATAGTCGCGTTGTAATACGACAAAAATTGCGGAGCGCAACGCGCCGAACCTTCGCAAGTCAGTCCAAACCACAGGAAACAGAAGCACGACGCCGCATAAAAGAACTTTTTCGAAAACTTATGCGTCCAGCGAATAAAGCGCGCGACTCCGACGCCCGCTAAAATCGCCCAAAAGGGACAGGACGCGATGAGAAGCCGCGCGCCGTCGTGAACGGGAAGACCTGGAAAGATACGAATTACGGGCAACGCAAGTCCGAGCGCTACGAGGGCAAAGAAGGAACGTTGGAAAGTCGCGCGACGTTCGTTTTTTTCTTCGTTTTTGTTTTCGCCAAACGAACGGCGCCGTAAGAGACGCGCTAAATCGACGAAAAGAATCGCGTCGAAGACTAAAAAAAAGAGCGGCGTCGTAACTCCGATCCAGAAAAAACCGTTCCACCAAGGAAGAGGGTCTTTGGGCGAGCATAATTTGCCGTTAAAAAGGATCGGAATATCGAATCCGACCCGTTGCGTGTTGAGTTTCCAAAAAGCGGCAAGACCGGCAAAAGGCGCGTTCCAGAGCGTCGGATTGACCGCAAAAAAGAAGAAAAAACCAACGCAAAGACCTAACCCGACGCGCGTTATTAACCTTACGTTTTTGGCGCCAAGAAGACCTTCGCGACGATTACGCGCAACTTCGAAAAAAGTAAGGACAAGGAAAGGAAGCGCGATAATGAAACCGCTAAATTTAGCCGAGAAGGACAGACCAAGCGCCAACCCCCAAAGAATCGCGCCGCGTTTAGAACGAGTCGCGTAATCGAAGGACGTCCAAGCGAACAGCCAGCTGGAAATTAAAATCGAGTCGCCGCCCGCAAGCGTCGCGTGCCCCAAGACTCGAGGACATAACGCGACGAAAACAACGACGACGATTCCCCAGAAAAATCCGTAGGAACGCGCGACGCGATAATAAACGGCGCCAAGAGCGCCCGAAAAAAGTAGAAGGACTCCAAAGCGAAACGCTAGTTTTTCCGAAATAAAAGGAACTAAAGGAGACGCTATGAAACGTCCCAAGGCGATTACGAGCGAATATCCGGCGGGGTGTCCTTCGCGATAGATCGTATGAGGAAAGCCGACCGCCAACGCTTCGCGAGAAAATAAGCGAGTCTTCGGCTCGAATCGCGCCAAATAAGAAGAAACGACCGACGAGTAAGCGTCTTCGTTCGTCCCGTTTTTCTTCGCGTTTGCCGCGTTTTGCGTCAGCGTTTTGAACCAACAAGCGACGCTTTCCGCGCGATAGAAGGCGTCGCCTTCATCCCAAGTCAACGGAACGCTTTGCGCGAGAAAACAGGTCGCGACAAGGACGCAACACGAAACGACGAATCCTAACGCCGCGTCTCGCGTTCGCGTGGAGACGAATTTGAATTGGAACGGAACTTTCATAACGATTAAATCTTGCGAACGATCCACGTTAAAAGTTTTCCCCTTGCCTTTGTCGTCATACGTTGGTTAAATCGTCCTTTCCTTCGCCGTCGGTCAATTTGTTGAACGCCTGAACGATTTCTTCGCGTCCTTCGTTCGACTTGCCGTAGACGCGGCATATATGGAAACTTTTCGGCGCTTGACGTATTCCTTCGTCGTTCAAAACGGAGACGACTTTGTCCGTTTCCGGGTCGTAAAGGAAATTTCTGTCGAGCGCCGCGTTAGGACGACGCGCGTGTCTTGCGACGTCGAATCTCAAAGGTAAATTTTTAGCTTGCGGGGACAATTTCGCGCGAATCGCCGCTTCAAAAATCTCGGGCGAGGAGAAAACGGACGTTTCCTCTTTTTCGTCTCCCTTGAATACGATCGTTTTTTCGGCAAGCATTCGCCATACTATTTTTCGATCGATAAAATCGCGCCACGCGTTTGCTAATTCTCTCTTTCGAAAATCGCCCGATTTATCCCAAGAGGCGACGTCGGAAATAAGCGACCAATCCGTAAAACGCAAATATTCGTCGAGCGAATCGACGGGGTTGCCGTAAGGATACAATAAATCGGCGCATTTTTCGAACAAATCCGCCAACTCCAGATCGACGGCTCTAACCGTGCGATGATAATAGATCGATTGAAACAATTCCGCGCGCGCGTTAAGAAAACGCAAGAGCGTCGGCGCGCCTTTTTTGTGAAGCGCGAGACCTTGTTCCGTAAAGAAAGAATAGTGAATCAACCGCTCCAAATCGAAGGGACTTGCGCTAAATCCGGTCATATACGCGTCGCGCATCGCAAAATCAAGATTGTCGACCGTATAGAGCCCCGAAAATAACGAACGAAGCATACGTAGCCAAACCGGCTTGCGCGCGTCGTCGCTCTCTGATTTTGGACGAACGACCAGAAACGCGACGTCGTCGGGCGAAATCGATTCTCCGCTCTGAAAACAACCCTGAGGCGAACGACGCAACCCGGATACGACGTCGGCAAGACGCTCGCGAATAATTGCCGCGCCAAGCGTTTCGTGCGTCAACGTTTCGCCGTCGCGCGTCTTGAAACGACTCAAAAAATGTTCGTCAAAAAAATGTCCGAACGGACCGTGCCCGACGTCGTGCAACAGACCCGCGACGCGCAAAAGTTCTTCGACGCAATATCGCGAAGGGACGGGGCGTCGCGCGTCGTCGCAGACGCTTGATTCGAGCAAATCGGGACGACGTTCAAAGACGCGATAAAAACCGTCGCGCCAAGCGTCCCAAACTTGACTCGCGACGCTTGCCGTTCCAAGGACGTGCGGAAAACGGGAATGTTCCGCCGTCGGGTAGACGAACCAAGCCGTCTGAAGCTGTCGTATCTGGCGTAGCCGTTGAAGCCAAGGCGAGTCGATTAAATCGCGTTCAAAAGACGTTTCGTCCGCTAGACGTTCCGAAGTTGCCGACGCGATCGCGATATACCCGCGAATCGAATCTTGGAGCAACGTTTCCGAACGGAATTGTTCTTGAAAAGCCATCGTTCGCCTCCTGCGCTCGCCGAAATAAGTTTTATACGCTTCTTGACGACGATTCCAAGACGACGGTTAGTTTGCGCAAAACTTATAAAATATGCCGTTTAACAAAAAAAACGTACTTTTGCGGGCGATTCGAAATTTTTTAAAAATAATTGTTGAGTTTGTCCCCAAGACGACTAGAAACGATCGTCAAAAACCGTTATATTTACGGCGAGTCTTGTCGAGGCAAGGCTTGCGCGTTTACTATTGGTCGCGAGCAAACGTCCCGCGTGTCGCGCGAAAAGTTTGACGCGGCGCGTCAAAAACCTGCGTGTTCCGCGAGACGCGCGTTTCCAATATTTTTTCAATTTTTGAGGAGTTTTCAAGTATGTACGGACGGAAAATTACGCTTTTTCTGTGCCTTCTCTGTTTTTTGACGATTCAGTCGCCGCTTTGGGCTCAAGACATTAAGGTCGACCGTTATTTTCCTAGTTCGACGCAGATTTTTATTTCCGTTTCCGACGTCAAGGCTTTGCGCGAGCATTGGCGTCAGACGTTGATGTATGAAAATATTTCCGACGTGAAATATAAGGAATTTCGCGAGTCGATTCGCCAACAAATCGAAACCGCGTGGCCGGATCGTCTTGGTTTGAAATTGTCGGATCTTTCGACGTTGCCGACGGGCGAGCTTGGACTCGGGCTTGTCGCGGAATCGGGTAAAAAACCCGGTTTTGTCGTCTTGATGGACGTCAATGGAAACGCGAGCGAAGTCAATGATTTTATCGTTCGTCTCATTCGTCAAGCGACGAACAAGAATCGCGGCGTCGCGACGAAAGAGCGATTTACCGTCGGTCGCAAGATCGTTGAAGGAACGCTCTTGACGTTCCCCGCCGACGAGAATCACGCGACCGCGCGAACCGCGTATTACGTCGCCACGACTAGAACGCTGGTTATTACCGATCAGAAATATCTGATGGAGACGATGTTGCGCAAATTGGCGGGCGAAACGCAGAACAGCTTGAGTTCGACGCCCGAATATAAAGCCGTTTTTGAACGTTGCGTCGCGGATTCCAAATCGAACGAAGCGCCTCAGATTCGCGTTTACGGGAATCCTTTAGCGGCCGGCGAAGCGATTCGTTCGCTCGCTTTAGGCAAAGGACGTTCTCCCTTCGCAATTCTTGCGCGACAAGGATTCGACGGAATTAAGAGCGTCGGCGGAACGATCGATTTTTCCAAAGAGAATTACGAATTTGTCTGTCGCCTCAAGTTTTATATTCCGAATCCTCCGAAAGGCGCGCTCAAGGCGCTGGCGTTTGTCAACGCTCCGTCTTTGACGCCTCCTGATTGGATTGCCGAAAACGCCACAAGACATACGCTCGCCAGCATTAACGCGTACTCGATCTTTGAAGGCGTCGGACCGCTCTTCGACGAATTTGTCGAGACGGACGGCGCGTGGGAAGAGATTATGGATCAACTTGAAAAAGATCAAGTTGGACCGCGCGTCAATTTGGGCGCCGAACTCTTCGCGAATTTAGGACGGCAGTTCTCGTCGACAAACGCCTTCGATTCGGATAATTACGAAGACGGAGAAAAATTTGTCTTTGCGTGGAACATTCTTGAAGGAAAAGAACAAGAAGTCGCCGGCGCGTTGAAAAAGATGTTTGGAACGGATAAGGATTTCACGCAAGTGGAAATTGACAATAACGTCTTCTGGAAGAACGCGCCGCAGCAAACCGGCGCGGCGTCAAGCGGCGTCAAGCGCGGTTCGACTCGTCCCGGCGCGCGACCGTCTACGCGCCCGACGGTCGGCAAACGACCGACGGCGGAATCGGTCGCCAAAGCGAACGCCGACCCCGATTTGATCAAGGGCGTCGTTTTTGGCGTCGCGCAAGGTCGCTTGTTTGTTTCGAACGACGCGCAATATCTCGAAAAGAAGTTGCAAACTTCCGGCGCTTCTTCGATTCTGAACTCGCCTTCCTATCAACGCGCTTTGAAACAGTTGGCGCAAGAGGAAGCGCGCGCCAACGGACTTTTTATTCAGGGATATGGAAGGAATATCGACGGTTTTCGCGAGAACTACGAGCTTTTCCGTCAAGGGAAGACGCCGCAAGGAAGGACGCTTTCCGCGAAATTGTTCAATTTGATTCTTTCGCCGCCCGATCAACAGGGTTTGCGCGAGGCGCGTTTCGACGGTTCGAAGTTGCCTCCGTTTGACGAATCGATGGCGGAATCAGTCGGGTATAATCTCTTCTTTGGCGTCGTCGAAAACGACGGATATTTCTTGAAGGGCTTTTCCGTTCGACCCGAATGAGAGTCGACGATTTGCTAGTCGAACTTGTCGACTAAACTTTTGAAACAAACGTGAAACAAGCGCAAACTCGCGGCGTAGTTCGTCGCGAGTTTTTTGTCGATCGTTCGAATCGACAATTTTGAATTTCTTTCGACGTTGTTTGTCTCGACTCTTGCTTTTCATTTTTTCCGCGTTTATAATTATCGACGTCTCGGCGTTTGTTTGAGCGTCGGGCGTTGTTTCGCCATTATTTTAAGAAAGGTTTTATTGATGAGTCATATTCACGCGCGCGGCGAACGTTGCCATTGTTGTCCTTCCGCGTCGTTTAACGCGCCAAACCCGAAACAAAAGGAAATTTTCGAATTGTCGCGTCGCACTTTTTTAGGCTCGATGGTAGCCGGCGGCGCCTTGCTTTCCAACGTGGCGTGGGGAACGCTCGCCTTGGCTGGCGACGATGCGAACGAGTATTTTCCGCCCGCTCCGAAGCGTCGTTCGCTCGTCGTCTTTCCGATTCTGATTTACGATAATTGTCGACCGCAACCCGCGACGTCGTGGCGAGGCTGGGGCGGCGTTCAGACTCCCGAGGCAGCGGCAAAAGAGGGCGAACAGATCAAAAAAGAACTCGCGGAACTCCAAGCGAACGCCGATTTTCCCGTCGAGTTCCTACCCTTGGCGACGTGCGGACACGTCGGCGAGGCGCGTAAATCGGAAAACGTCGAGAAGGCGGACGTTATTCTTGTTTACGGCGCGGGCGGCGGAATCGAAGGGTTGCAAAACTTTGGAAAAGACGCGATCGTTTTCCAACGTTGGCGTTCCGGTCCCGTTTATTTGCAATATGAAATCGTCAGTCCTCGTTTCTTGCGTCAACATCAGGATTCGTTGCAACTGAACAATATTCGGTACGAAGACGTCGTCACCGACTCGCTCGACGAACTGACGTGGCGTCTTCGCGCTCTTTGCGGTCTGAAAAACGCGCGTAATTCGCGTATTCTCTGTATCGGCGGTCCCGACGCGTGGTCGCAAAACGCCGAAAGACAAAAGATTCTCTTCGACGCGATTCACAAGGCGTGGAATCTCGATATTCAGACGGTCGATTATTCGCAACTCGACGCGCTCCTTAGCGAAGCGCGCGCCGACGAGAAACTGCTCGCGTGGGCGGAAAAAGAGACGGACGCGTATTTGAATATTCCCGGCACGACGCTCTCGACCAAGCGCGAATTTGTCGTCGGCGCCTACGTCTTGGCGTCGATTTTCGCTAAATTGATGCAAAAGGCGGATTGCCGCGCGATCACGGTTTTCGGATGTATGAACACGATCATTCCGAAAGCGCAAACGACCGCGTGTCAAACGTTGAGTTTCTTAAACGACGCCGGATACCTCGCTTTCTGCGAATCCGATTTCGCCGTTATTCCGTCCGGTATGGCGCTTAACGCGATCACGGGCAAGCCGATCTTTATGAACGATCCGACTTATCCGCACGACAATTTGATCACGATCGCGCACTGCACCGCGCCGCGCAAAATGAACGGAGTCGACAATCTGCCCGTGGAAATTGTCACGCACTTCGAATCGGACTACGGCGCCGCGCCGAAAGTCGCTTTCGATCTTAATCAAACCGTTACGAATATTCTGCCCGACTTCCTTGGCGTTCGCTGGGCCGGTCTGCGCGGAAAAATCGTCGACGTGCCGTTCAGACCGATTTGCCGCGCGCAATGCGACGTCGAATACGAAGCGTCCGACGAACTGGTCAACGAAAAAATGCCCGGATTCCACTGGATGACGTGCTATGGAGACTACACGCGCGAATTGGGCTATATGTTGCGACGCGTCGGGATTCAATGGGACAATCTCGACAAATATCCCAAATGAGCGTCAAGAGCGCGACGCCTTGCAACTTACGTTTTAACGGTTAGAATGATCGCGTAGCGCGTCGTTTGTTCGGATACGTTCAGGCGACGCGCCTTTGTCGCGCGTCGTTCCGTTATGGAGGATTAACGTAAGTGAAAAAAATGAAGGTCGTCGATTTATTCGCCGGTTGCGGAGGACTGTCGCTAGGATTTCAAAAGGCGGGGTTTGACGTCGTAGCGGCGTTTGAGAATTGGGACGCGGCGGCGAAATGCTACCGCGCCAATTTTTCGCATCCCGTCCGTCAAGTCGACCTTTCCGACGTCTCTCAGGCTACGCAAGAGATCGCGCCCTATGCGCCCGACGTAATTATCGGCGGACCGCCCTGTCAAGATTTTTCTCACGCGGGCAAGCGCGTCGAAGCAAAACGCGCCAACTTGACGGAATGTTACGCGCAAATCGTCGCGACGATCAAGCCGCGCTGTTTCGTGATGGAAAACGTCGACCTAGCGCGCCATAGCAAAGCCTACGCGAGGGCGCGAGAAATCTTTAAAGGCGCGGGGTACGGTCTCACGGAAATCGTGCTTGACGCGAGCTTTTGCGGAGCGCCCCAAAAACGCAAGCGGTTTATCTGTTTCGGCATGCAAGGGCAAGAAGACGGTTTCGCGCAAGACGTCTTTATTGCGCGGCAGTCAAAAAAGCCGACGACTCTGCGCGATTATTTCGGCGATTCGTTAGGCTTCGAATTCTATTATCGTCATCCGCGAAATTACAGTCGACGCGGCATATTTTCTATCGACGAGCCCGCCCCGACGATGCGCGGAGTCAACAGACCCGTCCCGAAAGGATATCCCGGTCATAGTAAAGATCCTTGTCCCGTTTCGGAAGATTTGCACGTCTTAACTTCGCAAGAACGCGCGTGGATTCAGACGTTTCCGAAAGATTTTCAGTGGATCGGAACAAAAACGGAAGTCGAGCAGATGATTGGGAACGCCGTCCCCGTCAATTTGGGAAAATTTGTCGGGGAAACGGTGAAGATTCTTATGACGAAAGGGACGTTTTAGCGACCGTTCGCGAAAAGGTAAGCGTTCACGGAAAAACGACGCGTAAGAACCGCCGCGTAACGGCGCGCGACAAGCCGCCCGTCAACGACGGGCGGATCGGCGGTTCGCTTGACGTTGCGCAAACGATTTTTTGTTTTTTACAGTCGAAGCGTCGTCTGAAAGTTCGTATGTTTTTGCAGAACCTTCAAACGCTAATTCTTCCGATAAACTCGGTTCTCTGTAAACGGGAGTTTTGGGGTTTGTCGGATAATTTCGCCTTTATACCGGACGCGTTTGCGGCGGCGCCGATCCGTCCGTCGCGACGGGCGGCTTCTCGCGCGACGGCTAGCGCCGTCGGTTCGAACGCAAACCTTAGTCGGCATATTGCGTGAACGATTACATTGAACTTGAAGCAAGCGCCGCTCGGGGATTCGTTTTTCGCGCGTCGGCTTTTGCCGTCGATTCTTGCGCGCCGTTTATTCCGAATCAACGCGCGTGAGAAATAGGAGTGAATTTTCGTGAACGCATACGAATTTTCTCTTTGGCGACGGATCAGTTCGTTTTATTAGCGAAACAATATCCGACGAACAAGCGCGGGACTTAGCGACTAGACTGCCGCTTGCAAAAGGTCGAAAGTCTCTAGAATAACCGACTCAGAACATAGCAAAACACAGGTTGGCGCTTATAAGAAAAGCCGTCTGAAAAGACGGCTTTTCGAAATTTCTACAAATCGTTGCTCAATCTTTTGAAAACGCGTTTGTTACGCCGTCATTTTTCTGGGCGCTTCCATCGCTTCCGAGACGTTTTGCAAGTGTTCGTAAATTCTTCTCCACGCGTTGAGCTGGTATTCGACGGCGTGGACGACAAAGGGGGCGAGTTGTTCTTCGAACATTTTTTGCAGGAACGCCTCGCGAATTTCTTTTATGCGCGCGACGTATTGATCGCGTTTTTCGTTCATCGGTCCAACTAGGTTAGAATGACAGTGATCCGAAAACTTGTAGGCGAGGCATTCAAACGATTCTTTTGCGTATTGAAGAAGCTCGGCGAAATTGTCGTCGAGTTCTTTCGACATCTTCAAGCCCGACTCCTTCAGTTTTAAATTTGATTTCAAGACTCCCATAACGTAGTCGCTAATGGTTTCTAATTCTTCGGCAAGCCTGATTTGTTCTCGCGCGGAAGCGGCCGCGTCGGCGTCGTTGATCTGCGGGGTCAATCGGGAAATGAAATCGATCGTTTCGTCTTGAACGGCGTCTAATTTTTTTTCAATTTCGAAAATCTCGTCGATCGCTTCGCGATTTTTATAATCGTCCCTTTGAATTTTCTCCAGTCGTACAAGCATCGTTTGACAGTCTGCGAACATTTGTTGAACGATACGCCTTGATTTTTCAATATTTGCGGCGGGTAAACCTTTCTGGATGTTAGTCAGACCCGTCACAGAATTGGACTTCTTTTTCTCTTTTTTTTCTACGACGACTTTTTCCAAAAGTCGTGCGATCGGATCGATCAAAGGCACAAATATGATCGTATTGGCAACGTTGAACAATGTGTGCGACAAGGCGATTTTTCCGCAGACGTCAAAACGACATAAATCTCCGACGGCGTTTACGACGGGCATTGTTACAGAGAAAAAGATCAATATAACCCACGCGGCGCCCAGCGTGTTGAAAAGCAAGTGGAAATAGGCGGTTCTTCGCGCGTTCGTAGACGAGCCTATCGAGGCGATCAGCGCGGTGCAGGTCGTGCCAATATTGCTTCCGATAACGAGCGCCACCGACGAATTTAAGTCGATCGTATCCAACGATGCAAGCGTGATAGCGATCGCCAACGTTGCCGACGAAGCTTGCGCTAGCGCAGTCGTCGCGCAACCGACAAGGACGCATACGAGCGCGCCCTTAAACGACGTCGCGCGGAAAGTGTTAATTAAAATAGTGAATTCCGGAATTTCAGAGACGGGCTCCAAGCCTTTTTTGAGGGTTTCGAGTCCGAAAAAAATCATTCCCAACCCCAATGTTAGCAACGCTAAATTGCGCGCCTTTTCTTTTTTCACGAAAAGATAAAAGATTGCGCCGACTCCAAGAATCGGCAACCCCAAAGCGCCAATGTTCAGCGTAAAGAGCCAGCCTGTCGTCGTCGTTCCGACGTTTGACCCGATAATAACTCCAAAAGCTTGCGAAAGAGTCATAAGTCCGCTGTTGACGAACCCAAGCGTCATAACCGAGGTGGCCGAACTTGACTGTACTAAAGTCGTTACGACGACGCCCACTCCAACCGCCATAAAACGATTGTTTGTGAAGAATGAAATCATTCGGCGCAATCTCGAGCCCGCGATCGCTTGAAGTCCGTCCGACATACGTTTCATACCAAGCAAGAAGAGCCCTATGCCGCCGACGACCGACGTCAAAATTGCAACGTAGTTGGGAAGCCAACTTGACGCGGTGAAGGAAACGAACGCGCGACGCGTCGGATCGTTTTTGACCGACGCTTTAACGACGACCTTTGTTTTGCCGTCGACGTCGGGAATCCAATTCAAATATAATCGCGTTCCTTCGAGTTGCAAGTCTACGACTTTTGTATCGTCGGTCGACGGAACGACGGATAGTTCGACGTCTTCAGGAAGGATCGGATCGGACGAATTGCCAAAATACCCTTCGTCGCAGAAATGTTGCAACGTTTCTTTCAAATCGATCGTCGTCGTCGGCGCGCCCGCCAAGACGCGCAGATCGGGCAACCATTTGACCGGCGCGTCCGCTTTGGCGTCGTCGCCGTTCTTTAACGCCGCGCCTGCTTTTTCCGAGGTCGTTTCTTGCTGTGCGGCGCCTGTTTCGTTCTTTTCCTCAGCTAAGCACGACGTCGACAATAGAACTGTCGCAAGACCGCATATTATCGACGCCAAAAGAAGCGCGGACGCTAAGAAACGTATTAAGAACGCTCGCGTTTGGTCGTCAAACTTGCGATTTTTACTCATTACCAGACCTTTATGTTTTGAACGACTCGAAGTCGATTTTATTTAGAAGGGGAAAAACGCTTTGAACAGAAATAAGCGAACCTTAAAAAGCTAAGAACGCATAAAGAAGAAAAAGCGTCGAAGGAAAAGAGGAATCGTCGCGCCGCCGCGCGCTAGAATCGGAAGTTTGACGATGCAACCGCGCGTTCTTTCGTCGCGTCGCAACCCTGCCGGGCGTCGACGCCTCGTTACTCTTGCCGTTATTTTTTGACGCGTGCGTCAAGCCGTCAAAGACGCGCGCAACGTCGACGCGTGCCTTGATTGCGAAAAACGACTCCCACAGAACGGGATAGTGCGCGCACATAATATCCTTCAAACGCAACGGTTGAGGCGCAAAAACGCCTCGCCAGTACAAACACGGGCTTGTCATTTTATAAAATTAATTTGTATTGTCAAGACCTATGTAAAGTTCAGTTTGACAACGCGCTCGTTTTGTTTCTTTTTTCGGACGCGCGAACTCGAACAAACGCGAAAAAAAGGAGCGAACGTCTCCGTCTCGCTCCTTTTGATATCCGAGTTCCGTTCTTTGTTTACCCAGACGCGGAACGCGTTTGCGCTCTTCTTGTTTACGATCTTCAACGACGCGCAAGATCGTTTTGATCTTCGTCGGACGTCGCCGTCAAGACGCTTTACGTCTTTTTCCATTTCCCTCAACGCACGCAACTTTCACGTCGCTTGCATCGTTCCGACTCAAGTTTGATTAAACGCTTGGGAAGGTCGTCCGTCCCGGCTTCTTTCCGTGATTGCCTTGAATTGGAAGGACGAGCCCCCCAAACGTCGGATGACTCAAAATGAGGATTTTGAGGGTTGCGGATTCTTTTTGGGGCGCAAAGTCCCGACGCCAAACCGTTTGCTTTTTATCGCGCGTTCTCAACGTCGTCTTTTTGCGTCCTACGCGAAACGTTCGGAATTCGTTTCGCGACGATTTCCCGCGATCCGCTTGTCGCATCTACCGCGACAAAAGCCGCGCGTCGATTTGATACGGGAAACGCGTTGATTTGTTTGGCGCAAGTAATTTTCAACTTGCGCCCCTTGCCAGACTCCTCGATTCGAACGATTCCAGAAGAATCGCTCGAACCTTGATCTGATCGTTACTTGTTGACGTTGACGGTGAACATAACGCCGTGAACAAATTGGTCGAAGTTACGATCTTTCTTGTTGGCTTTTACGCCGAAAACGGAACCGTCTTCGTTGATACGGTAGCTATTGATCGCGGAAGCTCTCGCGATATTGTCCATATACAACATCTGGTAAGCGACGCTGAATCCAACCGCTTCGGTCCAGTTCCACGCGGCTTCAAGTTTGCCCTCGATACCGTTGGTGTAGGCGTTGTAGTGCTTCGAATACATAAAGGTGTTCGCGACCGTCCCGATCGGGGTGTATGTTTGAATGCCGCCCGTCGCAGCGGTGTTGTTGCCGTTCGAAGACCCGGAGTTGTTATTATTGTTATTGTTGTTGTTACGATTGTTATTATTGTTGTTGTTATTGTTGTTGCTTCCAGAAGAGCCGGCCGAGTCAGACATTGCCTTCAAACCAAGCGTGCCGTCGCCGTACAGGTTTTGGCGGTTAAAACCGGCAAAGTACTTGCCTTCCGCAATAAATCGCCAACGATTGTTCGAAATGGTGTAACGCGCGCCCACTTGAGGACCTACGATATGGTTGTCCGCCTTGAAATTCCAATCGGAATAACCGAGGTCGGCGCCGCGAGTCGACGCTTGATCAAAGTCGTAGGAACCGTACTGTTCAGACGTTTGCGTTTTTTGAGCGTCGCCGGCGCCTTGCGTGTCCGTTCTAAGGATACTTACTTCGGTGATCGAGTAACTCGATTCGTTCTTCGTACTCGCATGACCTTGGAAGTTAAATCTTCCGTCGAACTGCGTATAACGAACGCCCGCTAAGGCTTCAAGCATACCGCTTCGGAACGGATGGAAACGATAATTATACATCGCTTCGACGCTCCACGTATTGACCTTCGACTGGATATTGTACGTTTCGTAAGCAATTCCCATAGGGACGAACGCGTATCTATCCGTATCTCCGTCGGAAGTCGTAGAACCTTGGTTGTTGTTTGCGCGCTGAGTCGACGTACTCGAGGAACCAACGCTGTCAAGACCTACGATCATCCACAAACGACCGATCTGATTGACGGAGCCGGAACCTTGCGGATCAAGGAGCTGATAACTATTGCCCGTCCAGACGTAATAGTTGCCCGAACCTCCGTTAATGTTGTAGTTATTGACGTTCACGCAAGCGGGGTCTTCAAGGTTCAAACCGCCGTAAATACCGTCGTAAACGCAGTATTGAGGCGTGACGACCGTTCCTTTGACTTCCCAACCGTGATGACCTTGGTGGTTTCCGATAACAAATTCCGTCGCGGTTTCCCAATCGGCGTGGAACTGAGACGTATTGATTTGACTCGTCTGTTCCGAGTAAGTGAAGGTCGTCGAAGTTCCGCCCGACGTAGTGTTCGGAATGACGTTCGTAACGAACTGCGTTCCGCTTACCTTACTTCCGACGACTTGATCGCTCGGTTGCGACAAGCTAACGACGCCTGCTCCGATGCTACCGTACAAACCTTCGTGCGCGTAGATCCCGCCGCCGAACTGATCGTCCGGGAAGGGGGAAAATAATCGCATCTGCGAAACTTGGGCAGAAGCGGTTGACGTCGTCGCCAACGCTACGCATAGGCCGGCGATAATCATTTTGATGCTTCGAGACATGGTCTTATACCCACCTCTATTAACATTGAATCATCCAAAGGGGTTCGGTAAACTAAAGTCCATTCAGTCTACCAACGGCTGTGCCGGTAGTATCGGAATTTTTCTTCCAACGAGTTGAGTTATAATACAAAAACTTGGAAAAAAACCGCCTATTAAACCAATAAAATGGGTAAAATGGATAATGAA
The DNA here is from genome assembly GCA_045599865.1 of Thermoguttaceae bacterium. Classification (GTDB taxonomy): domain Bacteria; phylum Planctomycetota; class Planctomycetia; order Pirellulales; family Thermoguttaceae; genus RUG369. Next base: position 31,185 of record JAZRWW010000215.1, read on the forward strand.
TTTTGGTTGTGCTTTTGACTATGCTACTTAAGAGGGGGAACAATAGAGAGCAAGTAAAATGAAATTTGCAAAGAACGCCGTTCGCGAGAGAAAAAGAACGGCGCGAAACAGTTTTATTTTAAAGAAGATTTTCTTTTCCTTCGCTTTTTAATCGTTCGACCATTTTTTTTATCGAAGCGTCGTTTCCTTTTTTAGCAATTAGCAAAACGTCTCCGACGTCGACGACCAGTAAATCTTCAACGTCGACGAAGGCGATCGTCTTTTTGTCTTTCGTCGACGTTTTTTTGGTAGAATCAACGATTCGCGCATAGTTGTTTCCGGCGTTTTCAGCGACAATTTCCGCGCCTACAGCCGCGTTGGACGCGACGTCTTCGGATTCCTTCGTTATTTTTTCGAGCGCCGCGAACGATCCTACGTCGTTCCATTGAAAATCGTCGGTTGAAAGCGTTGCGACGCAAGGGGCGCGTTCCAACGCCGCGTAATCAATAGAAATTCTCTTGGCGTTAGCGTAAACGCGTTGAAATCGCGTCGATTCGTCTGAACGTAGCCCGAGTCGTTTGGCTTCGTCGATCGCTTCGCCAAGTTCTCTAATCGACGCTCCTAGTTCGGGCTCGTATTGCCCAATTAATTCGATTATTCGCCTCGCTTTCCAAACGAACACGCCGGCGTTCCAAAAGAAGCGATCGGAAAGGAGAAAACGCTTTGCCGTTTCGACGTCGGGCTTTTCACGAAAAGAGACGACTTCGTAGGCGTTCGTTTCCTCGTCGTCTAGTTTCTCGCCCCGTTCGACGTATCCGTAAGCGCTCGAAGGTTCTCGCGGGACGACGCCTAACGTAACGAGACGTTTAGGATCGGCGTCGACTAGTCGCTTCGCGCGTCTGATCGTTTGACGGAACGCTTCGTCGGGCTCAATCAAATGATCGGACGGCAACACGACGAGCGTCGGATCGGGATGTAGTCGTAGAGCTTCGAGCGCGCCCCACGCCACGCAAAGCGCGGTGTCTCTTCCGACTGGTTCCAGCAACGCTCGATTTCGCGGCGTTTCCGGGGCTTCTTCAAAGAGAATCTTTTCCAAGTCTCGACCCGCGACGACGAATCTGTTTTCAACGGGCACAAGTCCGTCAAGTCTGTCTAGCGTCGCACGAAAGAGAGAACGACCGCTTGGCGTTAGAGGAAGAAAAGGCTTGGGACGTTTGCGTCTACTTTCGGGCCAGAGTCGCGCGCCCGGTCCGCCCGCCATAAGGACGGCAAACAACGAACAAGAGGAGGGATGATTCGAACTCATTTTTCACTCGTCGGAACTACTTCGTTTACGCGTTAAACGCGTTTCGTCTATTGACAAAAAGGCAATTATGATTTTACTGTTTACACGGATTTCAAAGTCTTTCAACATCGCTGAAATCAAGGAAACGTCAATAATGGAAACGTATCTTCCCGACTATCAAACGCGCCTCAAATTACGCGAACTTGCGAAACGGGACGCTCAAAGCGACCGCGCCTCTTTTTGGCGATCGCTCCCCCAAGTTCCGCCGCGCCCTGTCGACGGACATAAAGGAACGTTTGGGACGTCCCTTGTCGTCGGCGGCTCGCGCGGAATGAGCGGTTCGATTTCCTTGTCGGGCGGCGCCGCTCTAGTCGCCGGTTCAGGGCTCGTTCGGATTTTTACGCCCGACGCGATTCTTGAGACCGTCGCGCAGTATCAGCGCGAATATACGACGATTCCAGGCGCTTGCGACTTTGCCGGACGCTTGACGTCGGCGGCGGCGCCCGATATTTTTTCAGAGGCGTCGCGCGCGACCGCCGTCGCGATCGGACCGGGGCTAGGACGTTCCGAGGAACTTGACGCCTTGGTCGTCGAACTCTTTTACGAATTGGAACAACCGGCGATTTTTGACGCGGACGCGTTGAACGCGCTGGCGGCTCGCGGCGTGTTCGAAGGTCGTAACGCCGGGGAACGCCGACCTCGCGGCGCGCGCGTATTGACGCCGCATCCGGGCGAGTTTTATCGTCTGACGGGTAAGAAAGTCGAGACAGACGGTCTTCAACGCCTTGCCGCCGTCGCCGATTTTTCCGCGCGTTGCGTCGAACTTTTCGAAGAAACGTCGTTAGTCGTCGTATTAAAAGGCTTTCAAACGATTTGTCGCGACGTGAAAAGAGACGCCTCGTTTGTCAACGCGACGGGTAATTCCAATCTTGCGACGGGCGGAAGCGGCGACGTCTTGACGGGCGTTATTCTTGGACTCCTCGCCCAAGGCGCTTCCGTTTTCGACGCGTCTTGTTTAGGCGTCGCGTTGCACGGCTTGACCGCCGAGTTGCGTCAAACCGTATTGACGCGCGGGATGCTGGCGTCGGACGCCGTTCGTTTTCTCCCGCTTGCGTTCGATTATCTTTTCGACGTTCAGGCGGAATTATAACGTTTGGTTCGTTACGATTTCTCGCGTTTGACTTAAGTCGCGACGTATTTGCTCAAGCAACGCCTCTTGGGAATCGAAGGTTTTAACGTCTCGTATTTTTTCGAGAAAATCAAGATCGAGTCGACGACCGTAAAGATTGCCGGAAAAATCTAAGAGATGCGCCTCAATTTTGAGCTTTTCGATTCCAAAGGTAGGATTACCGCCAACGTTGACGGAGGAAGCGTAGACGCGACCGTCGTCGGTTCGCGCCGTCGCCGCGTAGACTCCGGGCGCCGGTAAAACCGTCGTCGCGCCAAGATTAGCGGTCGGGTAGCCGAGCGTCCGACCGCGTTGATCGCCTAGATCGACAATTCCGCGCAGTCGATAGGGACGTCCTAAAAACGCCGATGCGCGCGCGACGTCGCCGTCGAGTATTAAAGTCCGAATCGCGCTACTGGAGACTAAGGCGCCGTCGCAAGAAACCGAAGGCGCTACTTCAAAATCGATTCCGTGCGACGCGCAAAACAGAGTCGCCGCCGCTAGGTCGCCCGAACGGTCGCGTCCGAAACAGAAATTGGCGCCTTCAATAAGAGACGTCGCGCCTAACGCGTCGACGACGACTCGCTGAAAAAATTCCGTCGGCGTTTGAGCTAAAAACTCGCGCGTCGTCGGAAAGATAATCAAGGCGTCGATTTGCGCGCGTTCCAGTAGTTCGATTTTCAGCTCGGGGACGCAAAGCGCGCGCGGCGCGTCGCAAGGACGTAGAATTTGCGCGGGCGACGGATCGAACGTAAAGACGACGCTCGGCGCGCCTTTTTTACGCGCTTGACTCGTAACTCGTCCTAAAATTGCGGCGTGTCCTCGATGCAAGCCGTCAAATTTTCCGATCGAAACCGCGCCCCCCTTGAATCGCGCGGGAAAGTCTTCCAGACGACGAAAAATCTCCACTCCCGTACTTCCGGCGCCGTTGCGCCGCTCCTATCGCCAACGAGCCGCCTTGACGTCGCGACGACGCCTAGGCATACAAACTTCGTCAAGTATAATCCGTTTTGAGATTGTTGAAAGGGCGCGCGACGATTAAACGCGAAAAAACGAACGTTTTGATCGATCGTAATTAAAAAGCGTCGCTACTCGTCGTCTTCTTTATAGACGGGATCAAGGGTTTTCGTGTTGCGTTCGATCGCGACGACGACCGTTTGCGTTTCGTTTTCGTCAAGACTTGTCGCGACGATCGGGAAGACGTGTCGACGTTCCGGAAGACTAAAACGGATGGAAAACGACCCGTCGGGCGCTTGACAAACCGGTTCTTCTCTTACTTTGACCGTCGCGCCGTTAGAAACGCGCCCCGTAAAAAGGATTTCCGCGTCGACTTGAAACAAAAACGTGGAGGGCGCGATATAACCTTCGTTCGTCGACAACGACGTTCCAACCGCCGACTCCGAGGGCGAGAACGGCTTATCGGGGCTTTCGTCGAAAGAAGAACGGCGCGCGGCTCGAGTTTGACGCGTTTTTTGAGTCCAACGGTCGCGCGAACTCGTTTGGAAACTGAAAGGCGCGTTAAAAGATTCCGTACAAGGCCGTCCGTCCGAATCGCGAACAAACTGTTTCGGCGTTTGAACCGGGTTGCTAGAAAGCAAAGTGAAAAACTGCCCGTCGCGCGATCTATACCCCAATTCGACGACAAAAGTCGAGGGCGGATTTTCGACGGGAACGTACCAATTTGACACGCCGCCGCTAATTTCAACGTCTTTAACAAATTCGCGCCTCGAGGTTGCGGGCTCGATTTGATACAGGCGTAAAATAGGTTCCGCCGTGTGCCAGTGTCGCGCCATCGCCGAACGAACACGTCCCGCCAGCTGTTCCGTAACTTCCCAACACGCGCGGATCCAATAGGGATCGCAGACCATAAGAACGAGCCGATCGATTTTGTCGCTAGGGGAGCCGATAACTTTTTTCAGACGCAATTTATCCTTGAGAAGAGGCGTTCCAGCCGCAGGAAGCGCGGACGAACGTTGTTGAACGCTTGTTTCCGGCAAAACCGTTTCGATATGGACGTCTTCGTCCTCGTTTTTGGCGACGCTTTTAGCGTCGTCGTTTTCTATTTGAGCGCTTTCAATTTGAACGCTTTCCGTTTTACTCGAATTGCATAAGACTTCGCTTTTGGACGATTCCACAACGGAAGGGGAGACGATTTCATCAACGAGTTTCGACACGAAGGCGTCGGAACAAGATTCGAATTTTGAGGCGTTTGAGGACTCCGCTACGGAAACGCCCGGAACGTCCGATTTATCATCCGACGTAAATTTATCGTCCGACGCAATTTCTTTAGTCAAACACTCGACTAGGCGCTTGGCTAAACGTTCCGCAAGCGCCGGAACGACTTGTTCCGCAATACGAAAGGTTTTTTCCGCATTAAGTCGCGTCTTGGACTCGTTCGACTCGCCGCTTTCGGGCGCCGACGCCTTTTGACGCGTTAATACGGTTTCTTCTTGCGCGTCGTCGGAAGACGCGGAATCTAAATTTTGCGGAGATTCGGAACGACGCGCCGGTTTTCTGGCTTTCGAACGAACTTTTGAATCCGACAAATTGCCCGATTCGACGAAGACCTGCGCGTTTGCGGCGTCTTTTTCGAATTCGGACGTCGTCGTCGAAGAGATTGGTTCGACGGTTTGTTCTTTTACGTTTTGAACTTCCTTTAATTCGCAAGACGAACTCATAGGAATTGGGGAGCCTCCGTCAAGCGAGCCCCTTTGAACGGAAGCCGACGCTTCGCCGTTCACGACGACGGCGCAAGCGTCCTGTAATTTAGCGGAAACGCCGTTTTGCGAGACTTTGGCTCGCGCGGCGCGAGCCGCTTGTTTTCGAGCAAGGGCGACGATCGCGGAGTCGAGGTCTTCTTGCGTGAAAACGCGGTTTAAGGCGGCTAGTCGCTCGAGCAGATCGCTTTTACGCAGGTGTTGCCAGTACTTGAGTCGAACGGAAGAACCTAGCGCTCCAAGTTCCTTTAGAGACAACGTTTCAAGGACGATCGCGTTTGCCATTACCAATCTCCGAAGCGCGTCGTAGGCGACGCGTCAAAATCGAACGCGTTAAAAACTGATCTTTCGAACGCGTAAAGTTACGATTCAACGCTCTTATTTTACAAGAAAGATTGAAAAAAACAATCCTATTTTACCTGTTTTCTCTATCTTTGTCTATTTTTATTCATTTTGTCCTTAGAGAAGACGACGTTTTTTGAAAAAATTACGTAAAACGCGAGAAAAAGCTAGTATTTTATATCAAAGGGAAGTATAATCGACTTAAACGTTCGTATGGCGCGCGCGTTGGATTTTTATCGCGTTGGATTTTTATCGCGTTGGACTATAACGACGCGGCTGTTCCTAATTGAGGGTTGATTCGGATATGTTGCACTGGCGCTTACTGATTGGGATTCCGCTTGTCGCCCTGTTGGTCGGGATGTGTTACGTCGACTCGATCGCTCCGGCGCCCGGCGTCGTTCTTATGCCTTTTTTTCTTGCGTGTCTTTTTTTTCTTTGTAAAGAAATTTTGGCGCTTCTCAACGCGGGCGGAATTTATCCGCGCCGAACGACGATTTATTTGGGCGTTTTTGGAACGATCGTCTTATGTTGGGCGTCGTGCTACAATTCGTTGCCTTTGATCGCGCGTTTGGAGCGTTCTTTTGTCGAGGCGATTCAGGAATCATACGAGTCGAACGCGCAAGAACAGGAACGTCGATACGTCGACGAGAAAAAGAACGACGTTCACAAGGAACGAAAAGACGGCGGTGAAACGAACGAACTATTGCCGGTCGAGTTGGCGACGAACGCGGTCGCGACCGCCAAAGACGCGTTGGAAAAAGCGGAACGCGCCCTGGAGATCGCGCAGGAACAGGAACGAATCAAGCGCGACGTCGAAGAAGAAGAGAGCGCGACCGAGGCGCTCCTTAGTTTGTCGAACGAGCGCGAGTGGAAGACCGCCGCTTTTGCGTGCGTTCATACGTTGCTTGCGATCGCTTTTGGCGTGCTGATCGCCTTTGTCGGCGAGATGTTGCGTTTCAAATTGCCGGGCGGACACTTGATCAATTTGAGCGGCGCGGTCTTTGCGATCGTCTATATTGGGCTGTTAGGCTCCTTTATGGTGATGTTGCGAATAGCTTACGGGGTGGCCGCCGTCGTTTCGCTTATTGTCGTAACGAAGATGTGCGACGTCGGCGCGTATACCGTCGGAAGGCTGATCGGACGTCATAAAATGGCGCCTAGTTTGAGTCCCGGCAAGACGATCGAAGGATTTGTCGGCGGAATGTCCTTTGCGATACTTGGCGCGTGGTTTTCAACGGCGATTCTTTTTCCGTTTGCGGCAAACGAACCTTCGAAAACCACTTTGGTCGGCGTCGTCGTTTACGGACTGGCGGTCGGTTGCGCGGGCGCGCTTGGCGATTTGGCGGAGTCTCTTATTAAACGCGACGTAATGCGGAAAGATTCGGGGACGAACGTGCCGGGGTTCGGAGGTTTCCTCGATATTTTCGACTCCCTTTTGCTTGCCGCGCCCGTGGCGTTCGGACTTTGGGCGTTTCATGTTATTCGGTAGTCGACGATCATAATCGGCGAGAAATTGCGTCGCCGACGTCTTCTTTGCTTTTTCATTTATCGTCAAACGTCGAACAGACTTTTATCAATAGAAACGGAACGTGTGAACTATGGCGTCTAATATAATCGTTCGCTTAAAGCGCGCTGCCGACGACGAAGCGGTCGCCGCGTTGATTCGCGATTCGTTGAACGTATGGTACAAGAAAAATCGCGGGTTTGATTCGGTCGTGCCCTCTTTGGAAGCCGCGTCGATTTACACGCGCGTGTACGACGCGCTTGATCCGAATTGTTGCGTCGTTGCCGAAGACGCGGCGTCGGGCAAACTTGCCGGTTCGTGTTTCTTTCATCCGCGAGCGACGCATACGTCGCTTGGCATTATGACCGTAGCGCCGGAATATTTCGGTCAAAAAGTTTCTTCGAAACTTTTGGCTTATATCGTCGAAGTCGCCGAGCGTCGTAATCAAGCGTTGCGTCTTGTCTCTAGCGCGATGAATCTCGATTCCTTTTCGTTGTATAATCGCGCGGGTTTCGTGCCTCGCGTAATGTTTCAAGACATGACCGTCGCCGTTCCGAAAGAGGGATTTGACGTCAAGGCGCCCGAGGGGACGACTCTTCGCGACGCGACGCTTGACGACGTGCCCGCGATGGTCGCGTTAGAAATGGAAATATACGGAGTCGATCGCGCCAAAGATTTCCGTTTCTTCATTGAAAACGCCGACGGAATTTGGGGCGTTAGCGTTTTAGTCGACGACGCTTCAGGCGCGCTTTTGGGCGCGATGTGTTCCGTCAAGGATCCTGGTTGCGCGATGGTCGGACCGGGTTTTGCGCGTACTGAAGCGCAAGCGAGCGCTTTGGTCAAGCGCGAACTCAACCGACATAAGGGCGAATGGTCGCCGGTCTTTCTTATTCCGACGGACGCGACGACGTTGCGAAGCGAAACGTACGCGTTGGGCGCGCGGAATACCGAAACGCATATCGCGCAATCTTTGGGCGAAGTCCCGGAAAAACGAGGCGTCGTTATGCCGACCTTTATGCCGGAGACGGCTTGAGTCTTGAGGACGATATGGACGAAAAAACGGCGTCGACGCCTTTTTGGCGTGAAAACGGAGCTAGATATTATTCGTTAGGCGTTTATTACAAGCGGACTTTTGGCGCGCCTGTAAGGAAGATCAGCGTCGACGCGCGTTTTTCTTGTCCCAATATCGACGGAACCGTCGGTCGAGGAGGTTGCGTCTTTTGCGACGCCGCGAGTTTTAGTCCGTCGAGAAGAATGGGAATCGAAGACCTTGACGCGCAAATCGACGAGGGAATAAAGCAAATTCAAAGACGTTTTGACGCCGACAAATTCGTCGCTTATTTTCAGCCGTCGACAAACACGCACGCGCCCGTCGACGTTTTAGAGCGCGCTTATCGCGCGGCGATAAAACGATCGGAAGTCGTCGCGTTGGCGATCGGAACGCGTCCGGACGCTTTGGGCGAGCCCGTTCTGGAACTTCTTGAAAAAATTGCGCGTGAAAAGCCGATCTCGTTGGAGATCGGGTTGCAGACCTCGAAAGACGAAACGTTGCGCGTTGTCAATCGAGGGCACGATTACGCTTGTTTTGTCGACGCCGTTCGGCGCGCGCGCGGTCGAGGGTTTCGTTTGGGCGTCCATTTGATCCTAGGATTGCCGGGCGAGACGGTCGACGATATGCGCTTGACCGCGCGTCGCGTCGCCTCTTTGGGAATCGATTCCGTTAAGTTGCATCATCTATACGTTGTGAAAAACACGAGATTGGCGACTATGTGGGCGCGCGGTCTCGTTTCTTTGCCGACTTTGGAGGAGTACGCGGACTACGTCGCCGACTTTCTTGAACTTATTTCCCCTCTAACGGTTGTTGAACGCGTGGCGGGCGAGGCTACTGAAGAATTTCTGCTTGCGCCGGATTGGACCGCGTATAAACACGCCGGACGCAACGCCGTTGAATTTGCGTTGAAACGACGTCAGACTTGGCAAGGAAAATATTACGATTCGACGTGGAAGGAACGACCCGAATAATTCGACGGCGCTTGAAATAACAGAGACGACGTTTGTTTTAAAAAATCGGAATAATCTTCAAAAACGTCGTAAAATTCGCTTTGACGTTCAAGTCTTCACGCGTGGAAGTCGATATAATGGAAAGTTGTTAGGTTTGCGCCGAACGATTCGTATTTTTTTGACGATGAAATTTCGGACTTCCGATTTTCAACGCGCCTTAACGTAATTTTTTTTCGGGGGACAACGGCTGGTTCCTAAGGCGAGTGAAAATTTGACGTTCGAAACGTTCCGCGACCTTAAGCTTTTTCCGCGACGCGCCGTTTTGCGGCGCCGAGCGGAAGGAGACTTCCTTGTGCGGAGATATAAAGCGGCGTCTAAGGACGGACGCGGCGAGAAAAAGGCTGGGAGGCCGGGTATGAAAAAATTAGGCAGACGCGCTTTTATTTCAAGCGCGTTCGCGTTGGTCGGGTTGGGCGCTTTTGGTCTCGACGCGGCTTTTGGCGCGATCGAAGCGCTTGATCCGGCGATCGTTAAAAGCGAACTGCGCGCTAAGACGGAATTGGAAGGCGCGTTTGTGGACGACGTGATCGAAAAGGCTAAAAAGGGCGAATTGCCCGTGAAAATACTTCAGGCTGCTTTTCGATACGCGCGGAACAAGAATCGAACTCAACGTATGGTCTACTTCAAAAAGGGGCTTGAAACGTTGGCGAAACGAGCCGGCTTGAAGATCGCCTTTTTAGATTTCTAAGCGCGAGCGCGCGGGGCGAATTTCGATATTTTGCGCGACTTCTTAACTTGTTTAGGAAGTCGCGCGTTTTTTTTTTTGCGTTCTTGTTCTTTTCGGCGTTCTTGCCGACTTATGAAGACTTAATCGACGCGAGCTTTTTACGTAAGAAATCGGCGCGCACGACGTCTTCGTCCTCTTCGAAATTTCCTTCCTCGTCGGCGATTTTTCTCAGATGCGCGGGCTGAACCTGCAACGTCAACGCGTCGACAAGCTCGATCGACGTTTGTTCAAGCAGATTCAATCTTACGCCAAGTCTAAGACTTGAAATCAAGACGAGCGCTTCTTCAAAGGAAGTCGACCTTGCGGAACGCAAAATACCAAGCGCGCGCGAACAACGGTCGAAAAGCCTTTCGCGATTTCGTTCAAGTATCGTTTGACGAGCCTTGCGTTCATAGTCGACGACGCAATCGACGACTTCAAGCAATTGTTTGACGATCGCCTGTTCGGAAACGCCCAGAGTCGTCTGATTGCTTATTAGGAGCAATTCGCCGGTAATGCGCGACTCGTCCCCAAAAAATCCGCGCGCGACTAAATTGAGTTTTTGCAGACTACGGAGAACCTTGGCAATTTCGCCCGTTTCGATCAAGCCGGGAAGATGAAGAAGAACGCTGGCGCGCAAACCCGTGCCGACGTTCGAAGGGCAGGAAGTTAGATACCCGAATTTCTCGTCGAACGCGTAATCGAGTTCCGCTTCAAATCGATCGTCGAGCGCGTTTGCTTTTTCCCATGCTTCGTTAAGCGCAAGTCCGGCGGCAGTCGCGCGAAGACGCAGATGATCTTCTTCGTCGACCGCGACGCTGAAACTTTCGTCCGTCGCAAACAAGGCGGCTCGAGGTCGTTTAGAATCGACAAATTGCGAACCGATTAAACGACGTTCAAGGAGAAAACGCGCGTCTTCGTTCGTAAGAAGCGCGACGTCGACGGTCGACGCTTCGTCTTCGTTGAAAAGACGACCGACCGTTCCTGAAAAAAGATCGACCACGCGTTCAAGATCGGAATCCGTCGCGCGATTTACAAAAGGAAAACCGGCGAAGTTGCGCGTCAACCGCGCTCGACTGGAAATAACGACGTCCGAATCCGCGCCGTTTCCGCGCAACCAACCGCACGGACGACTTAATAATTTGTCTAAATCCACAACTGCACCTTGAGCGTTTTGTCGTCGACGCCGCATTGAACGTCGACCGTTTTTGACCGCTTATACGACCGTTTGCGCGCGAAAAAAGCGCGCCCTCGCTTCGACCCTTTCGGCGTCGTCGAGCCGTAATATAACGTTTTTGTTAGACGCAAGCAAGACCGCGCGACGCGTTTTTTAAAGCGCCAACGGCTCGCTTGCAAGTTGACGTTCGCCGCGCGTAAGTTCGTACATGTCGCGAATCAATTTTTTATCGCATTCTCGTTGCTTGACGTTGCGTCGCGAGAACATGCGCTCTTGAGACAGGATCGTCAATTCGACGGGCAATTCCGTTATCTGTCCAAAGGAACGCGCGTAATTCACGAAACTTGGAACGGCGGTCGTCACGAATCCGTAGATCATACTGCACGCTCCGATCGTTTTGCCCGTGAAAATGCTCGTGTTGATCGCCGTTTTAGTGTAGTCGCCGACGACGCAGCCTAGGAATTGCATCTGAGAGGAAAAACGACCGTAGGGCGTCTCTTGCATAACTTCGTTGTACGAGTTTTTCAAGTCGCTGTTGCACGTGCCCGCCCCAAGATTGATCCAGCTTCCAAGATAACTGTGTCCAAGGAAACCGTGGTGCTGTTTGTTGGAGTACGGCTCGATAGTCGTCGCTTCCACTTCGCCTCCAACTTTGCAGACGGAACTAATCGCCACAAAGTCCTTGATTGCCGAATGTTCGATGATTTTTGACTTTGGCCCGATATAAATGGGACCGCGCATAAAACAAAACGCGCCGACGTCGACGTTTTCACTGAGAATAATCGGTCCTTTGCGCGTGTCGGAAACGAAATATTCGCCTATCTTAGGGCTTTTAGCGTCTTCCTTAGGCGCGAAAACGCCGTCCATAATTTCCTTGTAAATACCCGACTGAATGCGACTTTCAAGATTGTCGTTGAGTATTTTCATATGAAGGCGAATTGCGTCGGAAGAACGATTCATCAGAACGAGCGGAACGGGCGAAGAGATCATCGGCAAATCAAGGTCTTGAAGAAGTCCTTGCAATTGCGAAGGACCAATTTCATTTTCCGGCAAAAATTCCGCCGTCGGCAAAATTGCCGCCGCGATCGCGCTGCCCGAATAAATAATCGCGCCCCGTTCGTATTCGACTTCAAGAAGTTTGCGCCACGCGTAAAGCAAAGACGCCTGCGGCGCCATTCGCGCGTTGACAAACAAAATCGGACCTTTGCGCGCGCCTTTTTCCGGCGTCCAAGCGTCGGGCGCGTCTTGGCGCAAAATCTCGCGCAAGTGAGGACGAACCGCCAGTTCGATTTCGCCGCCGAAATCGCGCGCCAAATTGATCAGACGCAACGAACCGACGCTGATTGAAAACGCCGCGCGACCCACCGTGATTGGATACAAATTCGTTACTTCGGAGTCTTCAAACAAAATAATATGCATTTTGACTTCTCACACAAAACGGTTAAAATATGCTATATGAGTATTATAAACAGACTTGTGAAAAACGCAAGTATAAAGAAACTAAGAGAAACGCGCGTTCTTAGACCTAAAGGAGTAATACGACGATGCTACGGAATTTTGTTAGTTTTTTACTTGCGACGCTTATGGCGTCGTCGGTTTTTTGTTCGTATGTTTTTGGCGACGCTCCTAGCGTTCTCCGCGATAAAACGCTGGTCGTTTGGGCGTCGCCTTCGACGCTCGATCAACGCGGCGGGAGCGCTTTGACGCTCGATATGGCGAATCCGGACGCGTTCGACGCGCTTGTTTTTGGCGAATTGACGCCGCAAGTCTGGATGGTCGGCAGTTCCGGGTATCGTCGCACAAATAAAACGCAAGATTCTTGGGTTCGCGAATCCGAGGTCGACGGCGCCTTTGTTCGCGTCGTCGCCGTCTATCGCGACAAGACGGTCGAACTTTGGCGCGACGACGCGCTGGTTTCCTCTTATGAAATCGACGCGCCTCAGGAATTTGACGAATCCGCGACTATTCTTTTTGGACCGCGCCATATTCAAGACCAAAAGGACGTTTTTGTCGGTCGCATTCGCGACGCGCGCGTTTATCCCGTCGCTCTAACGAGCGAACAAATAGCGTCGTTGAAGCCGAGCGTCCCTCTTGACGGCGTAGAGCCTTGGGCTTGGTTCGATTTTGCGACGTCGGGACTTTTCGATAAAGCGGGACGTTTTAATTCCGTTTCGTTTGACGGCGACGTCGAAATCAAGGAGGGCGCGCTTGTTCTTGGCGCCGACGAAGGCAAGGTTTATATTCGTTCGAATCGCGTCGAAGGCGCTAAAGTCGACGTTCCTAAACAATGGTCGAAGACGAGTCGCGTTCCGTCGGAAGCGTTGCGATCGTCGCGACTTTTGCGAGAAAAGTTGCTCGACGATCCTTATCGTCCTCGTTGGCATTTCGTCGACCCAGAAGACAACGGCATGCCGGGCGATCCGAACGGCTGTTTTTACGCGAACGGGCGCTATCATTTAATGTATCTTTACGACCGCGCGGGCTCCAGTTTCTGCTGGGGGCACGTTTCGAGCGTCGACTTGGTTCATTGGCGCCATTGTCCCGACGCGATCGGCGTCGGCGACGGCGACTCCGGGTGTTTTAGCGGCGGCGCCTTTCTCGACGACGACGGAACCGCTTATCTGACGTACTGGGAACTTGGCGCTTTGGGAATCGGCGCGGCAAAAAGCGCGCCCCCTTACGACTTTTGGATGAAATTTGAAAATAATCCGATTATTCCTTCAACGGAATTTGGAATCACCGAAATCGAGACGCCCGAGGGCTGGTTGCGCTACGGAAGCGCCGACCCGTCGAATATTTGGAAAAAAGACGGGAAATACTACGTTTTGACGGGCAATCTTTGCTTGCTCAACAAGTACGGACGCGCGGAAGACGCCCCGGAAGACCTGAAGGGAGACAGGCTCTATTTGTTCGAATCGAACGACTTGAAAGATTGGAATTACAAGGGCGTTTTCTATCAACGTCGGAACGAATGGACGGACGTTAGCGAAGACAATATGTGCCCGAGTTTTCTTCCTTTGCCGTCGTCGCCCGACGGAGGCGCGCCTTCCGGCAAATATCTTTTGCTTTTTATTAGTCATAATAAAGGCTGTCAGTATTACGTCGGCGAATACGACGAGGCAAACGACCGCTTTATTCCCGAGAATCACGGACGTATGACTTGGATCGACAATTCGTATTTCGCGCCGGAAGCGTTGGTCGACGGAAAAGGACGTCAAATTATGTGGGCGTGGTTGCTTGACAATCGCGAGAACGAAATAGCCGACGGTTGGAGCGGCGTTTACGGCTTGCCGCGAACTTTGTGGCTGGGCGAAGACGGAACGTTGAGAATGAAGCCCGTCCCGGAGCTGGAAGCGTTAAGAATTAATGAAAAAACGTTTAGCGACGTCAAGGTCGCGCCGAACGCCAAGAACGTTTTGGACGGATTCCCCGGCGATTCCTTTGAATTAGAAATTACGCTTACGACGGAAGAATTGGCGAAAGTCGAACGTTTTGGCGTCGTCGTGCGAGAGGACGTCGAGAACGGTGAAAAAACGACGCTTTATTACGACGCGACGGAGAAAAAACTTGTTTTCGATTCGCGCGGGAGCGGCAAAGCGGGACGACCGACGCTTGAGTCGGCGCCGCTGGAGTTGAACGAAGGCGAAGGTTTGACGTTGCGCGTTTTCGTCGATAAAACGGTCGTCGAAGTTTACGCCAACGACAAACAAGCGATTTGTCGTCGCGTTTATCCGACTTCGCCGGATAAAGCGCAAGGCGTCGCGCTTTGGAACGACGGGAAAACTACGATTAACGTCGGAACCGTCCGCGCTTGGGAAATTGCCGCTTCGAACCCGTATTAATCTCTTTGACGATTTATGACTTTTGCCTGAGTCTTTGAAATATGGTAAGCGTTCACGGAAAACGACGCGCAAGAATCGCCGCGAAAGCGGCGCGCGAAAGCCGCCCGCATTGCGGGCGGATGGGTTGCGAATGTCCGCGCCTCTGGAATCTACATACGGGACGGATTAGGCGCTTAATGAACTCGTTTGTCGAGAGT
>JAZRWW010000216.1:0-23812 GCA_045599865.1 Thermoguttaceae bacterium
AGCTCTTGCTTTTCACCGTTAACGAAGTCTTTTGGCGGTTCAGCGGATCCGCGTATCGTTGGTACGCGGCTTTCCGTGAACACATACGTTTTTCATTTGGCGTCAGACGCGCTTAGAACGACAAGTCCTCGGCGCCTTCAAACGAGAAAGAAGCCGCCCACTGCCAATACGTATGGTCGACGCGCGCGACAAGAATATTGACGCCCTCCTTTAATTCAACTTCGACCGAATCTTCCGCCTTAATATGACGAGGAGAAAGACAACCGAAATAAATCTCTTTGCCGTTTAAATAAATCGTTTCGATCGCGGTCGTACTGAATCCTTCCGAATTGAGTTTAAGCGTCGCCTTTTGCGCTTTCGGACTGACGACGTAACGAACGACGTACGCGGCGTCAAAAGCGTTGGCGGGCGTCAGGTCGGCGACGTCGACGGCGTTCGGATTCGCGGCGCCCGTCTTGTCGGCCGTCGGATAATAGACTTTCCAAATCAAGTCGCCTTCCCCGTTTGGCGCGGCGAAGGTCTCTTGTAAAGGATCCTTGCCCGCCAAAACGGCTTTGTCGATTTCTGTAACGGCTTTCGCGCGAGGAAAATCCTCGGGACGCGGATAAGCTTCAAAAGGAAAGCCCGTCGCGACGTAATAGGGCGCGTTCACAAGAACCGAACGACTGACGTCGCCAAATTTGACGACGACTTCCGTCGGAAAAGCCGAACTTGCGCCCGACACGACAAACGAAAATTCGCCCGACTGTTCCAATTCGGTTATCGATTCGACGGAAACGCCCTCTTGCGTCGAAATATTGACGTCGGACGCCGAGCCGCCGCGAATCGTTCCGCGAATCGTCGCGACGTTTTTCTTAGAATCGAGCGCGGGACGCCCGTCGACGACGAACAAAGCCAAACCCGGAGAATCGAAATCGCGAAGCTCGGGCGCGACTTTCGTTTCATAATATTTCGCGGCGATCTCGTCCCAGCCGAGTCCTTTCATAAAGGACCACGACATAATTTGATGACCGTATTGATTCGGATGAACGAAATCGAGCGTAAAGCGCAAATCGGACTTCGCCAAGCGCGCGTTCATAAAAAAGCGCTTGAATTCGCTTCGAACGTCGAGAAATTCGCACCCGGTTTCCGTCGCGACTTCGGCGACGATCACGCCGAAACGGTCCATTAGTTCGTTTTTAAACGCGTAGGGATTTTCCGTCAGCATCGTCGGAGGCGAAATAATAATTCGTTCGACGTTCGGAACGCGCTTGCGCAAATCGGAAATAAGCGCGATATATTCGGTCTTCCAAGACGCGAACCCTTCTTCGGTCGTCTGAATCGACGGCTGCAACGCGTCGTTCATACCCAAATGAACAAGAAGAACGTCGGCGCCCTTGTCGAATTCTTCTTTGACGCGAATGCCCGGAATATCGAGTTGTTGATTCTTTTCATACGAATTGGCGATAATATTGCGCCAACTGAAAATAGTCTGACCGCTGCCCCCCAACGGCGTAAATTCGACGTCGCTGCCCGCCTCTTTCAACGCCGCGCGAATTTCGTGCGTAAAACCGTAAGGAAGATTCATCGAATGACCGGTAATACTGTCCCCAACGACGACGACGCGTTCGGCGGCAAACGAATTAACGCAAAACGACGCAAACGCGACAAGCGTAAACGCTATTGAAAACGCTGTTCTTTTCACTTTTTTCTCCTATGAAAAAGTTAATAAACGCAACTTCCTTCAGTGTATAGCATCGTCAAAGAAAAAAAAGCCGGGCTTGAAAAATATTTCAAACGGCGACGCGATTTCAAGAAAGAAACGCGAAAGAACCGTCGCTGAAGGTTGGAACGTGAAAAGGCGCGCATCACAACGCGCGGACGGCGTTGATCGTTCAACGCGTCAATTTCAAGAAAACGCTTGAACAATAAGAATCGACGCCGAGGTTTCGCGCGGCTTCTCAAAAAACGTAAGCGTTCACGGAAAGTTATGCAAAGTTCTGACCAACGCGTAAATTTCCGAATAAACATTGGCAGGAATAGCCGCGCAATAAGCCGCTCGTCTTTAACGGGCGGACGGCGCTTCGTTTGACGTTGCGCCGAACAAATTTTTTACGAGTTTTACAATCGACGCGTCGTTTGAAAGTTCCATATGTTTTTCGTAATCCCTTCAGACTCTAATCTTCAGAATCTTCAGATTTGCACGATTTTCTGAAACGGACGCTTTTGAGTTTATCGGATAATTTCGTTTTTATTACGAACGCTTTTGCGGCGACGTTCGCTTGTCTAAAGATAAGCGGATTATCGCGCGCGCCTTACGACACGATTCCAACGCGAGCCTTGTTCGGTATATTCCGTGAACGATTACCCCTTATGAAAAGCTTGTAACAGGTTTTGTCGCAATCTCCGCAAAGTAGTCGCGCGCCGACGCTTAGTAACGCGGAACTGTTTTTCGACCAATTCAATTTGGTAAGAGAAGTCTATCGACTTTTCCTACGCGCCAGTCTCCACCCGCTATCTGGAAAAGTGAAAACGTCTCTGAAAGTCGGCGCTCGACGATTTGATCGGGCATAAAATCGAACGAATATCTCGCATAAGTTTTTTATCCGCCTTGCTCTCTTTTTGATCGTTTTGGGCTTTATTAAACAGTTTCGGAGGATGACGATTTCAACGTATTAGAAGAGTTCTTCGAAAGTCGTTCAAGAATTCGACAACAAGTTCCTTGAGTCTGTAAACATTCGGTCTTATGTCGCGAATACAGACGTCTTCAACAGCGGTTTTATCGGAGGAAAAAGAAAAAACAAGAGATGGATCGAATACAGAAAAGATTCTACTAAAAAATCTCATAAACAGTTGCAAGTTAAAATGCAAACAAACGTCAAGTTACGATCAAAACGTCTTGAAAGTCGTCTCAAGAAAAAACAAAAGAAAAATAAAAAAATCCCCTTGCCAAGTCGTAAAGGCGGGTTATACTTTAGCCGTCGTTTGGAGGATACGCGAACGGTTAGCAACCTGACTCGAAATCAGGCGCCGGCTTGCCGGTTGAGGGTTCGAATCCCTTGTCCTCCGCTTGATTTTTTGAAGCTCCGCGTTAAAAGCGCGGAGCTTTTTTTTGTAAACATTTTTTTGTAAACAAAGTTTTTTTTGTAAACAGAGCTTTTTTCGTTCTACAAACTTCGTTTCGACTAATAACAAGATCGATCAATAACAAGAGCCGATGCGCGCGTCGTTGGATCGACGCGTAAAAAGAGAGGCGCTTCGTAAAAGCGGGCTTTTAGTAGTTTGAAGGTCCGACGATCGAATAACGATACGATCTCAATCTTGAGCTCGAAGCGCTACTTTGCGTTCGGTACGCGCCGTAACTCACTGCGGACGTCGAATTGTCGTCGTTTTCGGCGCCGTCTTGCGCGCGATAGTCAAGAGTCGCGCTCGAATTTGTCGCTTGCGGTTCTCGCGTTTGCCGCGTCGGCTCGACTGAACTTACGACGGGCAACGCGATGCTTGCGCCTAGCGAATCCCAGAAGCGTTTGAAGCCGGTCGGATCGTTCGCGTCGTTTTCGGTCGAATTCTCAAGCGTCGCGTTTGCGCTTGACGCGGAATAATTAACGGCGTCGGAGTCGTTACGCGAAGCCTGCGTGAAATTGCTTGCGCTTGACGCGAAATAACCGGCGCCGTCGAAACCGCCGTTCGAAGACTGTGCGAAATTGCTTGCGCTTGACGCGAAATAATTAACGGCGCCGGAGTCGTTGCGCGCAGTCTGCGCATAATTGCGCGCGCTTGACGCGTCGCTCTTAGGCGTCGAGGCGTCCAACGCGGCGTTTGGGGTCGTCCTTCCCACTTGCTCTTCGACTTCTCTGTTCAAAGCGCGCATACCGTCGGCAAATCGCTGAAAAAGGGACGCGCTCTTCTCTTGCGCGCTTCCCGAATCGTCCGCCTTCTCCTCTTTGTCCGCCTCTTTGACGACTTCCGCCGCCGTCGTCGTGAACACGTGGGTCGTCAAGTATTTTTTGAGCGAATCAATTTCGTCCTCCACCGTCTCGTTCTCGTTTGTTTTCTTCAACGTCGCGGAAATTTCTGCAAACTTTGCCTTCAGCTCCGAATCTGGAAAGGCGCTTTGAACCTCGGAAACGACGGCGACAAAAAACGCGCCGCTTTTCGACGAGTCGATAATTTCGCGCGTTTTATCGGAAGCAAGGACAAAGAAAAAAGTGATCGCCAAGCAGAGAACGACGCCCTTGCAAAGCCCTAAAAGAGCCCCCGCTTGACGATCAAACTCCTTAAGACCCGCAAGAGAAACCGCCGTCTTGAGAAATCGAGCCGCTAAACTAAGCGCTATAAATGAAACGACAAAAGCGACGAAAGCCCCGCAAGGCGTCTTCAAATTGTCCGCAACTGGAACCAACGGCGCAAAAACCGAATAATACCGCGCCGACACGATCAAACTGACGCCCCAAGCGGCAAGAGAACCAAGTTGAGAGATAATTCCGCGCATACCGCCCCAGAACGTCGACAAAACGATAATAATCAGCGCCGTAAGGTCGAAAGGATTCATCGCAGTCATCGTAAACACCCTTGATTCAAAAAAACGCGCGGTACAAAAGCGCCGATTAATAGCAATATATCGTTTTGTCAAAAAGCGTCAATACGTGCGGCGATCGAGTATAAGCATTATTCCAATATTAGAAAGAATATCGTTCGTAACAAAGACAAACGAGGCGCCGGTATTGTAACAAACGCGGGTTTCTTGTATAATACCGCAAAGTGTGATCACAAAATCGCGACTATGCAGAATAGCCCTTTTTGCGCGCTAGGCGACGTTCCAAGGAGCAAACAAAGAGAAGAGCCGATGGCAGGTTATAGAACTCATTTGACGTGGAGCGCCGCCGCCGGAGTCGGTTTGGGCTTTTGCGCCAGACATATTTACGGCGTGTCGCTCCCTCAGTCTGTTTTAGGCGGCGTTCTTTGCGCTTTGGGCGGCGTTCTACCCGACGTTGACAGCGACAATAGCACGGCGTATCAGCGTTGTATGGGCACGATCGCCGGTTCCTTCGCGATCATTCTCGCAAGTCGACTCGGCGATTTCATTCGCGAGCCGGAAGCGGTGATTACCGTAAGCGCCCTCTTTTATTTTTTCATTTTCTACGGAATAGGCTCTATCGTCAAAAGACTAACGGCGCATCGCGGCATGTGCCACAGCATACCTTTTGGAATAATAGCGGGCGAGATCATTTTTATTCTTTCTTCCGGCGACACAGGGTTGCGTCTTTTTAAGTCGGGCGCAATTTTTCTCGGCGTTCTCGTTCATCTGACGCTCGATGAAATATATAGTTTGGAAGTCGGAGGAAAGAGCGGTCGACAAAAACGGTCTCTTGTTCGCGTGAAAAATTCTTTCGGCACGGGACTCAAATTGATCGATTACAAACATATGAAATCGACGATTTGCTTTTATGTCGCCGTCGTAATGTTGGGACAATGCGCGATGAACGTTCAACAAGTTCTCGCGCAAATTGGGGACGAAGGCCAAGAGCAAATTCGAGGCAAAGCGGCGATCGATCACGTGCGAACCGCCTATCCGACGCAGTACGATCTTTCCGTCGTTCAATGGATCGCCGAAAACGGCTTGATTCTTTCGCCTGGACAAGAAGACAATCGGAAATGGCAAGAATTACAAAATCTGTTGACGATCGGAAAAAAAGACGACAAAGAAAGCGCGTCGCAAGGAACGACGCAGACGACAAAAGGCGAATCTGATTTCGAAACGAACGCTGAAGACGTTCAAGTCTCGTTGCTCGACGTCGTAAATTGGAACAATCTAAAAAAAGACCGATCAAACGAAAATCTTGAAATAGAAGAATCGCCCCGACGAACGCAAGACGACGGTAAACCACGCGGCTCTTTCTTAGAGCGTTTTTGATTCGTTTTATCATAAAACGCGCGGCGTCCTTCGCTTTCGGGAAAAACGCCGCGCGTCTAAAGAACGGAATTTCCGGCTCTTGCAATCTTACTTGAGTTCGGCTTTAATCACATAGGAACCGGAACCGAGTTCGAACGTCGCGCGTCCGTCTTCGGCTTTCACGTCCAACGCGCCGACGTCAAACGTTTCGACCTTAGCGTCGTATTTGACGGTTCGAATTTCGCCGTTTTCAGGCGGAACAATAACGAATCTAACCGTTTCGATCGCCAACGATTCGGGATTGGTCGTCGGAACGCTAATCGACGCCGTCGTATTGGCGGGCACGTTGATTCTCCAAACGAACTGACTCGCTTCTTTGTCCCAATTCCAATCGCTGATAATCAAGCCGCGCGCGGAATCGTAGGACGCGCGAGCCGACGTCAAATCGCCGACCACGTTCGGACGCATAATAAAGCGCTTGAAACCGGGCGCCGTTTCGTCCGCTTTAATACCGGCGAGATATTCGAAGAACCAAATACCCAAGTCGCCGACAAGCATAACGTGGTTGCCGCTGTTCATCGCCGGATCGGCCGTGTCGCCGTTCCAGAGTTCCCAAATCGTCGTCGCGCCCTTCTTGACCATATAGCCCCAACTCGGAAAATCGTCGTTCGTCGCGAAATCGTAACACAAATCGATGCGCCCTTCGTCGCTCAAGAGACGATTGATCCACTGACCGCCGATCAAGCCGGTTCCGATATGTTTGTTCGTGACGTTTTCGATATTGTCGGTCAACGTCTTGAAGACTTTCGCGCGATCTTCAGTCGGAACGAGGTCGAACGCAAGCGGCAAAACGCAAGACGTTTGAGAACCGTTGGCGTAACGTCCGGCTTCGGGGTCGTAGAAACGCTTAGTAAAGGCTTCGTGCATCTTGTCGGCTTGTTCGCGGAAATACTTCGCGTCGTCGGTCTTACCCAAATAATCCGCAAATTCAGCGGAAATGCGCAAGTCGTAGATAAGATACGAAGTCGCGAGCAACGTGCGATCCGTCTGACGCGCGGGGTCGGCGGAATGAATCAATTCGGGCTTCTCGGGCGGAACGCACCAATCGCCGTAATTGTCTTTCGAAATCGTGCCGTCGTCGTTCAAGAGCGTCAGCATATAATCGAGCCACTTCTTGCGCGAATCGTAATGTTTGACGATCGCCGAATCGTCGCCGCGCATTACAAGCAAACTTTGCGGAACGATAATTTGCGCAGTCGGCCACGTTACGTTCGCGGAGTACAGTCTCCAATAGGCGGGCGCGACGTCGGAAACGTTTCCGTTCTCAATTTGGGACTCTTCGACGTCCTGCATCCATTTGTTATACAGGGTCGAATTGTCGAAAATATACATTTCGCCCTTAGATTCAGCCGCGCGGTCGCCCTGCCAGCCGTGGCGCTCGTCGCGTTGAGGACAGTCGGTCGGCATACTGAGATAGTTGCCGCGCGTGCCCCATTCGATATTCTTGAAAATCTTGTTGATCAATTCGTTCGACGTTTCAAATCGACCAATTAACGGAAGATCGGTCGTAACCGTGTAGCCTGTAACCGTCTCAAGGGTCGGCGTTCCGGGGAAGCCGGTCAATTCGGCGTATCGACCGCCGTGTTGCGTGAAACGCGGCTCGTAAATTTCGCCGTCGGGATCGCCGTAAAGCGTGTAAATATCGCGCGCTTTGGCGGTGCGCAAGTTGTCGACGTAAAGTTCGCCCGCTTTTTCGCCGTCGGGAATCAGCGACTCCGCGAAACGAATTTGGAATTGAGTTCCGGCCTCGCCTTTAACTTTAATGCGAGGAACGCCGACGAAATTCTGTCCGAAATCGATAATCCAACGACCCGGCGCGATTTCTTTGAGCGACTGCGCTTTAATTTCAAGCGTTTCACGCATCGGCGGGATCATTTGGGAAACAAGACGGCCTTTCGGCGCGTCCATAATATCGACGTCGTCGGGCGTCGCGACGACAAATCCTTTGCCGAAGCGCGTTTCCAAATAACGGATCGGATCGCCCTCTTTGAAGAATAATTCGTCGGAATCGGGCGAAATTAACTTCGCCTTGCGCCCGTCGACGACTTCGCCGTCGTAATCGTTGTTTTCCGAGATAGGACCGTCGGCGGTTCCCTTCCAAGACTCGTCGCTGACGAACAGGTCTTTCGTTCCGTCCTCGTATTCGACCTGCATTTGGAACAAGAGACGCGGATCGCCGTAGTGAACGCAACTGGAACGCAACGCGTAAAAACGACCGTTCCCGAGCGCGACGCCAATTTCAACGTCGTCGGCGCCGAATTTCTTCGTCGTTTGAAGAATATCGGTTACGTCGTAAGTATTGTACGGAACGCTCTTGTCGTAGTCCGTGTACATCGGACCGCAGACTTGATCGCCGAGCTTTTCGCCGTTCAAATAGCATTCGTTATAGCCAAGACCGGAAATGAAAACGACCGCGCGTTTGACGTCGACGTCTTTTTTCATCCAATAGACGTTCGCAAGGTATCGGGCGGGCGAAATCTTTTCCAACGGCGCGGTTTCAATCTTGTTCCAAGGACCGTCGCCGCATTTCGCGACGTTATGGGCGTTCGCCCACGCGGAATCGTCGAACTCAAGCGCGACGTAGGCGTCTTCGAATCCTTCGATCGCTTTCCAAGATTCGTCGGTAAAATATTCCGTCTTCGCGCCGTCTTTAGTCGCGACGTAGAACGAACCGAGAAGACCGCCGGGATTCGCTTCGGAACCTACGTTGTCGACGCGAACGGCGACGACGTTTTTACCCGCCTGAAGATAGGGCGTCAAGTCTCGAGCGGGGGCGATTTTGAAGTCGCCGGAACCGCCCAATTTCGTCCCGTTGATAAAAACGCTGCAACTATTGTCGCCCGTTACGTTCAAAATCGCGCGCGCGACTGCGGCAAGGTCGCCGACTTCGAACGTCTTGCGATAAGCGGAAGCGCCGACCGGCGCGCTTACGTTTTCAGAGAACGAAATCCAATTCGCCTTGGCAATATCGGCCGGCTCGGGTTCCTTTTCCTTCGAATCGATTCCGATCCACTTCCCTTTCCAAGGATTAGGCTCGGCGTCGGTCGGGAAAAGTCCGGTCGAAAAAGGCGCGTAAATCTGCGATTTTTTCGATCCGTCTTTATTCCAAACGTTCAACTCGACCATATATTCCGTCGCCGGTTCGAGGTCTTTACCGTCGTACTGAACGTAGAGTTGAGCGTCGGATTCGACTTTGCCCGAATCCCAAACGAGTTCGTCGCCAAACGCTTTACGAACGGTAAGTTGGTAAGCGCTTTGCGATTCGTTCAAGTCTTGCGAGAAGAGTTTCCAACTGAATCGCGGCTTGAGGACGTCGACGCCCTGAGGCGCGACTAAATTTTCCGTCTTAAAATCGATTACGTGGAATCCGTCGACGCTCACAGGGTACAAATTTTCCCCGAGATTATCGGCGCCCCGCGCGTTTGACGCCAAGACGAAGGCGCAACAAAACAGCGCAAGTACAAACGCGCGACAGATCAAACGCCGTATAAACGGCGCGCCGTATGCAAACATAGTTTCACTCCTTAAACAAATCGAACGTAAAGGAAACGCGACGTTTTGTTCGACGCGTCTTTCCTATTATTTAATAATTTTCAAAAAACGTTCCGGCGTCTTCGCGGCGCATATTCGAACGACGACCGCGCGCGACGCCAAATCGACTCGTCAAAATTTCACTTAGCGCGTCGCGCCGCGACTCTCGCCTTCATACGCGCGGTCGTAACGCCCATCTGGTCGATAGGCAGAGAACGATAACCCGACTTGACGAGTTCCGAATCTTCCTTCAGGCGATAATCGCCCTTCGAAGAATCGACAAAAATCGTTCCGTCGTCGGCGTCAAAAACTTGGTTGCGTTCCATTTTCAGGAGCGGACGCGCTTTTTCTTCGATCGTGCCGCCTTGCCATTGACCTTGCTTGTTGACGTCCCAAGTTCCGCCGACGCAAATATTGCCCGAAACTTCGTTTCCTTCAGGCAAAGCGGGACGCTTGCCTTCGTCCAACATCGAGGCGAGGTCGGGATAACGCGTCGAATAGGGCGGCTCCTTGTATTTGATTCCAGAAATCGTTCCCTTCGCTTTCGCCTCGTCCAGCCAGCCTTGAACGTGATCGCGCGCCCAGCCGTCGCCGCGCGCGTCGATATGAAGCGCGGGCTTGCAATTCACGAACACGTTGTCGTTGATTTTGCAATCTCGACCGCCCCCGATAAACGCCGCGCGCGTTACGTTCACGTAAAGATTATGCGACATTTCGGCGGAAGAAAACATATCGTCGAGATACATTCCGACGCAACCGTTGTTTCTGAATCCGTTTATATCGTGCAAATAGTTATATTGCAAGACGTTGCCGCGCATCGTCCAGTTTCGACCAGTATAGATAGCGCCCGCGTCGTTCGATTCCAAACAAACGTTTGAAACTTCGTTGTATTCGAGAAGAATATCGTTGCCGCCAAATCCCATCCCCATATGAGGCGCGTTTTCGATCGTGTTGTGCCCGGCGTAAACGCCGACGCCGTTAACGGAAACGCCCGTCGCGTACACGCGTTGAATACGCGCGTAATCGTGAACGTAATTCTGAACGACTCGAGAATTGCAAGGCGTCAGCGAGTCGCGATTTCCGCCGGACATACTGATTCCGCCCGAACCGAGATTCCACAACTCGCATTCGGAAACAAGGCAATTATCGCCGTTGAGCGAGATTCCGCCCCCGCCGACGTTGAAAACGTCGCATTTTTGAACGACGACGTTTCGAAGATACGAATCCGCGCCGAAGACGCCGCTTCCGCAAGCGCCGCAAAGTTGGAACCCGGAAAAGACAAAATTGGAAACGTTTTGCAATTTCACGACGGCGCCAAAACGGGTCAGAAGGAAATCGGCGTCAGTCCATTCGTCGGATGTCGGGTAGAAATAGAGCAAGTTCTTCTCGCGATCGATATAATATTCGCCGGGCGCGTCTAATTCGCACAACGCGTTAAAAAGGTAAAACCATTGACCGACGCGATAACCGTAAACGTGCCAAGGTTCCTTGAGCTTCATTAGATTATTCGCAACGTCGATCGAAGCGACGGGCTGTTTTGAAGTCGCCCAGTCCCAGAACCAATAACCGTGCGCCCAAAGGTCATTTTCGTCGGCGCAACGATCAAGTTCCTCGTCGTCGTAATAAAAGGCGCCTTCTTTAATCCCTTTCGTCCCGCGAATATCGACTTCGTTCGTTCCATCGCGTTGCAATTCGGAAATATTGACGAAGCCTTCGTTCGGATAGCGCGCGACCGTCGTCGGAGCGCCTTGGAAGAATAATTCCGGTCCGTCGGCGGCGGTTCTTAAATCTTTGACGTCGACTTGTCCGTTCAAATCGACGACGACGATCTTATCCCGCGCCTCGGGCTTAATACGCGCTAAGACGCTCGCGTCCTCGAGTTTTTTCACGCCTTGCAAACGCTTGCCCGCGTTAAGACAAACCGTCTCGCCCGACTTGCCGCGCCATACGACCGGCGCCGCTTTGTCGACGCCTCCGTCTTCGGTCGTAAACGTCAGCGTTCCGTTAAGTTCGTATTCGCCGCCCGCGACTTCGACGACAAGAGCCTTTTCGGAAGACGCGTTTGCGCTCTTCAACTCGCGAACCGCTTTTTGCGCGCGCTCCAACGTCGCAAAGGGTCCGTCCGTTCCGTCCTCGTTAGGACGCGCAAGACGTCCGGACCACGCGTCGGATCCGTCCGTCGCGACGTAAAACGAAGCGTCGAGCGCGGCTTCGTCAAAAGATTCGTCAGAAATCGCGCCCCAAGCGTCGAGAGACGCCAAAGACGTCGAAAGGATAAAGCTCGCGATCAATACGCGCGTCGACAATTTAAACAAGTCGCAAAAGCGACAAACAACGGTTTCTTTTCGCATACGCCGTCCTGTGTCTATTTCCAATAAATAAATCCAAACGTTTGTATTTCGACCGCCGATTCAACGCGCGACGGGCGCCAACGTTTTTAGTCGTTTTTTGAATTCGTCGAACGAGTCGGTCGTCGTTATAATGGAAACAAGTTCCGAAACGTCCGCGTCCTCGAAGGGCTTCAACGCCTTATTAATAAAGACCGAAGTCGCCTTAGGGAAACGAAAATTTATCGCCTTGGCAAGTACTTCTCGTATTCCTTCTCGTCTTCCTTCTCGTCTTCCCTTTCGTATTCCTTCTCGTTCTCCTATGCTTATCGCTTCTTCGCGTTCCTCTTCCGACAATAACCAAAACTTTTGCATCGTTTCTCTCATCTTCCCGTTTGACGTGTAAACGTAACAAAAAGGAAATCAGAAAAAGTTTCTATCCTACAAGCAAATCGATTTAACAACCGACGGGCGTCAACGTTTTCAGTCGTTTTTTGAATTCGTCAAGCGAGTCTGTCGTCATCACAACAGAAACAAGTTCCGAAACATCCGCGTCCTCGAATGGCTTCAACGCCTTTTTAATAAAAGCCGGCGTCGCCTTAGGAAAACGAATTCCTATCATTTTAGTAAGCACGTCTTGCTTCCCTTCGCGCTTCCCTTCGCGCTTTCCTTCGCGCTTTCCTTCGCGCTTTCCATTGCGTTCTCCTCTGCGTTCTCCTTCGCTTATCGCGTCCTCGCGCTCTTTTTCCGACAACAACCAAAACATTTTCGTCATTTCTCCCAACTCCTCCTTTTCCATAATTTCAATTAACTCGTCGCGCGTAGGCAGTTCAAAATTCTTTTTGGCACACATAGTGCAAATAAAGCTAAACGCATCGTCGAGAACTTGAACGCAGTATTCGTCTTTGGGATCGTAAACTCCTTTGAGAGCGCGCAAGGAACGCGACGCTTCGTTCAGCCACTCGTCGCGCGTCGCGTTGGGGTTGGCGTTCATTATTTCAGAACTGCGCAACAACTCGAAGAAAAACCCGAGTATCTCGGCGGAACTAAGCGCGTCGTCAAAGGATTCGCGATTAGTTTTCCCGTCTTTGCCTTCGATCGGCGGAATCACGTCGATTCTTTTATCGATCAAAGATATTAACAGGAATCTCAAATTGAAAATCCAATTTTGATCTAATTCCTTTAAGGACGTCGTAAACAAATCGGGCAAATTTGGAACGTTTTCCCAACGTTGCACGCCGGTATAGAACAAAACGACAAACGGCCAAACAATCTTGCCGTCAGGCGTTTTG
Source organism: Thermoguttaceae bacterium (assembly GCA_045599865.1). GTDB lineage: Bacteria > Planctomycetota > Planctomycetia > Pirellulales > Thermoguttaceae > RUG369. The sequence goes on from JAZRWW010000216.1 coordinate 13,083, forward strand.
AACCGCTCGGGGTATCGCTTTACGAAATTGAGCGTCGCTACTAAACTCGTAAGCATTTGTTCGGCGACGTTTTTGTCGGGCGTCGACTTATGTTCCATTAACACGATAATCGAAAAAAACTCTTTTCGTCCGTCTTTATAGGGAATCGTAAAGAGTAAGTCGCAAACGCGCGAGACGTTGTTTCCGAAAACAAAGACGGTCGGCTCCGACTTAGCGCGTTTGAAATTAAGTTGTTTGGCTAACTCGGGCGAAATGTGACGCACGCTCGTTTTCAAGAATTGTTCCGTAATTTTGCCCGGTTTGCCTAAAACCGTCGCAACGTGGTTGTTAAAAACGTTCGCAAGGACGAGCCGAGGTCTCGCGGCGCCCGACGCCGCCAACAACGAACGCTTGTCGCAAATTCGAACGACCGATAGACAAAAATCTTCAAACGTTTTCGCGGAACACGCTTCGCCGAGAACTTCGTCAAGCGTCTTGGCGTCCGAAACGATATTCAACGCCTCCAACGCTTCGACTTTCGGAGAATAATCGCGAAAACGCGAACGCAAAACTCTATTGATCGTTATTAGAAACTCTTGCTTTTCTTGAGGACTTGTCGCGTCGGCGGAAGCGGAAAGCATAAGCGAGCGCGAAGACTTCGAAGCGGCGTTCTTTTTTGCCATTTGAACGATTCCAAAAATTGACGGATCAAGACGACGATAAAACTTCGGAGGTTTTCTTTTTCTGCTTAACAAACGTAAGACGACGACCACGAAACGAACAAAACGCGCCTCTTACGTCGATCAAGAAAACACGTCGCGCCGTCCTTTGGAAAGCATACGACGGCGCGCCTTTGAATTTTAACCTTTAATTTTATTCAACAGCCAAGCAAAATTTTCGCCAAGCGCGCGCATATTGCGCAAACCTTCCTCGTCGTTCAGACATTCGCCCTTTTCGCGTCCGATCCCCATATTCCAATAAGTCGCGCCGACAATGAACATGCCGTTGATCGCAAAGAAATGATCGATCGCGTCTAAAACGGCGACCGCGCCCGCGCGACGAACGGAAATAATCGCCGCGCCCGGCTTGCGTTTGAGCGCGCCTTCAGGTCCAAGAATATACCCTACGCGGTCGATAAACGCCTTGACTTCGGTCGACACGTTCGCGTAGTAAGTCGGCGAAGCGACGACGATCCCATCCGCCTCGCGGCATTTTTGCGCGGCTTCATTTACAAAATCGTCGTTAAAAACGCATTTGCCGGGCGTCTTAGTACGACAAGCCATACAAGCGGAACAACCGCGAACCAACTTGCCGCCAATCTGAAAGACTTCCGTCTCTATGCCCGATTCGTTTAACGGTTCAAAAAATTTCTGGATCAACAAAGAACAATTTCCGTCGACCCGCGGACTGCCGTTAAAAGCTACAACTTTCATTTCGACTCCCTATGTTTCTTACGAAGCCGCGCGAAGCAAAAGGTAAATTTTTCCAATGGAAAAATCGCGCTACTACAGTATAGGGACGTAAAGCTCGAAAGTCAAGAAACGCAAAAAAAATAGAGTAAATTTTATGAGAAAATCGGCAAAACAGACAAAAAAAGACGTTTCCTTCTTGGGAAACGTCTCAAATCGACAAAAAGTCGAGTAAACAAATCAACCGACTTTATCGCCTTCTTGCGGCGGTCTTGTAAAAATTTTGACGTTTCTGAACGCCAAAAAGAGATCTCGCGCGCTCTTAGGACGTTGTTCGGGCTTCTTCGCCATCATCTGCGACAAAAGAATCGCAAATTCTTCCGTAACGTTCTTATTTCGCGCGCGAATCGAAGGAATCGGTCCTGAAATATGCTTCTGCAACAATTCCTGTTGCGAAACGCCCGTAAAGGTTGGACGGCACGCCAAAATTTCAAAAATAGTGCAACCCAAGCTATACAAATCGGCGCGACCGTCGACCTGTCGTCCTAAAATTTGCTCGGGCGCCATATAACTCGGGGTTCCCTGCGGCGTTCCCTTCATTTTCAACAATTTCGCGATCAAATTCCCTTTAATTTCCTTCGCCAACGCAAAATCGATCAATTTAACGCCGTGATCCTCGGAAAACAAGAAATTATCCGGCTTGACGTCGCGATGCACCCAGCCCGACTCGTGCAAGACCGCGAGCGCCTCGACCATCTGAGGAATCATTTTTGGAAGATGAACGCAATAAGACTCGTAACGTCTCTGAAGATACTGCTTAATATTGGGCGCGGCAAACCATTCCATAGCAATGTAGGGAATTTTATTATCCCAGCCAAAATCGAAAATATCGACTATTCGCTCGTGATGCAACTTGGAGCCGACCTTATACTCCCACTTCAGCATCTCGACTTGCTTATGATCGCGACTAGCGCTTTGAAAAAGCGTTTTAATTCCGACGTAACGACGTTCGCGATCATCGTAAGCCTGCCAAGTTCGACTCGTTTGTCCCGTGTAAACGACGTTCAGTAGGCGATACTTGCCAATGTACATTACTTGAGTCGAACCCATTGAATACCCGCTACGCTAAAGTTGAGTGGTTAAAAAAAGCACGAAAAACACGCGCTCCAAAATTCTTATCGTAAAAAAAGGCGCATCTTCGTCAATAAAAGCGTATTTTTTCTTCTAATTTCCTCAATCTTTATAACTAGAAAACGCGACGCAAGCGTTATGACCGCCAAATCCAAAACTGCTTGAAACGACGTTCTCTATTTTGCGTTCTTTCGCAACAAGCGGCGTAAAATCAAGATCGCAACCTTCGGCGGGATTCTCCAAATTCAACGTCGGAGGAACGACGTTGTCTCGAATCGCCAACAGCGAAAAAATAGCCTCGACGCCGCCGCTACCGCCAAGCAAATGTCCGATCGCGCTCTTCGTGCTAGAAATAGAAACGGAACCGACGCTTTCGCCAAAAGCGCGTTTGATCGCCGCGACTTCCGCCAAGTCGCCAAGTAGAGTCGCGGTTCCATGCGCGTTAATGTAGTCGACGTCGCTAGGATTCATACTCGCCGAACGCAACGTTTGAGACAAAGCGACGCCCGCGTAAACGCCTAAAGAATCGGGTTGAGTAATATGCGAAGCGTCGGTGGTCACTCCATAGCCTCGAAATTCGCCAAGTATCTTGGCGCCGCGTTTTTTCGCGTGTTCCAACTCTTCAAAAACGAGTATTCCCGCCCCTTCGCCCAGCACAAAACCGTCGCGGTCGGCGTCGAAAGGTCGACTGGCTCGCGCGGGCTCGTCGTTGCGTTCAGACAACGCGCGCATCGCGCAGAAGCCCGCCAAACCGAGCTTCGAAACGGCGGCCTCCGTTCCGCCCGTGATCACGACGTCGTAGTCTCCGTCGCGAATGAGACGATAAGAGTCGATCATCGCGTTATTCGCGCTCGCGCAAGCGGTGGCGACGCCGTAAGAACTTCCGTGAATACCGTAGCGAATCGCCAAATGACTACTCGCCGCGTTCAACATAATTTTCGGAATCGTAAAGGGAGAAATACGAGAAGGTCCGCTATTAAACAACTTTTCGTCTTGGCGCTCGATTTCAGCTAGACCGCCGACTCCGCAACCGACGATCGCCGCGCAACGAAAAGAATCTTCGCTAGAAAAATCAAGTCCGGAAGACTCGACCGCTTGAATTCCGGCAACGTAAGAAAATTGCGCAAATCGCTCGACTTTTTTGACGTCCTTTGGCTCGATATACGGCAAAGGAGTAAAATCGCGGCATTGTCCGGCAATCTTCGATCGAAAAATGGACCGTTCGGCGTCCTCTAAGGTTGTAATTCCACTTTCGCCTTCGAGCAATCTCTTCCAAACGGTCTCCGGATCGTTTCCTAAGGGCGCGACCAGTCCGTAACCGGTAACGACTACGCGTCTTTTCATAGCGAACTCAAGCCAAGATAAACTAATATTACGACGCCGTTAAGCGACGAACTGTTGAAACGTTTGCAACAAAGGGACGCTAACGGCGAAAAAACAAAGGCAAAAAAGCGGTCGAATCAAAAAGCGGCTCAAAATCAAGCCGCTCAAAATCAAGCCGCGTCGAGTTGTTCGGCGATTTGATCGACGACGTCTTTAACGGTCGCAATGTTTTGCGCTTTGTCTTCGTCGATATCGATATTGAAGCTCTCTTCAAACGCAATCATCAATTCGGCGACGTCCAAGGAATCGGCGCCAAGGTCGTTGGCAATGTCGCTATCGCAAGTAATCGTTTCTTTGTCGCGACCGAGTTGTTCGGCAATAATCTCGACGACTTTCTCTTCAACTTCTTTTCTGTCCGCCATAACTAACCTTCCGTTATATCTACGCCGATCAAGGGCGCTCTTTCTTAAATGTAAAGTAAAAACTTCGTTCGTCCCCCGCCCAAGCGCCTTTCGTATCAAACGACAAGGAAAAGCGGACGTTCCGAAACGTCGGCGCGCGCAAACATAACGCGACAAACCGACGATTCTAATTTAACAAAATTTTGACCGAAACGTCAAGGGGTCTTTGAAACGAACGATCAACAAACGACAAAAAACAGTCTGAACGCCGACTTAATATCGCCGACTTAGTAGATCAAACCTCCGTCGACCGTCAACACCTGACCAGTTACAAAGGACGAATCGGGACTGGCAAAGAACAACACGGCGTTCGCAATATCCTCGGGCGCGCCAAAACGCCCCATCGGAATGCGTTCTTTAATCGTTTGAACGTAAATCGGTTCCAAAACGGCGGTCATATCCGTCTCGATAAAACCGGGACAAATCGCGTTTGCCGTGATGTTGCGATTGCCAAGCTCTTTCGAAATTGTGCGCGTGAAGCCAATGACGCCCGCCTTAGACGCGGAGTAATTCGCTTGCCCTTTGTTGCCGATAAGCCCGCTAATACTCGCAATGTTGATAATACGACCCCACTTCGATTTACGCATTGACTCGACAAACGCGCGCGTAATCAAAAACGTGCCGCGAAGGTTGACGTTGATAACGTCGTCCCATTGCTCGTCGGTTATCCGACGCATCAGCATATCGCGCGTAACGCCGGCGTTGTTCACGACAATATCGACGCGTCCGAAATCCGCAAGAATCGCCTTGGAAGTCTCGGAAACGGCGTTCGAATCGGCGACGTTGCAAATATAAGCCTTGGCTTCGGCGCCATCGGCGACAATGCCTTCGACGGAAGCCGTGAGTTTTTCTTGGTTCGTGCCAATACAGGCGACTTTGGCGCCGGACTTAGCCAACGCTTTTGCAACGCCCAAACCTATGCCGCGCGTCGCGCCGGTAACAACCGCGATTTTGCCGGTCAAATCAACTTGGATCATTTGTATGCTCGCTTCTTAATTCAAAAAAACCACGAAGTCGTCGCCGCAAAACGACGACAACGACGACAAAGGGAAAAGGGAAAAACGGAAAAATCAGTTAAATTTCGCCTTACGATCTATTCGCTTCATCAAGCCGCGCAAGACGCGTCCGGGCCCGACTTCGTAGAAGCTCGACGCGCCGTCCGCCAAAAGACGACGCATCGCGTCTTCCCACAAGACGGGCGAAGAAATTTGTCGAATAAGAATCCGCTTGATCTCTTCAGGATCGTCGTGAAATTGAGCGTCTACCCCGCTAATATAAGGAATTTTTGGCGCGTTGAAAGTCGTCGACTCGATAATAGGACGCATAATTTCAACGGCGGGATTCATAATCGAAGTATGGAACGCGCCCGCGACGGCAAGAGGCGCCAATTTAATCGCCCCCGCCTCGGTCGCCAAATCGACCAGCTTTTCACAAGCGCTTTGGACGCCCGACGCGACGTAATTCTTCGGACAAAGGTAATTCGCGATCGAGATAACGTTCGAATCGCCGATTTGTTCGCAAAGCGCGCGAACCTCCTCGACGGACAAGCCAATAACGCTTACCATGCCGCTTGGAACGGCGTCCGACGCTTTTTGCATCGCTTGACCGCGAAGTCGCACCAATCTCAAGCCGTCTTCAAAGGACATAACGCCCGCGAAAACAAGCGCCGTGTATTCGCCTAAACTGAGCCCCGTCGTCGCAAAACAATTCTCAACGACCTCGGGCTCCGATTCTTTTAACGCTTCCAAAGCGGCGAGACTCGTCAAAAAAATCGCCGGTTGACTTTGCGCGGTGGAGTCCAAGTCTTCCGCAGGTCCTTCGAAACAAACCTTTGTCAAGTCGTAACCGACGATTTCGTTAGCGCGCGCGTACAACTCGCGAATTTTACTCGAAGAATCGTATAAATCGCGCCCCATGCCGACGGTTTGCGCGCCCTGACCCGGAAACAAAATCGCCGCTTTTTCCATTCTTGGTTTCCTTCAAAAAAGAAGTAGTTCAAACATCGACAAATCCGAAAGCCGCGCGACGCCCAACGTCGCGATCGACAAAAGCGCCGCCCAAACGCGCGCAAAAAGCAAAAACGCGCAAGAAACAAAGACGTCGAGCGTTCGTTTCAAGCGTTTTCAAAAAAGCGCATTCAAAAAAAGGGGAACCCGTTCCGATTCCCCTTCACTTCAAAAAAGACGCGCGCTTACCGGCTACCCGCGAAGACTTCTTAACGCGCGACAATCAACGCAAGACAATCTGCGCGCGACAATCCGCAAAGCAAGAGAAAATCACTTCTCCTCTTGCGCGATCACTTCACGACGAGCGTAGAATCCGCAATTCGGACAAACGACGTGCGAAGGAATCATTTTGCCGCAATTAGAACAAGCCGACGTTTGGACGGGCTTCTTGAAATCGTGCGAACGACGCGAACCGGTACGAGCGTTGCTTTGCTTTCTCTTAGGAACTGCCATTTTAAACCACCTAACTAATTTTCATTAAAACCGCGGTGAAACGCGTCGCCTCAAATAACGTTACGTCGGTAACAAGACGTCAGTAACAAGACGTCGGCAACAAGCCGTGTCGCGCAAAAGGGAGTCGTCGTTACGCGCGCACCCCCAAGGAAAACGACCGCAAGGCAAGAACCGACGCCGTCCGCCGCCGCGCCCAAATAATTTTTGGAATATCATACGCCAAAAGAAGAGTTTAGTCAACCGCCTAGAAGACAAATCAATCAACTTTTTCAATAAAAAAACGCTTTTATAACGATTTTAACGGCATAAAAAGCCCCATAACGAAAAAAAACGTTTTTTTAGGCGGTCTAAAAAAGCGTTTGAACGACCATAGTGCGACGTATCAATGAAAATGGGAGGAGCAATCAACAATTTTGCCGTAACGTTTCTTTTTAAAAATACCTGCAATTTTTATGCGTCGAAATGTTGACGTCGAAAAATTGCGTCGATACAATAATAGGAACGTTCGTCGCGCGCGCGACGATAAGCGAACTTTATTTTATCGACGTCGTTTTCGTTCGTTCGAAAACAGACGCCTTTACGTTATGATAGCAAGGAATATTATGCAACGACGCGAATTCTTCAAAAACGCGGGTCTGCTCGCGGCTTCCGGGCTGACCGTCTCCCTCAATTCCGAATCTTTCGCGGCTGAAGCGAACGAATTTAACACCGTCAATTATCCGGGCAAATCGGGTAAGCCGCAGCCGGGCTGGGGCGACAATCCCGTCGAACATTTTTCGTCGTACTATCCCGACTTCTGCGACAAGATTCTCTGGATTCGTAAAGACAATCAAGTCGTCGCCGCGTATCGTACTAATCCAAACCAAAAATATCCCTATATTTTCCCCTTGGCCGGTCCGATCTCACGCGTCTCCGTCACAAGCGAATCGGCGCAACCTTGGCCGCATCATCGTTCCGTCTTTATGGGAGCAGACCGCGTCAACGGCGGAAACTACTGGCAAGAAGGCGCCGATCGCGGACAAATTCTCAGCCAAGACCTCAAATTGACGAAAGCGGAAACCGAAGTCGTCGAGTTTACCGACCGTTGCATTTGGAAAAAGCCGTCCGAAGCAGACCCGATTATCGAGGATACGCGAAAATATACGCTGACTTGGAAAAATAGCGATTATTACACGCTCGACTTTGAATTCGCGATGAAAATGCTCGTCGACGTCCATATTGAAAAGACGAACCACGGGTTCTTTGGCGTGCGCGTCGAACAAGACCTCTGCCCTTGGGGCGGCGGAAATCTTGTCGGAGCGGACGGCGTCGTCGGCGAAAAAGACTCGTTTGGCAAGCCGAACAAATGGATGGCGTTTTACGGCAAGCGTCGATTCAATCCGACGATTACCGAAGGCGTCGCCGTCTTCTGTCCGCCGAAAGAACCGTTCGAAAACTGCCCGTGGTTCACGAGAGATTACGGCAATATCTCCCCGATGCCTTTCCTCTTCACCGAAGGCGGGTTCAGCTGGAAGAAAGACGAAGTTCTCAAGGGCGTCTATCGAATCGTCGTTTTCGCCGGAACCCCTCAAGACGTCGATTTGAACGGACTTTGGAACGAACTCTACGCGTAATCGTCTAGCGTCGTCTCCATATGCGAAAACGGCGCGACGAGCCGCTCGTTACCTACGAGTCGGCGTCGCGCCGTATGATTTTTATTGTTGCAAGGGCGTCCTTTGAAGAAAGTCGAAAAGATAATTTTGGGAGTCGATCCCGGCTTGAACCTCACGGGCTACGGGGTCTTAGACGTCTCCTCGGGACGCGCGCGACTACTCGAAGCGGGAGTTGTGCGCGCTACCGGCAAAACGCTTGCCGCGCGCGTTAAAGACGTTTACGACGGAATCGTCGAAGTAATCGAGGCGTATAAGCCCGACGTAATGGCGCTGGAACAATTATACTCCCTCTACAAACGCCCGGAAACGGCGATTCTAATGGGACACGCGCGCGGCGCCATATGCTTGGCCGCCGAACAAGCCGGAATCGAAGTCGTCTCTTACGCCGCGACAAAAGTTAAAAAAACAATGACGGGCGCGGGTCGAGCGCCCAAGGATCAAATGCAACGCGCGGTTCAATTAGAACTTCGCCTGCCGAAACTGCCCGAGCCGCCCGACGTCGCCGACGCGATCGCGATCGCGTTCTGTCATTTTACGGAAGCGCGACGTTCCTTAATTTTCGGTCAAGACGTTCCCAAGCCCTCCGATTCTCCGAATAGAGGACGAACGTTTTTCGCTCAATCTACAACATCGGATAAGAAATGACAAAACAAAATCTTGTCGTCTGTTTTCGCGCGGCGCCCGTTGAAGAACGTCTGATCGCGAGAATCAACGACGCTTGGTCTTCTTCCCTCGACATAATCAACGTCGGTCAAGCCGACGTCGCGGAAGCGCTTTTAGAAGCCGATTATTTTTGCGGACACGCGAAAGTTCCCGTCGACTGGGAACGCGTCGTCGCGTTGAAACGCCTACGCTGGATTCAATCTTCCGCCGCCGGTATGGACTGGTGCCTCAAGCCCGCGACGATCGAATCGGATATTACGATCACAACCGCCGCCGGCGTCCTTTCCGATCAAGTCGCGGAACACGGCTTGGCGCTCATTCTTGCGTGGGGGCGCAACTTGCGTTCATTCGTCTATGATATGCGCGTTGAGGTCGACAATCCCGACTATCGAAAATTCAAGAGAAAGCCGACCTTCGATTTGATTGGAAAAACGGTCGGTATCGTCGGATTTGGAGGCGTCGGACGTCGTTTTTCGGAAGTCGTCGCGCCCTTTGCAGGTAGGATTCTCGCAGTCGACCTGTACCCCGAAAACAAACCGACGCAAGTCGACGAACTATGGAACGCCGAAAGACTTGACGATTTATTGGCGGAATCGGACGTCGTTTTCCTTTCGCTTCCTCTCAACGAAGAAACGCGAGGAACGTTCGACGCAAAAAAACTCGCAAAAATGAAGCGCGGAGCCCTGCTGGCGAATTTGGCGCGCGGTCCGCTCGTCGACACGAACGCGTTAATCGAAGCCTTGCGCGAGGAACGAATCGGAGGATTTGTCGCCGACGTTACGGCGCCTGAACCCTTGCCCGCCGATTCGCCCCTTTGGGACTTTGAAAACGTGATTATTACGCCGCACGTCGCCGGACAAATCGGCTGGAGATTCGACGATATTTGCGATATTTATTGCGAAAACGTCAGAAGATTTCGCACGGGCGAGCCGTTAATCAACAACCTTTCCTATCAAGGAAAGAAGTGGGGATTCCCGCTTAGAGACGGTTCGACCCCGTTATGGATCGACGTTAAAAAAACATATTCGACCCGAACGCCGCTGAACCGCACGAAATACGATTTCTCCAAATTCTAATCGAACGAAGAACAAAGCGCTAAAAAGACTTGAAACGCTTCGTCGAAAGACAAAGATTATTTGTTGGAAAAAAATAAAATTATCCCTTGACCTATGGGACGCCTCATATATAATTAGGGTACGTTTAGCGCAACAAAGCGTGAAGCGTGGGTAGGTAGCTCAGTTGGTAGAGCACAGGACTGAAAATCCTGGTGTCGACAGTTCGATCCTGTCCCTGCCCATTTTTGCCTTTCTTTTGCGCGACGGCTTTTAGACGTCGCGTTTTTTATTTTCTTGTCGGTTGGTTAAGACAGGACTGAAAATCCTAGGCGTCGACAGTTCGATCCTGTCCCTGCCCGTTTTTGCCTTTCTTTTGCGCGACGGCTTTAAGACGTCGCGTTTTTTATTTTCTTGTCGGTGGTTAAGGCAGGACTGAAAATCCGTAATCGTTCACGAACGACCAAAAAACGACGCGTTTAGAGAAACGTTTGCGCAAAAATCCCGCCGTTTGTTGAAAATCTACGCGACGCGCGCTCCAAACGTTTCCGCTCGTATGTAACGAGCGGCTGGCACGCCCGCGTCTTACGGCGCGGGCGTG
>JAZRWW010000217.1:0-29637 GCA_045599865.1 Thermoguttaceae bacterium
TATAAACCCCACTTTAAATTCAAATGTCGGCGATATTACTTGCCAACCTTTAATTATTGACGAAACACAAAAACCACGTGTTCTCGAAATTGTCCAAGAAAACATCGCGCTATCGAAAGCGGATTGGGACAGTTTCGAAACGAGCTGGGATTTCCGGCGCCATCCGTTACTCAACGGCGAAAAGACGTTATCGAAGGCGTTCGAACGTTGGGCGACCGAATGCAAGGAGCGATTCGAGACGCTTAAAAAGAACGAAGAAGAGCTGAATCGCATATTCATCGAGATTTACGGACTTGTAGAGGAATTATCGCCGGAAGTTGCGGACAAGGACGTAACGGTTCGTCTTGCGGATCGGGCGCGAGACGTCAAGAGTTTTATTTCCTACGCGGTCGGGGTTCTTTTCGGTCGTTATTCTTTGGACGTCGAGGGCTTGGCTTTTGCCGGAGGAGATTGGAACGCGGTCAAGGAAGAGAAATTTCGGTCGGTACCCGAGGAACTTCGGAAGCTGATTCCCGACCCGGACGATATTATTCCGATCTGCGACGACGACTATTTCCCGGACGATATAACGCGTCTTTTTGTGGAGTTCGTGAAGTGGGTTTACGGCGCGGAGACGTTGGAAGAGAACCTTCAATTTATCGCGGATTCTCTTGGCAAGAAGGGGGCGCCACGAGACGCGATTCGCAGTTATTTCCAGACCGAATTCTATAAGGATCATTGCCAGACGTATCAGAAGCGCCCGATCTATTGGCTTTTCGAGAGCGGCAAAAAGAACGGGTTCAAAGCGCTCGTTTATTTGCACCGCTACCAGCCCGACGTCCTCGCGCGGATTCGCACGGACTACGTTTTCGAACAGCAGTCGCGGTATCGGGCGGCGATCGAAGACCGCGAGAAACGTATGGAAAGCGCGACGCCGAGCGAGCGAGTCAAGTTGGGCAAGGAGCTGAAGAAGTTCAACGATCAGGCGGAAGAAATTCGACTCTACGAGGAGAAAATTCATCACCTTGCGGATCAGATGATTAAACTCGATCTTGACGACGGCGTGAAGCGGAATTACGAGTTGTTTAAGGAAGTTTTGGCGCCGATAAAATGAGAAGGCGCGTTATTCGCAGAAAAAAACGTCGCGCGCGAATCGCGTCGCTTTGCGACGCGCGCGAAAGCCGCCTGCATTGCAGGCGGATGGGGACGGGGCTACGGCGCCCAAACGACCAAAAGAAGAAGCCTCCGACGTGTTTTAATCCGCCGTATGTAGATTCCCAAAGCGCAGACATTCGCAACCCATCCGCCCGCAATGCGGGCGGCTTTCGCGCGTTTTTCGCTTTCGCGAAAAACGAACCCTCGCGCGTCGGGACGTCGTTATTTCGTAGATTTACCGCAGGCGTTTCGCTTCAACAAGTTTTGAAAGTCGAACAATGGACGTTGAAAAAATCGAAAAAGAATTAGCTCGTCGTTTCTCCGCGCCTCTGAAAGATTATTATCGTCGTCGCGTGATCTTTTGGCTCGACGAAGAGGGCGAGTTTGCGTCGCGCGTCGACTCCGTTCGTCTCGAAAACGCCAAACTGCTCAAAGTCTCGAAAAACAACTTGTTCCAAGTCAAAAAGACGTTGGCGCGCGACGACCTAACGAGCAATTTTTTAGTTTATCAACCGTTCGAATTTAAGAGCTTAGAGGACGACTGGCTTCTCAATATCAGAAAATACGGAGAAGAATTCCGCGCCGATTTGACTTCCGTTTGGCTTGATGAAATCGGGTTGAACGAGGAAATTTGGGCGCGTAAAGAACTGAAACAATTTCGCGCGTTCTTCGACTCGAAACGACGCCGGGATCAAGTCGCGCGCATCGTCGGGGGCGAATCGAATTTCAATTATAAAAAACTTCGGCTCGCGGTTCTGTCGGTTCTTGCGGAGTCGGAATCGTCGACGCCGAACGGGGTATTGCGCGCGCTCTTCAAATCGGGCTTGGACTCCGCGACCAACGCGATTTATCAAAGGTTCGTCGAATTTGGCGCGGCGCCCGTTTTCAAACAGCTTGCGAACGAAAGGTTCGCCTACGAGGAGCCCGAGCCCGATCTTCTTCAGTTTGCCGTTTGCGTTCTTCTGAGCGCGTCGGCGCAAAGGACGAGCGCGGAACTTTTTGACGGTTTGGAGCGTTTTCTGTCGCAGTCGAACAACTGCGCGCGTCGTTACGATTTCGTTTCGGAATGGTCGAGCGATCACGCCGAGCTTGACGCGTTCGAAGAATTTGCGCGCGCGGTAGAGGAAGAGACGCGCTTAAAGGAACGTTTCGAGCGCTTTGAAATCGAATCGTTGCGCGACGAGCCGTTTTTCCCTTGCGTCGACGAAATTATTTTACAAAAGCTAATGCGTCGAGTCGTCGATCGATCGGCGACTTCGGAACTAATCGAGTCGACCGTCGCCAAACGCCGCGCGACGATTTGGGGCGAGCGGCGGTCGAACTTTTACGAGGGTTTGTCCGACGTTGCGAAAATATTGGCGTTCGATCAAGAACATAGCGCCGGATTTCACGAGACGAACGCGACGGAGCTTTGGAAGAAATACGAGAACGATTATTATCGTATGGATTCCTATTATCGCGGCTTTCGTCTGCGTTTTCAGCGCGTTTTGAAAGACGCGAACGTCGAACTTGTCGATATGTTCAAGCAAGTCGGCGATAAGGTCGATGCGCTTTATTCCTCGTTCCTCGACCGGCTCGGCGAAAATTGGGCGAACGTCGCTTCGGAAGACTTTAAAAAACGCGGGTTCGTCGGCCTCGATCCTCAGACGTCTTTTTACGAGCGATTCGTCAAGCGTAGCGCCAAGCGTCTATTCGTCGTAATTTCGGACGCGTTGCGCTACGAAGTCGGCGCGGCGCTTGCCGAACGGCTCCGTCGCGTGAAACAAAGCAAGGTCGATCTGAAGAGCCAATGCGCGATTTTTCCGACGATCACGCCGTTCGGTATGGCGGCGCTTCTTCCTCGTTCGAAACTGACGGTCAAGACGTCGCCCGACGGCGGCGGTTTGACGGTTCTCGCCGACGGACTCCCGACCGACGCGTCCTCGCGCGAGGTCGTTTTGAAAAAAGCGCGCGTCAACGGCGTCGCGTTGCAATATAAAACGCTGGTCGGCTTGAAAAGCGCGGAACAAAACGCGCGCGTCAAAGGCGCGGAGGTCGTTTATATTTATCACGACAAAATCGACGAACGCGCCCACGCGTCGGAAGACGAGGTATTTTCCGCGTGCGAGGAGGCGATCGAGGAACTTTGCGCGCTTGTCGGACTGATAACGAAGAGCTTCAAAGGGACGCGCGTTTTGATCACGTCGGATCACGGGTTCCTCTATTCTTATCGCCCTTTGACCGAAGACGCGAAACTATCGAAGAGCGATTGGAAAGACGAAGCGATCGAATACGGCAAGCGCTACGCGATTTTGCCGAAAGGCGCCTCGCCGAAATCGATGTTGAGCGTTCGCTTTCTCGGCGGAGAAACGGAATTTGAAGGTTTTTCGCCGCGTGGAAACGTTCGAATCCAAACGAACGGAGGCGGAACGAAATTCGTTCACGGGGGCGTCAGTTTGCAAGAAATGGTCGTTCCGGTCGTCGATTATCAATATTTGCGTTCGAACAGCAAAGAATATTTGAACGATCGCGAACGTTTCGACGTCAAGCCGACGACGATCGCTTTACTGTCGACTGAACGCAAGATTTGCAATTTGACTTTCAAGTTGGATTTTTACCAAAAAGAGGCGGTCGGCGCCAATCGAGCGCAAGAGACTTATTTGCTCTATTTCACCGACTCAAACGACAAAACGATCAGCGACGTCGCTAAGATTGTCGCCGATAAGACGAGCGCGGACGCAAGGGAACGGACGTTTCGTTGCAAGTTCAATTTGAAGCAGACCGCGTTCAGCGCCGCAGACGTTTATTATCTCGTGATCGTCGACGAAAAGGGACTGCAAATTCCGCAACGCGAGGAATTTCAAATCGACGTTCCTTTCGCGTCCGACGATTTCGCCGAATGGGATTGACGACGCCCGTTCGTTGAAAACCGCCAAACGATTATAAAAAAAAGCGAGTCAGACGCAACGTTCGACTCGCTTTATTTTTTCAGAACTTTATTTTTTCAGAACGCCGGGCGTTTTACGCTCAGTTTTGTTTCATCGCGGCGGCTAAAATAGCGGAAGTCGTGGGGCGCATAATGCGCGGGTCGACTTGCTCGCCCTTTTGAAGCGTGGCGCGGACGGCTTTTCCGGAAATGAAGACGGGCTTTTCTTCCTTGTGGAATTCCATCAGGTCGACGCGTCCGATCGACTCGTAATAGGCGGCGAAACCGACTTTGAGCGGTTTTTCTTGCAGATCGCCGTTGAGGTTCCCGAAAATTTCTTGCGCGTCGAAGTCGCCCCAGATCGCCGTTCCGTCCTTGTAAGGCGCGTCGGCGTGCTTGCGTCCGATAATAACGTCGGTGAATCCGAAGTTTTGACGATAGATAGCGTGCATAACGGCTTCTTTCGGACCGCCGTAGAACATCTTAATGTCGAGTCCGAGCAGAACGACGCGGTCGGGAACCGACTCGCCTAGCTTCGACCACAATTCGACGTCGGAGTCGCCTTCGCCAAGCGCGCGGTCGGCGATCAGCTTTTCGTAAGTTTGCATACGAATCTCGGCGTTGACGTCGTCGCCCTTCGTTTCGCCGACGAGCGGATTCAGGCACGCGCCCGCGTTGTAGCCGTCTTTGAGCAGTTTTTCAAGTCCGTAGACGAGCGCGTATTCATGGGCGCGGTGCAATGGGTTGCGCGTTTGGAACGCGACGACGCGGTTCCAGCCTCGTTTCGCGATAAGCGCGCGCGTCTCTTTCGGCGAAAGGACGTATTTTCCAAAGGCGGGGTTCTTCTTTTGCGGGAAGACGTTGATAACGCCGCCGAGCAAGTAGGTTTTGTCGGCGTCGTTGACAAGAGCCATATCCGCGCCCGGATGATCGGTTCGGTCGGTGAGATAGACCGCTTTGAGGTATCGGGGCTTGTCCCACGGGAAGACGTCGTTCAGTTCGAGCGTGGCGACGATCTCGCCCGCGTTGTTCGTCAACGCGACTTCTTGACCCGGCTTGAGCGTCTTCGCCAATTCTTCTGTTACGGGCAGGGAAAGCGGAATCGTCCACGCGTATTTTTTGCCTTCGTATTCGACGACGGCTTCGTCCAAAACGCGATTAAACGCGACGGAATCCATCGGACCGGACAGAGGCGTCAAGCCGCCGTCGCCCCAACGATAGACGGTCGACAAATCGGCGTCGCTGACGGGAACTTTCGTCAACGTCTGCGCGCGCTTGAGTTGTTCTTCGATTTGTTCTTCGGGAATCGCGCGGCAAACGGGCTCGGTTCGTCCGCCGTGATAAAGAATTAGGTCGCTCATAAAACGCTCCGCTTTTTAAAGGTCGTTTATTGCTTAACGTCGCCTAACGCGACGAGACGCGCAAAGGGCGCGCCGTCAAAATTTCGGTAAAATTATACAAAGAATCGCCGATTAGACAAGGGAGGGCGCGGCGCTCAAATCGGTTCGATCGCTCGCGCCAAGTCTTCGAAAAATTCCGGGTAGGTCTTTGCGACGCAGTTTGGATTTTCAATCGCGACGCCCGGTATTCGCAAGCCCGCCAAAGCGAAACTCATCGCCATACGGTGATCGTCGTAGGTTGAAATCGTCGCGCCTTGGAGCCTGACGCCGGTCGGATCGATCGTCAGACCGTCGGGGCGTTCTTCGACGCGCGCGCCAAGTTTGCGCAGTTCGCAAGTCAGCGCGGCGATTCGATCCGTCTCTTTGACGCGCATATTGGCGACGTTGCGAATCGAAGTCGGCGAGTCGGCGAAGAGCGCGACGACGCCCAGCGTTTGCGCGACGTCGCTATGCGCGTTTAAATCGACGTCGATTCCGCGCAAGGGCGCGAGCGTTCCGTCGGGGCGCCTTGGTCTTTCGACGGTAATCGAGTCGTTCGCCCACGCGACGTCGCAACCCGCTTGTTCTAAGCGGTCGACAAACGCGACGTCGCCTTGCAACGAACGGCGCGAGAGTCCGCGAATCGTTATGCGTCCTCCAAGAATAGCGGGCAAGGCGAAGAAATAACTCGCGGCGGAGGCGTCCGGCTCGATCGCGTATTCGCGCGCGCGGTAGCGTTGACCCGCGCGAATCGTGAAGCGACGAAAAGAAGCATCCGTTTCGACAGCGACGCCGAACGCGCGCATCGTTGCGATCGTCGTTTCGACGTATGGACGGGAGGCGAGCGCGCCCGTGATTTCGAACGTCAAGTCGCGCTTCGCTAGGGGCGCCGCCATTAACAGACCGCTGAGAAACTGGCTGGAAACGTCCGCCGCGATCAGAACGACGACGGGCGCAGCGTTTGCGACGCGCTTGCCGCGAACGATTAGCGGGGGGCGATCGTTTCCTCGTTCGCTTACGACGTCTCGCTCCAACGCGTCGAGCGCTTTGAGCAGATCGCCGAACGGTCGTTCTTGCATTCGGGGCTTTCCGTCGATTCGATAGCCTCCTTCTTGCGCGAAGGCTAGGGCGGCGGTTAGAAAACGGGCGGTCGTGCCGCTGTTTCCGACGAAAAGCTCGGCGCGTTTGACTGGAAATTCTCCGTCGACGCCTCGAATTTTCGCGACGCGCGTCGTCGAATTGAGACTCGCTTCGACGCCAAGCGCGCGCAGGGCGTCGAGCATAACGCGCGCGTCTTCCGCGTCCAGCGCGCCGGTTAACGTCGACTCGCCGTTCGCCAGCGCCGCAAGCAACAAGACGCGATTGGTAATACTTTTCGACCCCGGCGGCGTCGCTTCCGTCGCGACGAGCCGAGAGACGAGAATCGGATAGGGATCAGGGCGTTGCGTCATAGCGTTTTTTATGATAACGAAATTGCGGTCGTCCATAAAACAAGCGCGGGAAATTCTCGCTTCGAAGTCTTGGAACGATCTCGTTTATTGTTTATTCAACGCGGAGCCTTCGGAGGCGTTTGTATTCTTGGCGTCTTGAAATTCGTTTTTCGTCGGGGCGTTCTGTATGATCGCCTCGCGCGCTTTGTCTCGATGGCGTAGCAAAATTTCTTTTACTTCCAGAATCGAAGCGGGGTGCGTTTGCACGTAACTATGCGATTCCGAAACGATCTTTTCGCTCTCTACGTCGTCGCGATGCGAACTTGAAAACTCGACCACGCCGTCCGTTTTTTTCGGCGCGATTAAACGCTTGTCCGCGGAATTCAAGACTCCGACGATATTGTTTAAGGCGACGTTCGACGGAATCGGACACTCGTCGAGCGCGGCGAAAATCGGCGAATTCGGGGAGAGCGAATCGACGCTAGTCGTCGTTTGTAGCAATGTTGGAACGTCCGATTTACCCGACAAACCGTCGGAAATGAAGGAGGAGACTTTGGAGACGACTTGCGGCGCGGCGATCGTTTGACCCGCGACCCATTGCGTGAAATCATTGGCGTAATTGCTGCCTTTAAAGGGCGTCGCGAGCGTAATCACGCGTTTAATCGAAGGGTCGGGCTCAAAAAAGAACCACGAGCGAAGCCTTGCGGTCGTTTCCGCGTCTAAATTGAGTTCTTCCAGCGATTTGGAAGAAGCGCGTTCCCAGAGGCGCGTCCCGCTCGATTGGACTTGCATACGCGCGATCAAGCCGCCCATACTGTGCCCTATTAAAACCGTTTGATCGAGCGCGCGTGCGGTGCGACGCGGATCGACCGTTTCGCGCAATTTAGCCAAATCGGCTCGAAATTGCGCCGCCGAAATCCAAAAAGGCTGACCCGTCGGATAGAAAAAGAACCAGAATTGGAACGCGTTTTGGATTTCCTTGGCGCTGTTTAACGCGTTGTACATTTCAAGCCAAGTTATCGGCGCGGAACCAAGCCCGTGAATCATTACGACCGGGATTTTATCGGGATCGTAGGGCTCGAACATATAGAGCCCTTGGAGCGAGCGCTCGACGGTCGTCGAAGACTTCCACGTCGTTTGAAGCAATTCCGGCTTAAACAATCCTTGTTTGGCAAGAGAGGATATTTCGTCGACGTTTGAGGAAAGATAAGAAGCAAGGGGCGTCGTCAAGTCGGCGCATAAGGGAACTTCGCGTCCGTCGACAATAATCGAAGCCGCGCTTATGGAATCGTAAATTTCTAAGAACGCGATCGGCTCGGTCGACGGAAATTCCCGTCCGTTAGCGTTGGGATCGAGGGGCGGAAGGGCGCCAAGGGGCGCTTCGGGATTCGGTCGTATGATCGCAGTCGCAGGAAAACGTATTCCTTCGGAATAATAGGCTTCTTCGGGGCGGTTAATCGAGGCGTCCTCGCGACGATACGCGACAAGCGGAACGCCGATTCCGTTGCGACTGCAAACGTAATCTAATTTCTCGACTTTTACGCTCGAAGCCAGTTGAAACGCGCCAAGCTCTTCGGGCTTCCAACTTCCGAACCGCGCTATGTTTTTGAGAACCAGATTCTTAGACTCGCAATGCAATTCGATCGTTTGCTCGTTGCGAAAAGACAGAATTTCCTCTTTAGAGACGTCGCGCAACACGAGAAACAAGAGTCGTTCGCAAGCGCCGTCGTAGGTCTTCATCACCTCAAAATCAGATGCGCTAAAAATCGACGCGTCGCGTTGCGAGCGTAAAGACGCGTCAAAGAGAACGCGCCAAGCGTACAACGCGACCGACGCGTAACAGTCGAGCGCGCGTCGCGGTCGGAACGTCTCCTGACGCCGCGCTTCCGCGTAAGCCGCTTCGACGTAAGCGCATATCAAATCGCGCGTCGGCGTTTTTTCGACCTGCGCGAGAATTTCGTCGATTTGAGACGAATTGGGACGCGAGGAGAGATTATACGCTTTGAGCGTTTGCGCGGCGCCCTGACTAAGCCCCAAAATAGGAAAATTGAACCCGTCGGCCAACGCGACGCGCGACGCGTCAAAGACGCCGATCAAGGCGCATACGACCAAAAAAACCGCGCGGAGGACGCGATTCGACAAAAGAAACGATTTGTCAAATCGATCGCGCATATCTCCAAGCCTCCTTATTTCAACAGTTTGGCGCGTTATTATACGTCACTTCTCCTCGGAAACGAGCAGACGTTTCATTTCGCTCAAATAGGCGGCGATCAAGACGGGCTTAACGTCGACCCAATTTTCAATGCGTCGCGTCAAAATCGCGACTTTGAGCGACTCAAACGCTTCCGCAAGATCGCTTGGAAGGGGTTCCAGCGCGCCGATGGCGTCCAAAACTTCGGCGGTTGTGAAGCGACTGGCGCCGGCGCCCGGCTCCGTCTCCCACGGTTCCGTCTCGCCGCCGTACTCGCCGAGCGGATCGTCGCCGTTCTGAGCGTTTTTCGCGTTCTTCTTTTTCTTTTTTTTGTCGTCGTCTCCTCCGTCAATAGACGCGCTTGTCGGCGTGATCGGCTCGTCGTAGCCGGAAGCGCCGTAATCTGAAGCGCCGGGCGCGACGATTTCCGCGTCTGAATCGTTGCGCGGGTTGACGTCGGCGTCTCTTTCTTCGACGACGATATCCGATTCTTTCGGCTTACGACTCGGCGGGGCTCCGTTTTTTTCCCAGCGCGCGACGCGCGTTTGGGCGACGGACCATTTTTCGAGCGAGGCTTTTTGCAACCATTCTTCGGCGTCGTCCCAATCAAGCGCGGCTTGGTAGTGGCTCCAGAAGAGATTGGGGAGGGGATTCTTTTCGACGTCTTCGCCAAAACGTTCGTAGACGCGTCGGAGTCTTCCGACGTGTTGCGGGGAGACTCCGCCGATTCGCTGAGAAATGGCTTCGTCGGAATAAATACGGCGAGGAAGCCCCGCTTCCGTCAATTTTACGCGCCATTCGTGAACGACTTTGCCCTTTTCCCAGTTTGTTCGACTGACGAGCAAGTTCCACGACCCGACGAATTCGGAAGCGATTTCGTCGATTAGAATTTCTTTTTCCGGCGTAACGGGCTCGTCTTCCGGATCGGCAAATTGGTTTAATTCGTCGAAACCTTTCGGCACGCCTTCCGACGCGCCCGAATCTTCCCAAGGCGCGACAAACGCGTTGGAGGTTGGCATTGCGACTTTTCCTTTTCTTGCGTTTTTCGAATGTTTTTCGTCGTCAAGCGACGTCCTTTGCTTCGCTTGGAGAATAACGATTTTGACGAAAAAACGCAAGAGCGAACGACGACGCGCGTTAAACGACCGCAACTAAACAATCACAGCTGAACGACGCGAATATTCGGATCAAGTCTGTCTTGCAAGACCGTCGCGACGAGCAGTTCCAACGTTTGGGACGCCGAATCGCAGTCTTCGCAGGCGCCGTTTAATTCGACGTAAACGAGATTGTCTTTGACGTCGACGATTTCCAAGTCGCCGCCGTCCCGTTGCAAGACGGGTCTGATTTCTTCGTCGATCGTTTTTTCGATTAATTTCGCCTTTTGGTAAGGAGACGCCTTGGCGAATTCTTCGGGCGTCGCGCTTGAACCGCTCTTCCGCGCAAAAGTCGGATTCTGTTTAACTTCCCCGGTCGCGGACGTCGAAACGGTCGCCAAGGGAATAAAACTAGAATTTTCGACGGGGCGCGCGTTCGTCGTATCGACCGTTTTGCCGTTTGCCGCGCAACTTGCGAATTCGGAATTTGACGCGTTTGACGCAAGTTCGCAACTGGACGGGTTCGCGTTCCAAATTTCGTTGATTACGTCTTGAATCTCGCCGCGACAAGTTCCGCAAGCGCCGCCCGCTTTAATCGCGCCCGTTGCCTCGTCGACCGTCTTCAAATTTAATTCGCGAATCTTGCGTCGCAAGTAGGGCTCCGTGATTCCAAAACATTTGCAGACGAGTCGACCTTCGTTTTCGTCGGCGTTGAGTCGCTTGATTCCGAGTTTTTCCAAATCGACGCCGCGTTTGGACGCCCAGTCGAAAACGGCCGCTTCGAGCGCTTCGGCGCCCATTACGGAACAGTGAATCTTTTGCGTCGGGAGTCCTTCGAGAAATTCGACAATGTCTTGATTCGTGATCTTCAACGCTTCGACGGGCGTCGTTCGCCTGTCCTCGATAATTCTACAAAGCGCCTCCGACGCGGCGATCGCCGACGTGCAACCGAAAGTCAGGAACTTCGCCTCGACGATTTTGTCTTGGAGCGGATCGTCCGAATTGCGTTCGACGCGAAACGTAAATTTCAGCGCGTCTCCGCAAGCGACGGAACCGTGTTCGCCCACGCCGTCGGGATTCGCTATTTCGCCGACGTGCGTTCCCGTCTTGCCTTGCACGGCGTCCATAAACAACTGTTTGGTTTTTTCGCTGTATTGCCAACCCATATCGTCGCTCCCTTTTTTCTAACGACGTTCTTTCTGTCTCGCGTCGACTATTTGATCGAGCAAAAAAGAAAACGCCGATTCTATTATATTCCCTTTTTTTTTTTCGTCGCGACGTGGAAAAAATTTTGTTGAAAATTTTGTGAGTTTTGAACGCCGACGGTCGTCTAAACGAAGGCGCCTATTTACGACCTTCGCTTTTTTATTAGAATATATAAACCCTGTAAAGTATGGCGCGCGTTCTTTTCAGTTGGACGACGCGACGCCCGTTAACGAACAACTGTTGGGAGTTAGTAATGTTAAAATTTTCCAATTATAAGCGCGGGGGGGGTAATAACGGTTTTACCCTTGTTGAATTGTTGGTCGTCATTGCGATTATCGGCATTTTGATCGGTCTCCTTCTTCCGGCGGTTCAAGCCGCTCGCGAGGCCGCGCGTCGTATGCAATGCACCAACCAGATTAAACAAATCGGTCTTGCGCTTCAAAACTACAACGACGCAAATCAAGCGTTGCCGACGATGGCGCCCTTCTGCCACAGAGGCTGGGATCATTACGCGCCTTATAGCGTGACGATTTCTATTCTTCCGTATATTGAAGAAACCGCGCGTTACGACAAAATTATGCAACTGGACAGGGATTCCACGGACAATATGGGACCCGCGTTCTTCAGTAGCGACGTTTTCACAGTGAAGCAACGCCTGACGACCGTGATTTGTCCGTCGGAACCGAACGGAACTATGCCTTCGGTTCACGCCAGCAACGCGCGCGTCAACTACGTTTACAGCCTCGGCGACGGCACGAGCAAATTGGACGCTCCGTACAATCACCCGAACTATGTCAACGTCAAAGAAAAGAAGTGCCACACGCGCGGAATGTTCCATCAATATCACTGGAAGACCCTCGCTAGTTGCACCGACGGAACGTCCAATACCGCCGCCGTCAGCGAGACGGCTAGCGCGCCGGATGGTTATTACTCCGACGCGGTCAAAGGCGGTTCCGCGTATCCGAGCGGGTTCTATACGAGCGATTTAGATTGCCATCCGGACGTCTGTATGAACAACGCGCGTAGCGTCGACGATCCGAACAAACTCTCTTCGACTTGCGACACGTGGCGCGGAAACTTCTATCAAGACGGTCGTCCGTGGAACGGGTTCCATACGGTTCTTCCTCCGAACGCGCCTAGTTGCCAAGCGACGGTCAACGGGTATTGGGGCGCGATTTATCCCGCGAACAGCTATCACTCCGGCGGCGTCAACGTCGGTTTGCTCGACGGGTCCGTTCGTTTCGTTTCCGAAACGGTCGACTGCGGCGATCTGAGCGCGACTAGCACGAAATGCACGGGCAAGAGTCCCTACGGCGTCTGGGGCGCGATGGGCACTCCTGCCGGCGGCGAAACCGTTTCGATGTGATTTGGCGCGTTAATTTCTCTGGAAATTAAACGACGTTCGTCGAGGGACGCCTCTTTGCGTTCCTCGCGTTTTCTACGATTAAACAATAGATTGGCACATTATGAAAAGAACGTTTGCTTTTTCTATCGCGATCTCGCTCGCCCTCGTTTCCTTGGGTTGCGGGCAGAAGAAGCCGGACGGAATGCCTAGTCTTGAACCGGCGACGTTGAAAGTCGTTCAAGACGGCGCTCCTTGCGCGGGCGCGAACGTTAATTTGAAGGCGCTCGATTCTTCGAACAAGTGGACTTGCGGCGGAACGACCGACGAAACCGGCGTCGTTACTTTGAAGACGCACGGGCAATACAAAGGCGTTCCCGTCGGAAAATATAAGGTCGCCGTCTCCAAGACGGTCGGGGAAGGCACGCCTCCGCCGCCGTCGCCCATCGACGAAGAATCCGCGCGAGTTTTTCGCGAATATCAAGAATCCGGCGCGACTTACGAAGAATTCGCCGTCGTCGACAAGCAGTATATGCTTATCGAAACGACCCCGTTGGAAATCGAAATCGTCAAAGGTAAGAACGAGTTGACCGTCGACGTCGGCGCCGCCGTTCACGACCCGATCGACGCCGGTCGCGGCGTTTTATAGTCTCGACTAACGACTTCTAAGAAAACTGACGTAAATAATACTAACGTCGAAAGCGTCGGTTTTTACGAACGACGATCTTGTTTTCAAGGTCGTCGTTTTTTATTTGAACGCGGCGCCGTTTGCAAAACCGACGTCGGCGCTATAATAACGAAGTTTTACTTACGTCGCGACGCGACAAACCCCAACGAAGACGAAGGCGTTAGCCGTTAAAGGACACAGACGACTATGAGCGTGAAATTTGACGTCGTTAAGGAAATGACTTGGCGCGGTCTGCTCAATCAGACGACCGACGAAAAAATCGGCGATTTATTAATGGAAAAGCCGCGCGCGGTCTACGGCGGATTCGACCCTACCGCCGATTCGTTGCACGTCGGGCACCTCGTCGCAATTATGAATTTGCGACGCTTCCAAAAAGCGGGGCACCGTCCTATCGCGCTCGTCGGGGGCGCGACCGGTATGATCGGCGATCCGAGCGGCAAGAGCGACGAGCGCAAGTTGCAGACGATCGAACAAGTGCGCCATAACGCCGAATGTATTAAGAAGCAACTCGCGCGTTTTATTAATTTTGACGATTCTGAAAACGGCGCCTTATTGGTCAACAATTACGACTGGATTAAAGATTTCTCTTATTTGGAATTCTTGCGCGTCGTCGGGAAGATGTTCCCCGTCAACGTGATGATGACGAAAGACTCCGTGAAAAGCCGCCTCGCGTCCGACAACGGGCTGAGTTACACCGAATTTAGCTATATGTTGCTTCAGTCCTACGACTTCGTTCATCTTCACCGCGCCTACGGTTGCGAAATTCAAATCGGGGGTAGCGACCAATGGGGCAACATTACGGCCGGAGTCGACTTGGCGCGACGTATGGACGGCGTTCAACTCTATGGACTGACTAGCAAATTGTTGCTCAAAAGCGACGGTAAAAAAATGGGCAAGTCTGAGTCGGGCGCGTTATGGCTCGACGCCGAGCGCACAAGTCCTTATCAATTCTATCAATACTGGGTCAACGTCGAAGACGCCGATATTGAAAACGCGTTTCGATTCTTTACCGATCTGAACCAAGACGAGGCGCTTGCGCTCATTGAAGAACATCGCGCCAATCTTGGCAAACGGATTTTGCAAAAGCAAGTCGCGAAAGAGTTGACGTTGTTGGCGCACGGAGAACCCGGACTTGCCGCCGCCGAAAAAGCGACCGCGATTTTCTTCGGCGCCGAAATCGAATCGCTTTCCGACGCCGAATTGACGTCGATTTTCGCCGACGTTCCAAGTAAAGAATTTTCGCGCGAACAACTCGACCATTGCGAAATCGGCTTGCTTGACGCGTTCGTTCTTGCCGGACTAGCAAAGACGAAGAGCGACGCTCGACGCGCCGTTCAACAAGGGGGCGCCTACGTCAATAATCGTCAAATTACCGATTATAACTACGTGTTAAGCGCCGCGAATCTTGCGAGCGAGACCGTGATCATTTTGAGAAGCGGCAAGAAACGTTACGCGCTGTTGAAATTCGTTTGATTCGAATCGAGGTAGGCGTTCACGGAAAATAACGCGGCGTCGGCGCTCAAACTTTTGACGTCCGACGCGCGCGGTGAAAAACGCTGAAATATTACGAATAAACAAAACGACCGCCGATTAAAACGTCAGACGTCTTAATCGGCGGTCGTTCTTTCAAAAAAGTCTCTGGGAACCGCGACGTTCCCTTTCGTTATCGACGCTTACGCGAAATAGTTCTCTTCAAACGTCTCCAATTCGTCTAAAGTCGAATTGAACTCTTGGACAAATCCCAACGCGTCCTCGTCTTCTTCGAACAGATCAAAATCAGAATCTTCAAACGCGCTACTAATCAGCTCGGCGTCTGCCAATTCTTCTGGAATTTCTCTAATTTGCATATTCTGGCGCAACGCAGAAGCCGCCGCGCTAGACTGATATTCGTAAGCTCCGATATCGATCGCGGCGCCGACGAACCGCGACTTGCCCGCCAAGTCGACCGAATCGACGGTCAAACCTGCGTCGCGCGCGCTTTGGTCGTCGCCTTTGTCGACTGCGGACGAATCGTTACGCAAACGAAGATCGAGAGAATCGACGTTCAACAAAACGCCGGACTTGTTAAACTCGGGCGCGCATACGAACGAAGGATCGACGCCAATAAGATTATTCGTACTCAAGGCGGAAAGTTTGCCCGAAAGATCAGAGCCGTAGTTCAAAGACAAAATCGAGTTTGCCGCAGTGAAAGCGCCGCCGGAGTAGAGGTAAACTCCGCCGCCGTTAGACGCCGAATTACCGGAGATCGTCAAGTTTGTCACGGTAGCATCGCCGCCGTTGTAGACGTAAATTCCGCCGCCCTTCGTCGAGGAATTACCGAAGAACGCCGAGTTCGTCGCGGTAAAATCGCCGTCTTTGTAGACGTAAACTCCGCCGCCGTAAGGAGAATAATTGCCGACAACGATCGAATCCGTCGCCGTAAAAGAACCGTTCTGATAGACGTAAGCTCCGCCGCCGTGAGACGACGAATTATTAGAGAGCGTCAAGTTCGACGCGACAAAGGCGCCGCAGACGTAAACGCCGCCGCCGTAGTCAGCAGAATTGCCGTCGACCGTCGTGTCCGTCGCCGTAAAATCGCCGCTCTGATAGACGTAAACTGCGCCGCCCATCGTCGCAGAATTAAGAGCGAACGTCGAGTTCGTCGCGATAAAGGTTCCGCCGACGTAAACGCCGCCGCCGTATGAAGTCGATTTGCCGGAGCCCCAATTGCCGTCGAAAGTCGTGTCCGTCGCCGTAAAAACGCCGTCGTTATAGACGTAGACTCCGCCGCCGCCCAAAGCCGAATTGTCGTCGATCGTCGTGTTTATCGTCGTAAGGGTTCCGAAGGAACAGAGACAGACGCCGCCGCCGAGGTTTTTCGCCGAATTGCTGAAAATTCTCGAGTCCGTCGAAGTAAAATCGCCGCCGTTGTAAACGTAAACGCCGCCGCCCTTGGTCGCAGAATTGCCGAAAATCGTCGATCGGTTCTTTGAAATAAAGCCGCCGTCGTCGTAGACGTAAACGCCGCCGCCGTAAGTCGCCGAATTCTCGTTGATCGTCGAGTCCGACGCTACAAAAGAACCGTTCTGATAGACGTAGGCTCCGGCGCCGCGAGTCGCCGAATTACCAGAGAGCGTCGAGTTCGACGCCGTAAAGGTTCCGCCGACGTAAACGCCGCCGCCGTACTCGGACGAGTTATCGGAAATCTTCGAGTCCGTCGCAGTGAAAACGCCGTTGACATAGACGTAGACTCCGCCGCCCGTCGAAGTCGCTAAATTGTCGTCGATCATCGTGTTCGTCGCAGTAAACGTCCCCGAACCGAGATAGACTCCGCCGCCGGTCTTCGACGAATTATTGGAGATCGTCGAATCCGTCGAAGTAAAATCGCCGCCGTTGTAGACGTAAACGCCGCCGCCGTTGCTTTTTGCCGAATTATCGGAGATTATCGAATCCGTCGCCGTAAAAGAGCCGGAATTGTAGACGTAAACCGCGCCGCCGTTGCTTTTCGCCGAATTGTTGGAAATTGTGGAGTCAGTCGCCGTAAAAGCGCCGCCGTTGTAGACGTAAGCTCCGGCGCCGTAAGTTCCAGAATTATCAGAGAGCGTTAAGTTCGTCGCCGTAAAAGTTCCGTTTTTGTTGACGTAAACTGCGCCGCCGTGAGTCGCCGAGCTACTGGAAATCGTCGAGTTCGTCGCGGCAAAAACGCCGTTTTTAACGTAAACGGCGCCGCCGTCGTCCGCCTTGCCGTTTTGAAGCGTCAATCCGTTGAAAAGCACGGGCGCGTCCGTCGTCCCTGCGGAAACATACGCGACGCGCGATTTTTCGCCCGCGTCGATTACGATTCGACCGTCTCCGTCGATCGCAAGCGCTTTGTCGAAGACCAACTCGCCGCGAGTCAACGTAAGCGTCCCTCTTAAATTATCCGCAAAGGTTATCGTAACGTACTCGGTCGCATTGGCGATCGCCTCGCGGAGCGACAACTTGCCGTCGTTCGGGTCGAACGAGTCGTTCAACGTGTCGACGACTACCGTCGGAGCGGACGGTTGGTATTCATAAGCGCCAATATCGATCGCGGAACCGACGAAACGCGGAACGCCCGCCAAGTCGGTCGAATCGACGGTTAGACCTGCGTCGTAAGCGCTTTGATTGTCTCCTTTGTCGATGGCGGGCGAATCGTCGCGCAAACGAAGATCGAGAGAGTCGCCGTTCAACAAGACGCCGTCGACGTCAAACTCGGGCGCGCATACGAACAAAGGATCGGCGCCAATAAGATTGTTCTTACTCGAAGAAGAAAGGCCGCCGTCAAGATTAGCGCCATAGTTCAACGACAAAATCGTGTTCGTCGACGTAAAAGTCCCTTCGACGTAAACTCCGCCGCCCCAATTTGCGGAATTTCCTGCTATCGTCGAGTTCGTCGATGTAAAAGTCCCTTCGACGTAAACTCCGCCGCCCCAATTTGCGGAATTTCCTGCTATCGTCGCGTCCGTCGAAGTAAAAGTTCCGTAGGCGTAGACTCCGCCGCCCCAATTTGCGGAATTTTCTACTATCGTCGAGTCGATCGAAGTAAAAGACCCGTTGAGGTAAACGCCGCCGCCGGAATTGACGGAGGAATTTCCTACTATCGTCGAACTCGTCGAAGTGAAAGTTCCGTTTTCTTCGACGAAAACTCCGCCGCCGTAAGACGCCGAATTGTCGTCGATCGTCGAGTTCGTCGACGTAAAACTCCCGTCGGTATAGACGCCGCCGCCATACGTCGCAGAATTGCCTTCTATCGTCGTGTCCGTCGAAATAAAAGTTCCTTCGACACAAACTCCGCCGCCGGATTCAACAGCGGAATTGCCTTCTATCGTCGTGTCCGTCGAAGTAAAAGTTCCGTAGGCGTAGACTCCGCCGCCATACGTCGCAGAATTGCCTTCTATCGTCGTGTCCGTCGAAATAAAAGTTCCTTCGACACAAACTCCGCCGCCATACGTCGCAGAATTGCCTTCTATCGTCGCGTCCGTCGAAGTAAAAGTTCCGTAGGCGTAGACTCCGCCGCCCCAATTTGCCGAATTATCTTCTATCGTCGAGCCGATCGAAGTAAAAGTCCCGTTGAGGTAAACGCCGCCGCCGGAATTGACAGTGGAATTTCCTGCTATCACCGAGTTCGTCGAAGTGAAATTTCCACTGTAGGTGATGAAGACGCCTCCGCCCCAATTTGCGGAATTGCCTTCTATCGTCGAGTCCGTCGAAGTAAAAGTCCCGTTGAGGTAAATTCCGCCGCCGCCGTCGTCTGCGTAATTTCTTGCTATCGTCGAGTCTGTCGAAGTAAAACTTCCGTTGACGGAAACTCCGCCGCCGGACTCGACTGCGTAATTTTCTACTATCGTCAAGTTCGTCGAGGTAACTGAACCTGAGTAAACGCAAATTCCACCGCCATACGTCGCCTCGTTCGAGTCGATCAAACAATCGAGTAACGAGATTGTAGAATTCCCGTTATCAGCTACAATTCCTCCGCCGTTTGCAGACGAAACGTTCTCGGTTATATCACAATCTGTTATCTCCGCATATTGCGACAGATAAATCTCTACGGCGCCACCGTCTCCAGACGCACGATTATTACGCAGAGAACTTCCCGAAAGAACGAGCGTTCCGTAATCTTCCGCGATCGCACCTCCTGCGTCAGTCGTCGCATTGTTCACAAATTC
This sequence comes from Thermoguttaceae bacterium, assembly GCA_045599865.1. Taxonomy (GTDB): domain Bacteria; phylum Planctomycetota; class Planctomycetia; order Pirellulales; family Thermoguttaceae; genus RUG369. The sequence continues at coordinate 19,036 of JAZRWW010000217.1, forward strand.
GGAATCCTCGACGATTAAGTTGCCGTAAGAACTCATAACGGCGCCGCCGTCGTCGTTTGCCGAGTTGGAGTCGAACGTCGAATTCTTAATGGTTACCGTCGAATGGTAATTGTACAGCGCGCCGCCGCCAAGTTGAATGCCGTTGGAAATCGCGACGTTGTTTGCAAACGTCGAACCTTCAATGGTCGTAATTCCAGCGGCATAAATTCCGCCGCCGACGCCCGCCTCGTTCGAAACGATCATACAGTCGACGACGTCAAGGGTTCCGAGCGCGTAAATTCCGCCGCCGTAGTATTCTACACCGTTTTGAAGCGTCAACCCGTTGAAAAGAACGGGCGCGTCCGTCGTACCTGCAGAAATATATGCGACGCGAGATTTTCCACCTGCGTCGATTACGATTCGACCGTCCCCGTTGATCGCAAGCGCTTTGTCGACGACCAACTCGCCGCGAGTCAACTTGATCGTCCCGCTTAATTTCTCCGCAAAGGTTATCGTAACGTAATCGTTCGCATAGTAAATCGCCTCTCGAAGCGACCACTCGCCGTCGTTCGGGTCGAACGAATCGTTCAACGTATCGACGACCGTCGGATCGAACGGTTTCTTTTCATTGTATTCGTAGGCTCCAATATCGATCAATGAACCGACGAAACGCGGATTGCCCGCCATATCGACCGAATCGACGGTCAACCCTGCGTCGTAAGCGCTTTGATTGTCGCCTTTGTTGATCGCGGGCGAATTGTCGCGCAAACGAAGATCGAGAGAGTCGCCGTTTAACAAAACGCCGTTGACGTCAAACTCAGGCGCGCATTCGAACAAAGGATCAACGTCAATAAGATTGTTCTTACTCGAAGAGGAAAGCGCGCCCGCAATATTAACGCCATAATTCAAAGACCAAATCGAGTTTGTCGACGTAAGAGTTCCGTTTACGCAAACTCCGCCGCCGTTTGTCCGCGCCGAATTTCCAGCGATCGTCGAGTTTGTCGAGGTAAAACTTCCGTTTGAATCGACGTAAGCTCCGCCGCCGTTGTTTGCGGAATTTCCTGCTATCGTCGAGTTCGTCGAAGTAAAACTTCCTTTGACGTAGATGCCTCCGCCGGAATTAACGGAGGAATTTCCTGTTATCTTCGAGATCGTCGAAGTAAAAGTTCCGTTGGAATAGACTCCGCCGCCCCAAGTTGCGGAATTTTCTACTATCGTCGAGCCGATCGAAGTAAAAGTCCCGTTGAGGTAAACTCCGCCGCCCCGATTTGCAGAATTTTCTTCTATATCCGAGCCGATCGAAGTAAAAGTCCCATTGAGGTAAACGCCGCCGCCGGATTCGACTGCGGAATTCTTTCCTATTGTCGAGTACTTCGAAGTAAAACTTCCGTCGGAAGCGACGAAAACTCCGCCGCCGGATTGGTCAGCGTAATTTCCTTCAATCGTGGAGTTCGTCGCAGTAAAAGTCCCACTGACGTAAACGCCGCCGCCGGATTGGTCAGCGTAATTTCCTTCAATCGTGGAGTTCGTCGAAGCAAAGGTTCCGCTGGCATAGACGTAAACTCCGCCGCCGTAGCTTGCGTAATTTCCTTCTATCGTCGAGTTCGTCAAAGTTAAACTTCCATCGGGGGAGACACAAACTCCGCCGCCTCTCGGCGCTGAATTGTATCCTATCGTCGAGTCCGTCGAAGTAAAAGTTCCGTTGGAATAGACTCCGCCGCCCCAAGTTGCGTAATTTTCTACTATCGTCGAGCCGATCGAAGTAAAAGTCCCGTTGAGGTAAACTCCGCCGCCGGAATTGACTGTGGAATTTACCGCTATCACCGAGTTCGTCGAAGTGAAATTTCCATTGAAGTTGAGGAAGACTCCGCCGCCCCAATTTGCGGAATTTCCTATTATTGCCGAGTCCGTCGAAGTAAACGTCCCGTCGACGTAAATTCCGCCTCCGCCGTCGTCGGCGGAATTTCCTATGATTGTCGAGTTCGTCGACGTAAAAGTTCCATAGGAGTCGACATAAACGCCCCCGCCGTTGATTTTCACCGAATTGTTGGAAATTGTCGAATCCATCGACGTAAAAGTTCCGTCAACGTAAACTCCGCCGCCGCCCCCAATTGCCGAATTATCGGAGATCGCCGAGTTCGTCGAGGTAAAAGTTCCCCAGACGATAACTCCGCCGCCCCAAGTTGCTGAATTTCCTTCTATCGTGGAGTTCGTCGCCGTAAAAGTTCCGTTGCTACCAACGCAAACTCCGCCGCCATCCTCAATTGCCGAATTACCGAAAATCGCCGAGTTCGTCGAAGTAAAACTTCCGTTGGAGTCGACGTAAACTCCGCCGCCGATACCGTCGGTTTTACCGCCCGTTATCGTCAGTCCAATTAATTGCGCTGAGACGTAGGCGTCGATCATAAAGACGCGCGACTTTCGATTCGCGTTGATTGTGATTCCCGGCGTGTTTGTCGTAGCGTCGTAAAGCGCCGACGCATCGATCGTTATCGACTTTCTGATTTCTAGTTCCGCCCCGTCTAACGTAATCGTCGCGTTCTTAAGCGACGCGTCGAATGTGATCGTAGCGCCGTCCGACGCGTTTGCAAGCGCGTAACGGAGCGTTCCGACCGTCGTTTCGGAATCGGCGGTCGAGGTTACCGTCCAAGTCGTGATCGATTTTGATTGATTAACGACGGGCGAATCTGCAACGGCCTCGACCGTTCCGACGTAAGCTCCCGTTCCCGTTGCGACGACCTTCAGGTATTTTCCAACGTATTGCGCGGTTGGAGCAAAGGAGGCGTCGTTGGCGCCTTGAATAGAGATCCAAGTCGTCGAATTGGCGGAATCCGCATAATACCATTGATAATTTGCCGTCGCGTCTTCATACTGGAGAACCGCCTGAAGCGTCGATCCGACTTTCGGCGTATTGGCGACGTCGAGCGTCGTCAGCTTGTAAGTTGGAACTTTGGCGCTTGGCGCGTTGATAGTCAGCGTGTAATCGTAAGGTTCTTCTAAGTCGTAGTAGTTGTAGATTTTGATGAAATAAGTTCCCGCTTCAAGTCTGTCTAAATCGACTTGTTGCCAGTCGGTATTGCCAAAGAAACAATAATCAATAAGATTTTGTTTCGAATCGTACAGTCCCAAATACATAACTCTGTCGTCGGTTTTATTGTATTCGGTTCTAACGTAGTTTTCTGAAGTTCCCGGCGCGCCAATCTCAAATTTGTAGTAATCGTAGTCGTTTCCGAGCTTCAAAGAGTCGTAAGAAACTTTTGCGTTTACAAATCCCAAATTACCGGCGGAAACAGAAGAATTATTTGGCTCAAATCGATCCGACGTTGGATCGTCGTTTTGCTTTGCTATGATCAAATAGGAGCCAAGACTAGCGTAATCGGTATAATGCCGAGTTCCTCCGACGGTAAGACCCGTTCCGGAGACGGAAAAGCAATAGGTCGCGCCCGTCTTTAATTCAGACAAATCGACGAGGACGTATAGCGACTTCGACGGATCGTAGGTCTTGACAAGGTTTCCACCGTCGTCGTAAAGAGAGACGGCGACGTCTAAATTAGTAACGCCGCTAACGCCTCCGATATATAGAACTTCGGCGTCGCCCGAATTGACGAAAGAGAAATAATCGAGGTCTTCGTTTGTTTCGATTACGCCCGACGCCAATGTTCCAGAAGACTTTAATTCGAAAGGAGTCGCGTTAGCTAGCAGATCGCTATGATCGTCCGCTTTATAACCGAAACCGTTTGACTTCGACGTAATAATTGCGAGGTCGTCTTCAGAATTGTTCGCTCCGGCATATTCTCCTTTGCTCCACTGAGTCAATTCAGAATAATACCCCGACCCCATAATTGGTCCCCAAACGTCGGTTCCATCGTAATATTCAGTTTCAGAATCGTCGGCGTTAATGATTCCGTCGTGAATCAATCCTAACGTATGTCCGACTTCATGCGCGGCGGATGCGGCGGCTCCGGAACCGTAACCCGACTCTTTAAAAACAAAGCAGGGCGTGTCGCTATCCCAAGTAAAAGAACCAACGTAGCCCACTCCGCCTGCGGAAGAATACCAATCGTTACATGAACCGCCTATGCAACACCGAATTCCGTATTCGACGTCGGACTTGTCGGTTTTGATAAGTTGATCGCTCGTCGGTTCAACGGTCGTTACGTTGACGTCAAACGGGGCGTAATCCTCGCTCACGCGGAACCAAATCTCATATATGTCGTGAAGTTCCGACTGTGAAAAAACGGAAGAATTACCGTCCGTATCATATGCGGGAGTTACAATAGTCCCATATTTGCTGTTCCAGGACGTGCCCGTCGTCGTATGACCGTTAAAATCAAGGTAGATCGTATAAGTCGACTCTGGATTACTGCTCAAATTGAAGACGAAATCCTTCGTTAAGGCTTGGGGATTGACGTTTAAATCGATTAGCGAGTCGTTGATCGTATAGGCGACGGGACTTTCCTCGATTCCGTTGGACTTTTCCACGTTCGCCTCAAGATCGAACATAATCGGCGTAGTCGCGATCACCGGCGCTTGCAGAACTTGCAAATCCTGTCTTTCGTAAATTGGCGCGTCGAGCAGGGCTCCTTCAGGGGCAACGCTCAACAACGCTCGATCTTCAAGCGCCTCCGCGCGCAAGACGCTGTTTTTAGGAACGCTTTTTTTAGATTTGGCGGCTTCGAACCTCAAGAAGGATTTGTTTCCATACCCAGCGGTCGCGTTTGCAAACAAACGTTTAAATGAAATTCTTTTCATTGTTGATCCCAAAAATTATGTTTGTCTCTCTTGTAAACCGTAAAAAACAAGGATAATATACTCCTTACCCTTGAAACTTTCCAGACGAAAACGCGAGTTCGAAGGGATTTTTCCGTCTTTGGGGGTGGAAAAACTCAAAGGCGAGGAGTATATCCAACTAAATTGACGTATGTCAAAAGGTTGGAGTTCACTGGAAATTTGACTTTTTTATTAAAAAACGATCGAAAGTCGTCTCTTGACTTTACTTGTCAAATCCCAAGTCTTTCCCCTTTAGCATTGCCATGCCGATCTGTTCGACGCCGCCGTTGCGACCGTTGTACCAAAGTCGCCACAGGTCTTCTTTTTCGTCGTAAATTACGTAAGGCTTATAACACGCGGAAGCGTCCCATTTGCCTTCGTCGGGCGAAATAATCGGGTTGTTCGGGTTGCGTTCCCAGTTACTTAGCCCGTCTTTCGAACGCGCGATACAAACGCGCGCGAGGTTTTCGTTTTCGAATCCGATATAGAAAACGTAATACCAGCCGTCGACCTTAATAAATTGCGCCGCCGTTACTTTGTGTTGTTCCCAACGATTCGATTTGTCGGGCGTGAAAATCGGATTGTTTTCGTATTTCGTCCAATTCAATCCGTCGGGACTCGTCGCCAAACCGATCGCGTTCGGCTCGTATTGTTCGCCCGCCGAATAACGCATTTTATAGAGTCCGTCCTCTTCGTCCCACGTAACGTCGGGGCACATTATCGCGACTTTTTCCCACTCTTCTTCCGACGAAAGGACGGGCTTGTCGGACTGGCGCGTCCAAACGATCCCGTCGGGACTCGTCGCGAAACCGATCCAAGAACGGTCGTTCGTTTGACCCGTATACCACATATAATAGACGTCGCCGCGACGAAGGACGCTGCAACGGTTGATATTGTCCTCCCAGCCCGTCGAACAAGGGGACAAGACGATTTTCGGTTCCGTCCAATTAATCCCGTCGGCGCTCTCGACGTAAGCGATCGACTTTTTCGGACGCCAAGAGAACCACATCTTAAACACGCCGTCTTCTTGCATAAGCGAAACGTCGAAACACGTGCCCAAATCGCCGCCTAAAACGGGATTATTTTCGTACTTAACCCATTTTTTCGCGGCGTCTTGCGCAAAGAGCGACGCGGCGGAAAAAACGAAAAACAACAAGAGAATTACGCGTGAAATATGTTTCATTTTCTTACCTTAATCGAATAACGCTGGAGCTTTCGTCATTTGACGCCGATGAAATTTGGAGAAACGTTCAAATCGTCGGGTTCTTTTTCGATCAGCGAACTGCCGACTTTGCCAAAATCGCGTCCAAGCAACCGACCGAACCATTTTTTCATCGCGGTCGGATTCGTCAAAAAGACGTCGGCGTAAGATTCGGCGCTTTCAACGCCGAGCGCCTTTAAGTCGGGCGTTTCCGTCCAGCTTTTGTTTTCCGCAAAGACGTTCAGACCGTCTCCGTTTTGATTGAATCGACCGCAGTTGACCGCGTAATTTTCAAGAATGTAATTTCGGTTGTAATGCGCGAAAAGCTGATCAAAGAAGGGATACGTCTCGAGGTACTTCGGATTGTCGACGTTTTCCGGGAAGCGTTCTTTGACAAATTGCTCGTAGCGTCCAACGCCCCACGGACTAAAACTAAACGCCTGTTTGCAGTCGACGAAGAGATTGCCGCGACAAAGATTGTCTTTTCCGCCGTGAATCTGGATTCCGCCGAAAAAACCGCCCGAAGAACGGTAGAAAACGTTGTCTAACATCACGACCCCGGAGATCGTGTCGTCTAGGCGAATACCGGCCTGTCCGCAGAGCGCGAACGCTGAACCGATATGACGCCAGAGATTTTGCTCGATTACGATTCCGCGGTAACTTGGATCGCAGAAAATATCGATTCCCGCTTGATCGCTATATTCGTAAACCACCGAATGGACTTCGTTGCGCGCGATATAAATATCGTTGCCGTCCGTTCGAAAACCGTGATGAGGCGAATCGCAAATCGTGTTCGACGTCGCGACGAAGCCGCAGCCAAAGGCGTGCAACGCGGGCGTGTAAACGCGGTCGATTCGGCTAAAATCGCGAACGACGCAATCGTGCATACAATGAACGCAGGGCTCCAACGTCTTGCGATCTCCGCCGCTAAATCTTACCCCGCCCGCGCCAAGTTCGCGCATTTTCGTCTGGAAGACGCCGCAATACTTGCCGCCGTTCATCACGACCGCGTTGCCGCCGAATTGTTCGATACGACAGCCTTGAACGTAACAATGATCGCAATTTTGCGCGACGACGGCTGTTTCGCGCCCGCACTTCATTTCTAATCCGAGGATAAGAACGCTTTTAGCGTTTTCCAATTCGAAAAACCGTCCTTCAAATTCGTCGTATTCGACTCGCGCTTGATTCAACGCGTCGACGGTCGTAATTTCCTTCGGAGGATAGAAATAGAGGGTTCCGTTCTTTTTGTCGACGAAAAATTCGCCGGGCGCGTCGAGTTCTTCCAAAATGTTGACGAAATAATAGTCGAATCGCCCGGAGCCGTTTGGATAATCGAACGTTATTTGCTTCTTTTCCCGATCGATCGCGAGGACTTTGCGCAAATTCGCCGCCCATTCCCAGACGTAGAGTCCAAACGCCCACACGTCGTCTTGCGAGCCGTCGCCCGAGAGTTTCCAGCCGTTTGGACGATCATAATCGTAAGCGAACGTCGAGCCTTGGTCAAGATTCGTTCCGTCGTCCGCTTTTTCTCGCGACGGTTCCGCTTTTGCGCCAAATGCGACGCGTTCCTCGCCGACGTTCGGCCATTGCGCCAACGTCTGCGACTCGCCGCCAAGATGCAGCGACGGAATCGGCGCGACGGCGTCCCCCGCGCCGTAACCGCGCGCAGCCATAGACCCGAAATTCTTCACGCCCGCCGCTTCAAGGTCGGCGACGAAAATTTTGGCGCGCGCGTCGGCTTGAAAACGCGTCTGAATTTCCGCGACGTCGGCGTTTTGTCGCGCCGCTTGTTCCAACGTTTGGAAATTGTCGACGACTCGACCTCCCGTCAAGACAACCTTGCCGCCGGCAACGCTTGGAGTAACGACCACGTTTCCGACGCCTTGCAATTTCGCCGTCTTTTCGACTTGATAGACGCCCCGCGCCATTCGGACGATAAAACCGGCGTTCTTTTGGTCTTTGCCTTCCGCTTGGACGCGTTCAAAGGCGCGCGCGACGGAAGCGAACGGTTTCTTTGAACTTCCGTCGCCCGTCTCGTCGGAGCCGTAGGGCGCGACGTAAATATCTATCATAAAGCGCGTCTTTTCGCGCGTCTTTTGGAATTCTTGAAGCGCCAATTTTTCCAAATTACGGACGCGTTCGGCGGAGGCTTCCAATTTGTCGACGTCTTGGACGACTTGTTCTTCGCGCGGATAGGCTTTCTTTAAGGAGTCGAACGCGTTCTTGGCGCGCGCGAGCGTCTTGGCGTCTTTGACGTTTTCTAGGAGCTTTTCGAGATTCGTTCGCGCTTCAAAATAACGACTTATCGCGGCGTTCGTCGGCTCTTCGTTTGCGTCGACGCTTTTTCCTTTCGCTTCGTCGAGATAGGCGTCGATGTTTTCAAGAAGGATCGGCGCCGCTTCGTCGTATTTTTTGGCGTAGAGCGCCGCGTTGAGCAAGTCCTTTCTAATCGCCTCTTTGGCGTCTTCGGGCAAATCGAGCTTCAACGCGTCGCGCAATTCTTGCAAATCGTCGATTCGCGCGGAATTGCCGACGGCAAAGGGGATTTTATCGAGCGCGCGAACCGTCGCCAGTTCTTCCTTGGGGCGCGCTGCGTTGCGTTCCGCGATTTCTTCGGGCGTTAGCGCGCGTTTCCAGTATTCTAATTTGTCGACAAACATTCGATTCGAACCGACGCCCGCGCCGCCGAATCCGACGTTGAGTTTCGCGCCGTTCGTCTTAATTTCGCAGACGTGCGGGCAACCGGCGACAGCCTTGCCGTCGACGTAAAGAGTCAGACGTTTCGCTTGCGCGTCGCAGACCGTGACAATATCGCGCATTGCGCCGACGCGATAACTTGGGTCGGAACTGCACCCGTTCGCGCCGTTTTCTTGTCCGATCTGAAAAGTGAAACGCCCGTTGCGCCAGTCGTAATACGTTCGAAACCCGTCGTACCAGCCCGTCGCGACGTTGTAGATCATGCCGAGCGAATCGCCGTTCCCCTTTTCGGCGCCCGGAGCGAGTATTTTTGCGCGAACGGCGACGGTGAAGGAACCCGAGGAAACGTCGGGCGAAGCTCCTTGAACGGAGTCGTCGCATAACTCGCGCCCTACGTTAATAACCGCGTCTTGCGCGCTTGCAAAAGCGACGAAAAATAGAACTACGCTCAAAAGGCTCGCCGCGCGCAACGAACCGTAAAATTTGAATTTCATTGACAAACACTCCCGCTTAAACGACGGACAAACCGCGCGTTGACGTCGACGCGCTTGCTTTTTTGCGATTGTATCACGCGAGACGTTAAGTTGCAAGTTTTTTTTGCAAATTTTTGGAAATTAGCGAAGAATCGAACAAAAAGAGAGACAAGACGGAAGGCGCGCGTTTTCTCACGCCTTCCGTAGTTTCGCGAGTTACGCGCGTTTGCGCAGAACTTCCAGAATTTGCGCGACCGACGCGACGCCCGTTACGCCGATTTGCTTGATCGTAATCGAAGAGACGACGCCCGCCAAATAGGCGGATTCGACGAGCGAAAAGCCGAGCGATTTGGCGAAAGCCAGACCCGCGTTTGTCGCGTCGCCCGCTCCGCAAATATCGATCGGCGGCTCGACGGGATTGGCGGGTACGGCGACGCATCGCGCTTTGTCGTTTTCAATTTCAACAAGAATCGACCCTTGGGCGCCGCGCGTAATTAACGCGGGACGTCCGTTGCGTCGCGCAAGCCATTCGCCCGCGACGCATATTTCACGAGTTTTTGACTCGGCGTCGACGTCAAGAGTCGTCTCTTTGCGGACTCCGCCCTCGACGTTGGCGCGATAGGCGTCGAACAACTCGTTTGCGTTGCATTTGACAAGCGCGTTTCGGTATTCGTCGACGAAGAATCTCGAGTCGCACATAAAGAATAAATCGGGATTCGCGTCGGCGACGTCGGCTAGAAAATTACGAAATTCGGGCGAAAAAATCGCTTCGGAACCGTTAGGAAACTGGTCGGAGACGATCACGGCGTCAAACTGCGTTATCTGCGCAAGGAAATTTTGTTTAAGCGCGTCGACTAATTTTGCCGGGACGGGCGTTGGATTACGCGTGTCGTAGCGATCCCCTTCGATCCAAACGCCGGAATTTGGCGCGGGAAACAAGTCGTCGTTCGTTGTTTTCGGACGCATCGGCTTGACGTAAGCGGCGGTCAGAATTTCGTCGGAGACGACGATTCCGTCGACGTTCGCGCCAACTTTTTTTAGCGCGCGTAGAAGGTCGAATCCTTCGCCGTCTTCGCCGACGACTCCGAAACAATAGGTTTCGGCGCCCAACGCGCGAAGATTATTAGCGATCGTACCGCCCGCGCCCGCAAAGAGACGCTTCGCGCGAACTTGATACGCCGTTTTGCCCGTCTCGACCGATTTTTCGTCTAACGCGGGATAAAGGTACAAATATTTGTCCAAACAGAAGTCGCCAACGACGGCAATTTTCGGCGCGCGCGAGCTTTCGAATCGCGCGACGCGCTCCAAACGTTCGGCGATCGACTTGTAATCAAGTCGCGCCGGAAGAATCTGTTTTTCTGAACGAAACATTTTATCGCGCTTATTAAAATTTGTTGTTCTCTCTATTTTCAAACGCAAAGGCGCAAACGTCGCCGCTTTGTCAAACGTCGTTCCGACGTTTGGGAGCCAACTCTTGAACTC
>JAZRWW010000218.1:0-1882 GCA_045599865.1 Thermoguttaceae bacterium
AGGCGGCTGGAAAAAAAGCAAATTTTAGGATTATCTTTTTATTAAAGCTTTCACGAAACGACGCCATCCGCCTGCAATGCAGGCGGCTTTCGCGCGTTTTTCGCATTCGCGAAAAACGAAACCTCACGCGTCGCTTTCATCCTGTCTAACCGCAGAATTTTCGGAAATACTTTCCGTGAACGCTTACGTTCACGGAATATTCTAAACAAGTTCGCGTTGAAATCGCGCCGTTTTTCCGCGTACGATTACGTTCAGAATATCGCGTGGCCGATCGCCGTAGTTTCGACTTCGGCGTGCGATCCACGTATCGCGAGCCGACGCAACCCGCATATCTTCGGCATACGGATCATCGCGCGCCGCTTGCGGGGCGATTCCTACGCAACGTTTGGCATTGTCTCCGTCAATAATTGAATTAAAAAGCGAATAATCCAACTTTTAAAAAAGTAAATTAAAACGTCTTGCTCTTTTCCCGATTCTTATTCTATACGACGTTCGCCCGCGTTTTGTCGGGTAGTTTCAGCGAATTATCGATCAAATCGCGTTTGGTCGTTTCCTTCGTCGGCGGATTCTAATTCTTGCGTTCGTTTGAACGCGCCGCCTGTCGCCTACGCCAACTTTCAATCATTAAGGGATCAAATGTCCGAAACAGTGTCTCGCGCGTTGTATATTCAAACCCAAGGTTCGACGCTCGCCCATAGCGGGGGTCGTTTCGTCGTTCGCAAAAGTTCTCAAACGCTTTTCGAACTTCCTTTTGTCGACGTCGATCTTATTTTCGTCTTCGGGGCGGTTCAGATCACGACGCAAACCCTCGGTCTTTGCCTTGAAAAAGAGATTCCTATTTGTCTTTTTTCTCAGAAGGGCAAATATTACGGAGTACTCCGTCCGCCCGCGAAATCGAATTGGGGTCTTCGTCGTCGCCAATACGCGCTTTACGAAGACGAAAACGCGCGCCTCCTCTTCGCGCGCCGCGTCGTGTCGGCTAAAATTCGCAACTCTCGCGCCTTTATTATGCAACGCTTGCGCAATCGCCCGGACGACGACGAACGCGTCGGTCTGCTTTTGAGTCGTTTGAAGCATTACGAAAAGGAAGTCGCTTCGGTCGATTCTTTGGCGAGTCTTTTGGGCGTCGAAGGTTCGGCGGCGCGAGAATATTTCGAGCTTTTGGGTCGTTGCGTCTTTCCCGAATCCTTTCAATTTACGAAACGTTCCAAACGCCCTCCAACCGATCCGATCAACAGTATGCTAAGTTTCGGGTACTCGCTCGTCTTGTATCGGATCGACTCCTGTATGGCGGCGCGCGGTCTCGATTCGACGATCGGTCTTATGCACGAAAGTCGTGGCTACCCGGCGCTCGCTTACGACTTGCTCGAAGAATTTCGGGCGCCGATCATAGACGCTTTAGTACTAAAATGCGTCAACGAGGGAATCGTTTCTCCGCACGATTTTTATTACGGAGAAGAATCTCCGCCCGCTTGCTATTTGCAGGACGACTGTCGCGCTCGGTTCCTCCGCGCTTTCGAACGGAAACTCGACGACGAACGCAAGTTGCCCAATCTCGAACAGAAAGTCGACTGGCGCAAAATGATCGACGTTCAAGTCGCTCGTCTTTGTCAATATATTAACGGCGACTTCGACGCCTACGTTCCCCTTGAAATTCGCTAAGGAAAGAAGAACGCCTATGGAACGCTACTGGTTGATCTGTTACGACGTCGCCGATCCGAAACGATTGCGCAAGATCGCTAAAATAATGCAAAGTTACGGCGTTCGCGCGCAAAAGAGCGTTTTCGAATGTTGGCTTTCCGACGCTCGACTTGTCGAACTGAAGGATCAAACGGACAAAATCATCGAAACGGACGACGACGTTCGTTATTACACGCTTTGC
>JAZRWW010000219.1:0-56359 GCA_045599865.1 Thermoguttaceae bacterium
TTTTCTCTGGGCGTTTCTTGCCGGACTCGGCGTCTCGCTGATCGTGCCTTGGACGGGCGAAGGGGACGTCAATCCCTGGGGCGTTCTGATCGTCTTCCTTGCCGGATATCTATGGGCGGCGTATATCTACACGGGACAAAAGGTCGCGCAACGCGTTCAAAATTCCGGCGCGCTGACTTTCTCGATGATCGTCGGCGCGCTTTTAATCCTCCCCGTCGCAATTTCGACCGGCGATTTATTCGACGTCACGCCTAAAACTTTCGCGCTTGGTCTTTCCGTAGCGATCTTGTCAAGCGCGATTCCGTTCACGCTCGATCTGTTCTCGCTCAAACGAATGCCGACTAAAACCTTCAGCATTTTGCAAAGTTTGCAGCCCGCGTTTGCGGCGATGGTAGGGCTAATATTCCTCGGCGAACGTTTGTCGGGTATTCAGATTATTGCGATAGCGTGCGTTATCCTTGCAAGTATGGGGAGTTCGTTAAGTCGCGAAGAATAATTCGATTCGATACGTCGCGCGACTTTCCCGTCCTCTGATAATTTCAACGTTTTTTATTGGGAGATTCTATGCCTTTTTCAACTTCGTTTTTACGTTTTTCCAAACGTTCGACGCTCGCCCTGCTTGCGTTGGCGTTGATTTCTTTCTGTTCGCAGTCTTTCGCAGCCAAGCCGGAAATCGACTGCTCGAAGATTCGCGGAGTCTGTTTCAATATGCGCGCGTCCGACGAAGCGCGCCGCGATCTTGGATACGGCGCGCGCGTCGGGCTCAACGCTACCCGATTTTGGCTGAGCCAAGCCGCTTACGAGAAAAACGGCGACGCCTACATTAAGCAAATCGTCGAATTTGTGCGCGTTTGCGACGAATGCGGTTACAAAAGCATGCCGATTCTCTTCAACGGCAACATGCTCGACCCGAAAACGATCCAGCCCGACGCATACGAAGCGGCCGACGCTTATGCGACCGCAGTCGTCAACGCGTTAAAAGACGAGCCCGGCTTGCTAATGTTCGACGTAATGAACGAGCCGTTATGCAATCCTTACGTCAACGCGGCGCCCAAAGAAGAACGCGCCAAACGCGCGGAGGAAATTTGGGCGTTTCTACGTCGAGAAATCGCGCTCGTACAACGTCTCGCGCCCGACGCCTTGACGACCGTCGGTTATACGACCGCGTGGGAAATCGAAGAATCGACCGCGAAAATGCTCGACGTGATCTCCTTCCACGATTATCACGAGCGCCGCGAAGTAATCAACGACAACTTCAAACTGGCCGCAGATTGGGGACAAAAGCTCGGAAAACAGGTAATCAATACGGAAACCGGCTGTTTGGCGCGCGCTAATCCCTACGAGCTTGTCTTGCAATATTGCCATAAGTACGATATGGGCTGGATTCTCTTCAATTTGATGATTGAAGGACGTTGCGTCGACGAACACGGCGTCTTTTACCCAGACGGCACGATTCGCGACGCCGGAACGATCGCCGCTATGTTCGGCTGTTATCGCAATCGAGACAGTCGAACCGTCGTTCCAACGAATCCGAATCGCGAAGGCAAGGTCGACCGCGCTTTGGCGCTGTTGCGCGACGCGTTGAAAGAATACACAAGCGACGCCTTTGACTATCGAAGAAGCGACAAGAAAAAATTGCTCGACGCCTGCGAAGTCGCCGCCAATCTTTTAGAAGCCTGCGAACTCGTTCCGATGAGCGATTTGCCGACCACGAAGATCGAAGAATTCCGAAGAGACGAAAACGCCGACTTGTGGGAAATTCGTAAATTCGCCTACGAACTCGCGAACAGATTGAAGGAAGTCGCGCAAATCTTCTAAAGAAACTCAACGGGCGTCCTTTGCAAAAAACCGACGCGCGGTCAAAATTCGGCGATTATCGAAGGACTCGAACAATAATCGCCGATCAAAAAACAAAAAAAGCCAGACAAGAAACAAACGCGCAAGAAACAAACGCGCAAGAAACAAAAAAAGAACGCCGAAAAAGCGTTCTTATTTTTTTACTAACCTCGTATTTTTATGAAACCTCGTATTTTTATGAAAAATGAGAGTGTCGGGGCTCGAACCCGAGACCTACGGATTAAAAGTCCGTTGCTCTACCAACTGAGCTACACTCCCAACTGCGTAAACAGTGAACGGGATTATAACGTCCCCCTAGCTTTTGTCTAGGGCTTGCGCTAGATTTTCCCGAAAATAATCACGCTTCCTTCTTTGCGCTCGTATTTTCAGAACTTTCATTTCTCGACGCTTCCGCCTTCGTCGTCCCTCCCTCGTCAACCTCGGTCTTTGTAGAAATAACGGGCGTCGTTCGTTTTTCCGGCGCCAACGGCTTGTCGTAGTCAAAATCTCGCCAGACCATCGGGCGCGAATGACGCGACTCGATACGCAAAACGACTTCCCCGTTGTTAAAAATACGAACCGTTCCGCTCGATTGACTCACGACGATCGCCACGGCCTTTGTACTACGACTCACGGCGGCGGCGGCCCAGTGGCGCGAACCTAGCCCCTTGGAAAGCGTGATCATCGCGGTCGAAGCGTCGAGCAAACGACAAGCGGCGGCGACGGTTCCGTCGAGAGCGACGACGAAAGCGCCGTCAAGTTGCGCGATCTCCTTAATCCCCTCGCGTACGCGCGAGTCGAACAAATCGCGTTCTTTGCACTTGTAACCACGCACTGGATCGAAGCCGGCCGGCTTGCTCGAAGCCAACACTTTTTTCGTGTCTCCGACGACAAACATCGTGCCGACCGATTTTCCCTCGCGTCCCTCGCGTCCGATTTCCAACGCGAGATCGACGACCATTTTCAGCGTTTTAAGCGGCACTTTCGTTTCGATCTTGCGCAAATCTTTCCCGGAGAGCCGTTCCAAATGGACGCCAAGATTGATGACGCTTATCGAATCAAAGTTGAGCGAATCGAACCCGCTGTATACGGCGACTAGTCTCGTGCCGGGCAAAAACAGATCGTTCGTGACGCCCTTCAAAATAGCGTAGGTAATTCTGTCGTAAACGGGCGCGTCGTCCTCAAGATTGAGCAAAACCGTTTTAACTTCCGCCTCAAACGCCCCGGCAAGAGCCTCTTCATTAGAAGCCGCAGCAACAAAAGGAACGTCGCCAAAAGTCTTTT
Organism: Thermoguttaceae bacterium; assembly: GCA_045599865.1. Classification (GTDB taxonomy): domain Bacteria; phylum Planctomycetota; class Planctomycetia; order Pirellulales; family Thermoguttaceae; genus RUG369. The sequence continues at coordinate 3,121 of JAZRWW010000219.1, forward strand.
TCAAACGCTTCCAATCGACGGGCGCGTCAAAGTACATAAGAACCCCCGAAGCCCCCGTCTGCTTGCACAAACCGATCGCCTCGTTTAACAGTTTCTGAAAATAGTCGGTAAATTTAATAGGTTCCATTGCGACGCCAGCCCCAAGCGTTAAGTTAGTTAAAACTAACTAATTTTTTCTCGTTCCCACGCGTCCCTTATATCGTCATTTTTTAGCCGCGCGTCCAAATATATTTGCTAAAATACTCATATTTACATAAATTGCCAAATATAAAAGACTTGCAAATCATTCAAAGTTTTGAAACGATTTTTTGTCTTCAAAGGAACAAACAAAGAAGCGTTAAAACGTGCTTTAACGAAATAACGGCGTTTAAAATCGAAAGAAATTTTGAGGAAACAAATCGAACCAACCTAGCATACGCGCGTCAAACGCCAATCATATTCCAAATTACAAACGACAAAAGGAAAACGACAAAACGAGAACTTTATAGCAATAATTAGTTTTATCTAACTATTTTTTATAAAAAATTTTTATATCCCTCTTGCGAAAAATAACAATCGGGTAATAATTATAATAAAGATTAAAAAAGCTAATGTAAAAGCAACGACATATTAAAGACCTTTATAGCCTATTCCAAATCGATAAGGAGATTAAAATGGCTGAAGAACGCAACCCCTTCGAAATCGCTAAAGCGCGCGTCGTTAAAGCGGCCGAGGCTCTTGGACTTGACGAAGCGACGACGGCTCTTTTGTGCACGCCCCAACGCGAAGTTTGGGTCGCTCTGCCCGTCAAAATGGACGACGGCTCCACCAAAGTGTTCCAAGGATTCCGCGTTCAATACAACACCGCGCGCGGTCCCGCAAAGGGCGGCATTCGTTGGTTCCCGACCGAAACGATCGACACCGTGCGCGCGCTCGCTTGCTGGATGACGTGGAAGACCTCCGTCGTCGACATTCCTCTTGGCGGCGGCAAAGGCGGAATCGTCTGCAATCCGAAGGAACTCTCCGAAACGGAAAAAGAACGCCTCGCTCGCGCTTATATGCGCGCCATCGCCCCCGTCGTCGGCATCACGAAAGACGTGCCCGCCCCTGACGTGTACACCAACGGGCAAATTATGCTGTGGATGATGGACGAATATGAAAAGATGACGATGGAATGCCATCCGGGCGTCATCACCGGCAAGCCGGTCGGGCTCGGCGGTTCGCAAGGTCGCGGCGACGCGACGGCGCGCGGCGGAATTTACGTTATGCGCGAATGCGCCAAGGCTTACGGAGTCGACCTCAAAGGCAAGACGTGCGCGATTCAAGGCTTTGGCAACGCCGGACAATTTGCCGCGACGTTGGCGGAAGAAATCCTCGGTATGAAAGTCGTCGCCGTTTCCGATTCGAAGGGCGGAGTTTACAATCCCGAAGGAATTGCCGCGCAAGAATTGGTCGCCTACAAGAAGGCGAACGGCGCGTTGGCGGGCTTCCCCGGCGCCAAAGAAGTTACGAACGAAGAGCTTTTGACGCTTCCCGTCTGCGTTCTCTTCCCCGCCGCGCTTGAAAATCAAATCACCGAAGCGATCGCTCCGAAGCTCCAATGCGAATTCATTTGCGAATTGGCGAACGGACCGACCACGCCCGAAGCCGACAAGATCATCAATGAAAAGGGTATTTGCCTCGTACCCGACTACCTCGCGAACGCGGGCGGCGTCACCGTCTCCTATTTCGAGCAGTGCCAAAACGCGCAAAACTACTATTGGGAACTCGAAGACGTTCAAAAACGCTTGGATCAGAAGATGACGAACGCGTTTAAAGCCGTCTATAATATGAGTCAAGAGAAGAAAGTCAGCTTGCGCGAAGCGGCGTATTTGGTCGCGATCAAGCGCGTCGCCGACGCGATGAAACTGCGCGGGTGGTGTTGATCGTTAAATTCGCTTCGGTTCGCCTAGAAACGAACTGAAGATTTAAAAAAAACGCGACGTCTTAAAACGTCGCGTTTTTATTTGTAAACGTCTGCGGAAAGTATTCCGAGAAAGACGCCAAATGAAATTCGGCGGTTGGAATTCCCCCCCCAAAAACAACGATTCTAGGCGCGATTTTGAAACGCCCCGCGTCTTACGACGCGGGAAATTCGCTTCTCGTTTTTTTAAAATCAACATATCGCAAATCGGCGGAACAGTTTAAAACCGTCGGCGCGTTGATTTCAATTCCGTCTCGCTATTTTTCCGAAGAGAGATCAAATTCAAAGGCGACTTCGCCTTTCTTGTATTTTTTCGCTTCTACGGTAACTTTACATTCCGAATTTGCGGGATTCTTGTACTTCGGCGGCAACAAATCCTCCGGATGCGTTTTCGGCTCCGGCTTCGAAGGATCGTAGGGGATATTCTCGGCAAGTTCCCCGTCCTCCGTCAGCCAAACTTCCTTTTGGAAGGTTAGGACGTAATCGCCCGGCATAACGCCCGCGACTTTGGCGCCGGGCGTGACGACGCGGAACGTGCCGTCTTCTTTAGTGACGCCCGCCGCCGCGCGTTGCGTCGGATTGGCGGCGGGATCGACGGGCGACATCGAGACGGAAATTCCTTCGACCGGCTTTCCGTCGACGGTGATCTTGCCCGTTACGTCGACGACGCCAAACGTGTTTTTATCGCATCCGCAACACGCGGCGACAAACGCGCAAAGGAGTATCGACGCAAATAAAGTTCGTTTCATTTTTTTACCCTTATTAACGGTCTAATAAACGCAAGGTCTTACAGCGAGACCGTTTCTCCGCCGTTTGCGGATCCCATAGCGCCCCAAACGCCGTATCCGCTCGGGGTCGATTTTCCTCGATATAGGTCGTTGTCGGCGCTGGAATCGCCGCAGTCGATCGTGTCGCTCACGAAACGGACGGAACCGTCGCACATCGAGATATTGACTCCGCCCGAGTGCCTTGAACTTGGCGTCATAATGGTTCGTTCGGCGTCGGAAGTGGAATATAGGCAGCTAACGGAGTTTGGAGGCAAAACGGTGTTGCAGGAAGAATAGACGTACATTCCGTCCGGCCAACGTCGCCCGAGCCAAGGACGCGTGACGGCGCTCGCAATGAATTGACTCGGGTTGTCCGGGTCTTGGAACCCAACGCAAGTTGAAGGCCATTGCGGATTTTTTCCCGTCAAGATACCGGCGCGAATATCGCGCGTAATTTCGTCGGAACCTCCCGTCGTGGCGTGGGTGAGCATTTCGCCCAACATAACCGTGTTGCTTGTTCCGTCGGAGATATACGCGAAATCACGAACCGATTTCTGCGAATTGTTTACTTCGAAGGGACCTCTTGATTTTTTTCCGTCGCCGTCAAAATAACACGAGGCGATCGTCGCGTCGCCCAGACTTGCGCGATAATTCGTTCGACCGGGGAACCATTGCGCGGCGGAGTCTTTGGTATTGCCGTCGGACGGGCAGTGTTTGCACGGAATTTCGGCGTACCACATCGCGACGGACCAATCCCACGGACTCGCTTGATAAGCGGCGCAAGTAGAAGAAGTACGCGACGAATTGGCTTGACCGGGGGTCGACAAATAGACGTTTCCGCCTTGGGCGTATTCGTTCCAGACGGCGGTCTGTTCCACAAACGGAAGAATCATTACCAGCCAGCTAATTCGTGAGAATTGGCTGTTGTTTTGAGCGATCGGGGGCAAATATCCGTTCACGTCGTGGAAATTATGGACGGAAAGCGCCAACTGTTTAATGTTGTTGGTGCATTGCATACGACGCGCCGCCTCGCGCGCCGCTTGAACCGCCGGTAGAAGCAAACCGATTAAAATGCCGATGATCGCGATAACGACCAAAAGTTCGACGAGCGTAAAAGCCGAACGCCGAGAAGAATTACGTTTCATTTGAAGCCTCGCAACGGATAACGATTAGGAACGGAAAAGAACGTCCGCGCCTTGCAAAGGCGACGACGCTCGCACAATCCAAGAGTATTATAACGTTCTTGTCGACGCGAATCAAGTTTTTTTGAATTTTAATCGAATATACAAACTTTTTTTTGAATCCTTAGACGCATATTTAGCGTTATTGTCAAAACAGACAAGGTTAAACTTCGCTTCTTTACGTTCGGTTTCGTTACGTTTGGTTTCGCGTCTTATTTTTTCAAGTTAAAGTCCGATTTTTTCTTCCGCGCGCAACAATTTGGCGACGGCGATTAAATGAAAACGGGTTTCTTCGTCGTTACGGAAGGCGTCTTCAATTTCTTTTACGGCGTATATCATCGTCGAATGATCGCGATCAGAGAATTGACGTCCAATTTCCTGAAAAGTGGCGTCGGTGAGTCTTCTTGCAAAAAAGACGACGAAACGTCTTGCGACGGAGAGAGTTTTTGAGCGGCTTTTACTTCGCAACGCGACGATCGAGACGGAAAAATATTTGGCGACGGTTCGCACGATTAGCTGGAGCGTCCATTCTCGCGCGGGATCGCGCCGCTTGAAGAACGCTTCGAAATTTTCGCGATTCGGACTCGAACGCATAGTCGAAAATTCTCGAGCCGCTTGGACGAGCGCCGCGCAAGCGCCTCCGACTGAAGAAGGCAAACGCTCGACGCACAATTCGCGCGCGGAATCCGACAGGTTCAAGCCTAATTTTAGCGCGACGCGATCGACGATTTCGCCCTTTGTTTCGACGGTCGGAAGTCGCGTTGGAACCAGTAGGCCTCCAGACAGTCGCGCTTCTAAGTCGGGCGTTAAACCGGGAATCGCGCTAGGGAGTTGCGAAAAGGTCAGAACGACTAATTTGCGCTTTTTAATCGCGGCGTCAAGCAACGCCAGAATTTCCGACTGCGCCGACGCCTTTTCGGCAAGTAGATCGGCGTTTTCGATCGCTACGACGCTCGCCTGCATAAAAAGACTGCGGAACAGTTCCGTTTGTTCCCGACGAATCGCGTCGTTTAACGCCTGAACGAAATCCGAGGCGGAGAGGAGATAAGTCGTTTTGTTCGGCGCGGCAAGACGACGACTCTGACAGATTCCCTCGACTAGGCGCGTCTTGCCCGAGCCGCTTGGACCGTAAAAAACGAGCGGAGAGAGGAAGTCGACCCTTTCAAAGGGCGCGTATCCAAGAATGAACGGACGCGACGAATCGCGACGACAAGCGTTAAAAAGAGGCGCGTCGAACAGCGACGATTCGAGAGATTGGGCGTCCGCGCGATTTGGGGCGTTTTCCGCCGCGTTCAGCAGAATTTCGACGTCGGCGCGCGTCGCCGTTCGCGCGCTCGACGCGACGGCGTCAAGGGGCGCGTTCCCCAACGGTCTGTCAAAAATAGGAACGCCGTCGATCGCCAAACGCGTCGCGAGTTCCGCCGTTCGATTTTCAACGCCGACAAGGAACCCGCCAAGGAGCGCGTCGGGAGAAAACGGATCGGGCGTCAAACTCGCTTCCGAGTCGGTCGGAAAGAAAGGCAGGCGCAGAACGCGATAGAAACCGTTCGAACGATCGTTTTTTATTGTCAAAGCAGACCCAACGTTTCTAGGAATGGGGACAAAAGCCCGGCTCGTTTATTGGCGAACGACGAAATCGACTTCGATCGCGTCGGAATTGTCGGAACGCGAATCGTCGGAGCGCGTTTGGTTCGAACGCTCGCGAGGATCGCAAGATTCGACGTCGATCGGCTCTTCGTCGGAATCATATCGATTTGGATCAAAAGCGCCCTTGTCGCGCTCGCTGAAACTAAACGCGCGTAAAAAAGAGAAATTGCCGACGGAATTTTTGCTCGAATCGAACCCGCAGAAACGAACGAACGCCAGCAAGGCGCGTCGCAACGGCGGAATCAACAGTATTATTCCGAATAAGTCGGAAACAAAACCGGGCATAATCAGCGCAAAAGCGCCCAGATTGCCAAAGAGGTAATTTTCTAGGGAACGCGCCGTAAAATCCGACGCGCCAAAACCGAACCGTCGACGACGAAAGAGCGCGACGCCGAGAAAAGACGTTCCCGCCGTCGCCAAAAGAACCGTCGACCACGACGTCGCTTTGGCGACCAAGTAGAACGCGACTATCTCGACAATAGGATATAGGAGTATTCCTGTAAAAATCATAACCAAGATCCAATCTGCGGAACGGTTTGACTGCGAACGCTCTAGCGACGTAAACTAACGCGACAAAGACGACGACTCCGTAGAATCCTCCGACTTTGAGGGTATTATAACAACTTTTGCAAATACGACAACTTCTTACGGAAAGCGTCGGCATAGTTTACGTAACAAGCGAATTTCGACGTTTAATGTTTTTTCGAAATAATCGCTATTTTTGCCAATTTTGTTCTAATGAGTAAAAAACACAGGGACGATAAGACCAAAAGGAGCGTTGCATAGGATTCAAAGGGTATTTTGGCGCCCTTGAATTGTAAGAATTGCAACGCGATAATCAAGCAAGTTTTTGAGAAAGACGTCGCAAAATGACAAAGAAACGATCGCACAAAGTAAGAAGAATTCGACTTGCGGTTCTTTTAACGTTGGCGACCGTCGCGCTTTGTAGCGCGGCGGAAAGTCGCGCGCAAGTCGCGGGTTTCGCTAGTTCGAATCCAGGACCGTCGGCGTCGGCGCAAAGCGGTTCTAATCGCGCTATCATCGGATTTAACACAGGACGTCGCGTCGGCGTCGCCTCTCCTTCGGGCGTTTCTCAGCCCGTCGCGGATTTACGTCAAACGAAGTCGATCAGTTCGTTGAAGGAGTCGAGTCTTGGTCGTCAAGTCGGCGACGACGTTCGCACTTCGGCGACCGGCGGAGTCGCTTCGATGTTGCTCGACGAGTTGGAAGAGGACAATTTAGGCGCGCCCGTTAGTCGGCAAGAAAAAGAGACGGCGCGCAATAGTTCGAAGCGTCGCAGTTTGCGCGACGAAGACTCTTACGCGTCGTTAGAATTGCTTGAAGACGATTCTTCCGACGACGAGGAAGACGTCGTTTCGACCGAGCCTGAAGAAGAAGCGTATGAAGACGCCGACGTCGCTTACGACGAGGAAGAATCGGCGGACGAATTGGAATCGTTGGAAGAACCGATTCCGTTGAAACGATCGGCGAGCAAGAGTCGCGACGCTCGACGTCCGACGCGCGAAGACGTCGCGAAACGTCCGACGAACGTCAAGAAGGCGCGGAAGAGCGAACGCGTTTATTCCGTCGACGCCTCCGAAACGCCAGAAGGCGAGTCATACCAATACGAAGGGGCGCTTCGCGCCGACAAAGAGTCTCTCAGCAGACTTGACGAACGATTTGACGCCTATCGCAATACCGTCGCGTCGACGAGAGTAAGCAAATCCGAGCCCGAACCCGAGCCCGAGCCCGAGCCGGTCGCGGAAGTTATCGCGGAAACGACTTCGGAACAAGGAACGCTTTCCTTTGGACGCGCTCCGAACGTTGAAATAAGCACGAACGGTCCGAAACGATTGATCGTCGGTCAAGAGGCGACTTATCGCGTCTGCGTGCGCAACGTCGGCGACGAACCCGCGCGCAAGTTGGTCGTTACCACCGAATTGCCCGAGTCCGCCGTTGGCGTCAAGCCGAGCGTCGACGAAGGTTCCGCGATTATCGAAAGCGGCGGGACGCGTTCGAGCGCCAATCGTTGCGTCTGGAACGTCGGAACGTTACTTCCGAACAGCGAAGCGATTCTCTCGATTAACTTGACTCCGACGAAACGAGTCGCTTTCGAATTGACGAGCCAATTTGAATTCGAGCGCGCCTTTGCCAGCGCCGACGTCGAAGTTCAAGAGCCGATTTTGGAAGCGTCGATCGAAGGACGCGACACGATCGAATGGGGCGTCGAAGACAAATACCGTCTGCGTTTGCGCAACATTGGCAACGGAGCGGCGGAAGACGTCGAGCTTTTCGTTTCGACGGGCGAGAACCAAGCTCGTCAACGGGTCGGAAAATTGAACGCGGGCGAGGAAAAGACGGTCGAGATGTCCGTCAAGACGCTTGCGGAAGACTATTTCGTCATCGACGTCGAGGCGTCCGGGGCTTACGGTTTGAAAGCGGTCGCTTCCAAGCGCGTCGAGACGTTGCGCGGCAAACTTGAAGTCGCGGTCGAGACGCCCGACTTGCAATTTGTCGACGGCGAATTTGAAGCGCGCGTTCGCGTGAAAAACGTCGGCGACGCCGCGTTGCAGAACGTCGACGTCGTGGCGCAAATTCCCGAAGGCGTCGAATTGGTCTACTGCTCGAATCGCGCGCGTCGCAACGACGAAAAACGACGCGTCTACTGGTCGACGCCCTTTGTTCGTCCGAACGAAGAAGCGACGTTCAACGTCTCTTGTCGCGTGAAATCGGTCGGAACGGCGAAATTTGAAGCGGTCGGCGTCGATCAAACCGGCGTCGCGGCTCAAGCGGAATCCTTGATTCATATCGAATCGATCGCCGTGTTGGCGATGCGCGTGAACGCGCCGAAAGAACCGGTCGCCGTCGGCAAGGATTGCGTATATGAATTGATCGTCGAAAACAACGGAACCCGCGACGCTCGCGACGTCAATTCGGGCGTGTTCCTTGGCGCGGGAATGAGACCGGTCGCCGTCGAGGACGGAAAAGGTTTTGTTTACGAAAACGAGTCGAAAGTTTTGTTCAAGCGCATCGACTGCCTGAAAGCGGGCGAATCGGTGGTTTTCCGCGTCCAAGCTCAAGCGTTGGCGGCTGGAAATCAGAAGATTCAAGCGATGTTGCAATCCGAGCCTGAAGACGTCAGCCTAATGAGCGAAGAAACGACGTACTGTTACTCTCGCGCCAACGTCGGCGACGAATCGTTAAAAGACGCGTTTTTGAGGAACCCGCCGACTGCTGTCGCCGGGCGCAATCTCGACGCGACTATTAGAAAATAACTTGATCGGTTGCGACGTCGATCAAGAAGCCGGACGAAGAGCCAAACTTCGCCCGGCTTTTTTTTATCTTCGTTACTCAAGTGCGTTTCCGCGATCAAACGCGAGCGTAACGAACGTCTTGCCCTGATTTTCACGGCGAGAAGCAAGACGCGCGACGACGGCGAGATTTGCGCCCGTCGTCGCCCCCGCAAGGATTCCTTCGGTTAACGCAAGGCGACGCGCCCATTCGCGCGATTCTTCCGTCGTCGCGCTTTTGATCGACGACGCGTAACTCGAAAGGAAAAGAGGGGGGACGACGTTCGGCTCAAGACTAAACCTTGAACCGCGTTCTCTCGATAAGATCGGCGTTTCGCGGCTTTCGACGGCGACGAACTTTATTTTTGAATTGCGACGACGTAAGAATCGAGTCGTTCCGACGAAAGAACCTCCGCTTCCGACGTATGAGACGAAATAATCGACGCGACCGTTTGTCGCGCGGTATAACGACGGTCCGAGCGTCGCTTCGTAAATCGCCGAATTGGCCGGATTGGCGAAAAAATCGGGAACCCAAACTTTCGAATCGTCGCGTCCTTTTTCGCGCGCGACGCGACGCGCTTCCGAAAAACCTAGACGTTCTGAAGTTAAATCGAACTTCGCGCCAAGCGCTTCCGCGCGTCGTCGTAGCGACGTCGCTAAATTTTCGGGCGCGACGAGCGTCAATTCGTACCCTCGCGCGGCGGCGACGCTAGCGAGCGCGACGCCCCAAGCGCCCGACGTCGCCTCGACGATTTGTTTTCGCGGCGTTAGTAAGCCGAGCGCTTCGCCCGCGTCGACGATCGCGGACGCCGCGACGTCCTTAATGGAGCCCGTCGCGCCGAAAGACGCAAGTTGCAAAAGGACGCGCGCGCGACTTCCCGCGAAGAGCCGTTTTAGCTCGACAAGGGGGTCGTCGAAAAAAGCGCGCGAGACGTCGGGCGAAATTCTATCAAACTCCATTGTTCTTCCTTTCTTGCGTTATTGCGATTGTATCGAAGGTTTGTTTGGCGTCAACGCCCCGTTCAGTCTTGTTCGTCGAATCGCGACTCTTCGAAAAGGACGCGCCGGGGCGCCTTGGAACGCGTCGAACAAACTATATAATGTTATGGAATTTGCGCGCGCGTTCGAACGATTCGAGGCTACGACGACGCGCGACGACCTATAAGCCGACGTATATGAAAGGGGAAAGCGCAATGGCGTTGATCGTGCAGAAATTTGGCGGGACGAGCGTGGCGGATACGACGAAAATTCTTTCCGCAGCGCGGAAAGCTATTCGTGAAGCGTGCGCGGGCAATCAGGTTGTGATGGTCGTCAGCGCGATGGGCAAACAGACGGATCGCTTGATCGAGTTGGCGCGCGAACTTAGCGAGCGTCCCAATATGCGCGAAATGGATATGTTGATGTCGACGGGCGAGCAAGTCACGATCGCGTTGATGGCGATCGCTTTGCAGTCCCTTGGACATAAGGCCGTCAGTTTCACGGGCGCGCAAATCGGCATTCGAACCGACGCCTCCTACAACAAGGCGCGTATTCGTTCTATTTCGACCGAACGTATGCGTCGCGCTCTCGACGAAGGCAAAATCGTCATCGCGGCCGGTTTTCAGGGAATCGACGACGACTTCAACATTACGACGCTTGGACGAGGCGGGAGCGACACGACCGCAGTCGCGCTGGCCGCCGCGTTGAAGGCCGATCGTTGCGACATTTACACCGACGTCGACGGCGTTTACACGACCGATCCGCGCGTCGTGCCCCAAGCGCGAAAATTGGAACGAATTAGTTACGACGAAATGCTCGAATTGGCCAGTATGGGCGCGGGCGTTATGCACAGTCGTTCGATCGAATTCGGAAAGAAATTCGGCGTGTTGATTCACGTTCGCAGTAGTTTTAGCGACAATCCGGGCACCGTGATCGGACCCAAGAGCGAACGCGAAGACGCGCCCGTCTGCGGAGTCGCGCTTGATAAAGACGAGATGCGCCTTACTTTCGTCGGCGTTCCCGACAAACCGGGCGTCGCGATGAAGCTCTTCTCGAAATTTGCCGACGCCTCTATTCCGACCGATATGATCGCGCAAAATTCCAGTTCGGGCGGTCTAACCGACGTCTCTTTCACCGTCCAGTCTGGAGACGCGCAACGCGCTCGCGAAGTCGCGTTGGAAGTCGTGAAAGAAGTCGAGGCCGCGAGTTGCGAGTTTGACGACGACGTCGCTAAAGTTTCGATCGTCGGGCTGGGTATGGCGAAACAAAGCGGAGTGGCGCGCAAGATGTTCCACGCGCTTTCTAAAGTCGGGATCAATATGCAAACGATCGCGACGAGCGATCTTAAAATCTCCGCGTTGGTCGCGCGCGACAAGGGCGTCGACGCGTTGCGCGCCTTGCACGAAGCGTTCCGACTCGACGCCGCCCCGGAATTGCGCGACGGCGACGCGAACTCTGAAGAGGCGTCGCGCGCGGAAGAGTCTTTCGAGTTTGAAAAGGGCGTTTCCGCGAGTTGGATTTCCCGTTTGACAAGAATGGAAGGCGTCGTCGTCGAAAGCGTCTTGCTCGATAAGAATCAGGCGCGATTTACCTTGCGCGATTTGCCAGACACGCCGGGAGTCGCCGCGCTGGTGTTTGATCGACTCGCCGAAGGAAACGTTTTCGTCGATATTATCGTTCAAAGTTCAAGTCGAGACGCCAAGGCGAATATGTCGTTCACCGTTCCGCGAGAACAATTTGACGCTACGGCGAAGATTCTGAACGAAATTTGCGCGAACTCGAGCGCCAAATTTGATTCGAATCAGACCGTCGCCAAATTGACCGTTCGCGGTTCAGGGTTGCGCAGTCATACCGGCTTGGCTTGTCGTATGTTTAAAACGCTCGGAAACAAGGGCGTCAACGCGAACGTTATTAGTTTGAGCGAACGTTCCGCTTGCGTCGTCGTCGACGAGTCGTTTGGAGACGTCGGACAAAAGGAACTGGAGAAAGAATTCGTCGAAGAAACGTTCTGAAGTAGCGTTCCGAATATCGACGCGAGGGAATTATGACCGTTCGAATCGATTTATACGACACGACTTTGCGAGACGGCGCGCAGTCGGAAGGCGTCGCGTTCTCTCTAAACGACAAACTTTCCGCGACGGCAAAGTTGGACGAGCTGGGGTTTGACTACGTGGAAGGCGGCTACCCCGCCTCGAACGAAAAGGACAAGGCGTATTTCGAACGCGTCGCGCAAAAGCCCCCGAAGAACGCCGTCGTCTGCGCTTTTGGAATGACGCGTCGCAAAGGCGCGCGTCCCGAAGACGATTACGGCTTGGCGCGTTTGCTCGAATCGCAAGCGTCGATTTTGACGATCGTCGGCAAGGCGTCCGCGTTCCAAGCGCGCGAAGTTCTTTGCGTCTCTTTGGAAGACAACCTTGAAATGATCGACGAAACGATTCGTTTTCTCGTTTCGTCGGGCAAGCGGGTCTTTTTTGACGCCGAACATTTCTTCGACGGCGTTAAGGACGACGAAAAATACGCGTTGGAAACGCTTCGCGTCGCGGGGCTCGCGGGCGCGGAGAAGGTCGTCTTGTGCGACACCAACGGAGGGTCGACTCCAGAAGAGATCGCGTCGGGCGTTCGCGTTTCCGTCGACGCCCTTGCGCGAATAGAGGCTAGACGCGTCGACGTGGGAATTCATACGCATAACGACTGCGGTCTTGCCGTCGCAAACGCGTTGGCGGCGGTCGACGCGGGCGCGACGCTCGTTCAAGGCGCGATCAACGGACTTGGCGAACGTTGCGGAAACGCCGACTTGCTCGTCGTCGCCGCGAATCTTGCGCTTAAAAAGGGCGGAAAATACGAAGTTCTCAGGTCGGGTTCCATTGAAAGACTGACCGAATTTTCGCGATTTATGTACGAATTGGCGAACGTGAACCCAAACGACGCTCAGCCGTTCGTCGGAAAGAGCGCCTTCGCGCATAAGGGCGGAATGCACGTCAGCGGAATCAATCGAAATTCGGCGTCATACGAGCATATCGCGCCGAGCGCCGTCGGAAACGAACGGCGAATTCTTGTCAGCGAACTTTCGGGCAAGTCGAACATCGTCGCGTGCGCCAAAAAGTACCGCCTCGAGGAAGACGGCGCGCTCGATCAAGAGACGATCGCCAAAATTCTGGACGTTTTGACGCGAAAAGAGAGTCAAGGCTACCAGTACGAAGCGGCGGACGGTTCCTTCAAGCTGCTTGTGCGTAAAGTGAAGGGCGAATTTCGTCCCAGTTTCAAAAGACTCAACTACAAGACGAGCGTCGAAGTCTTCGACGTCAACGACGCGCTTACCACTAAGGCGACCGTCGCGACCGTCAAATTGCAAGTCGGGCGACGCGGCGAAATTAGGCACGAAGTCGCCGAAGGCGACGGTCCCGTCGACGCGCTCAACAACGCGTTAAGAAAAGCCTTGCAGCCGATTTATCCCGAACTTGCCGAGATGAAGTTGGTCGATTATAAAGTCCGCGTGTTAAATTCCGACGCCGCGACCGCCGCGACGACGCGCGTTATTATCGACAGTAAGGACGGCGACGAGCGGTGGGGAACGGTCGGCGTCAGCGAAAACGTCGTCGAAGCGTCTTGGATCGCCCTTTGCGACAGTATCGAATACAAATTGTCGAAATCGTTGGGCGTTAAGGGCGCGTGATTGGGCGATAAAGAAAAGCGCGAACGACTTTAAATAGCCTCGTTCGCGCTTTTTTACTATTTTTACTTACTCAAATTCTCATTCAAACGAGACGTCTTCGGTAAATTCTTTGCCGATTTGAACGTTCGGCGAATTTTCGTCGATTTTTTCGCCGAAATATTCAATGTTCTTGAGCTTCAGACCTTTGACGTAACTCTTTTCGGACAAGCCTTTAATGTGAATAATTCCGTTGAAGCCTTTCTTTTCGCCGTAAATTGTGAAGTTGCTGAGCGAACAGTTTTCTAATTTACCCGGCGTCGGGTTCTGGTATTCGCCGTAGGTGCAACTCATTGGCTTCGCGGAAAGTAAAATTGCGTCGATACCGTCGGCTCGCACTCTAATATTGTCAAAACGGCAGTCGCTCATCATTACTTCTTGGTTCGGTTGCAACCAAACGACGGCGTTCGACCAATATTCTTCCGGGTCTCGATAATTGACGCTGTAGTGTAAGACGTCGATGTTTTTGGCGGTAATATTTTTAAAATAGTCGGCGACGCATTCGTATCCAATACGGAAAATATTGGCGCGATCCGTCCAGAAAACGCAGTCTTCAACGGCGATGTTTTCGCACGGATAACAACCTTCGTATTCGCCCTTGACGGCGATCGAATCGTCTTGACTGCGCAGGAAACAATTTTTGACGACGACGTTTCGCGTGTTGCAAAGATCGACCGCGTCGTCGTTGATCATATTGGAAGCGACGATGCGAAGACCGTCGATCGTCACGTTTTGGCAGTTCCAGAACGTGCAAGTCCAACTCCACGGCGAACGAATAATAATATCGCGAACCGTTATGTTTTCGCCGTCTACGCAATGGACGTTAAAGCCCATCGGTCCTTGAAAACGTTCCCAAATATCGCCGGCAAGGACGCCGCGACCGCGAATCGTCATATTTTTACCGACCGCTTTAACGCCCCCGTAAACGACCGCGCCGGGCGCGATATAGAGCGTTTGATCGTCGGTCAAATCGATCTGACCCGGCTTATGAACGCCCGGTCCGAAATAGACGACGTTCTCGTCCCCTTCGTTGGGCGCGTCGGTCTCCGGCTCGAGTCCGAAAAGAATCAACGGCTTAACGCGTCCGTTCGGTTCGATCGAGATTTGGAACGGCTTGTCGGCTTCGAGCGTCAACGTTTTTTCGGTTTGTTCAAGCGTTTTGACGCCGAAACGTTCCGGCGCGATTTGCGTTTTCGAGAGATTGAAGGGCGCCGCGATTTCGATCTTTACGGTTCCCTTAAAATCGAACGAAGCGAAATAATATTCGCCGCTGCCTTCCTCTTGATCCGGCGCGCGATAAACGTCGACTTTTTTTCCGTCGACCTTAATAGAATAGGCGTTTTCAATTCCTTCGCCTTCGGGCGCGGGGTAAGTCCACACTTCGCCCGCGCGCGCGTTTGCGACGGCAAAGACGACGAGCGCCGCGAAGATCGACGCCGAGAAAAAACGATTTGACATCTTTGTTCCTTTGCTAGTTTTTGATGAAAATTACCTTGGACGACGGCCTTGTCGTCGTTATTACTTTTCTTGGTTCAACTCTTCCTCGGGGCGCGGATACGCTTTGATCTCGCCGCCGGGCATAGAGGGCGCCGTACACCAGTGCATTGGATCGTCGCAACCTGCGGGAAATCGATCCGAATGATACATAATCTGTAATTCGCGAATGGCGTCGGCGTAGGTTTGCGTGTTGATCGTTCCGCGAACGTTGCGTTCGTAGTCGGTCAACGCGCGGCAATAACATTGGCGCCAACGAAGACAATTCTTCAGCGAGGGAAGAATTTCCGAATCGATTTTCATTGCGATTTTCATCGCTTCGATCGACGTTTCGCGATATTCCGGCGAAGGCGAGTCTTGAATCAGATGAACGCGTTCGAAAGCGCGACAGAGCTTGACAAAATCTTCGGGATCGGCGCCGCAAAGCTCGTAACGCGCGTATTCGCGCAACGTTTCGTCCGCGTCCGCGTCGTCGTAATAAAAACGACCGACGACGATTTTGTTAATGTCTTCGAACGGACCTTCAGAATACTGCATGCAGCCGTCGACCTGCCCGCGAACTTGATTCCACAACGCCGTGAAGCGACCGGGCAAAGGCGTGGCGCCGTATCCGCCCCAAGGTCCGCGTCCCCACATGCTGATTTCGGGGAACGTAATTAGTTTGCGTCCCTCGGGCAACGGGTGTTCAAGCGGGTATTTAGGAAAGTCGCCGTGACTATCCGCCAAAACGTATTCGAATTCAGGATGGTCTTTGAGCCATTCCCAAGCGGCGTGAAATTCGTCTTCGTGATAAGTCCACGTTGAGAGAATGAAAACTTGGTCGGGCGCGTATTCTTTTTTGATCAGATCGCCAAAGAGGGCGGAATATTTGAGGAATCCGTTTTCCGCCCAAGGCGCGCATTTTTCGCATTCGCAACCCCCTTCGTCAAAGGGCCAGAAACTCGCGTAATCGGCTTGACCGTCCGAATAAGACTCGTAAATCGCGCGATAGAGACGTTCGAGGAACTTGAATCCTTCGGGATTGGAAGGACAAGCGTTTTGACCGTTGTTGCCCCGTTTGGGATCGACGTTCGGAGTCGCGGCGATTTCTTTGGGCATGTCGACGGTCGCCTGATTGGCGCAATTACCTAAAACGAGCTTCATTCCCAGCCGATGAACGGCGTTGCGAATTTTTTTGACGCCTTCGACCTCCGAACGCCACTCGTCCGACGCGGGATCAAGTTTGACGTTGATCGTCGGAACGGGCAACGTCGAGACGACGTTAAAACCCCAAAGCGCAAGGTCTTCCGTATAGCGTTCGAGTTCTTTGGCGTCCGCCATATGATACCAGTTGTGGAAATGGCGCGCGTAATAACAGCAACGGAAAGGCGCGTTTGGCTTTTCGCGAACCGCGAACGTCGGAACCTCGAAGCCGTCCGCTCGATAATCGATAGAACGGAGCAACTTGCCAGCGCCGAAGACTAGTCCTAGAAATTCGCCGGACGAGATCGTCGCTTCGGAACCGTTCGACTTGATCGCGAATTCTTCGGGTTCGAAGGCGTCGGCGTCGAGCTTGAACGCGACGGTCAACGCGCCCGAGGAGGAACGTTCGGCGATCCGCGTTTTCACTAGGTCGGCGACAAACTGCTTGTCTTCGGGTACGTTTTCAAAACGGAAATTCAGATTTAACGCGTCTTGCGCTACTAACGGCGAGACGCTAAAACAAGTAATCAACAAGGCGCAAAGCGTTGCAAAACGTTTCATAAACGACTCTTTCTTATAATTAACGTGAACGGCGGCAAAGTCGCGTTTTATTTGATTTCAGGAACGTCGTATTCCTTTCGAAATTCCGGGCGCCAGAATCGCCGCGCCTCGGGACAATTCGTAATTTCGCCCGAGTTTTGGTCGATTTCCAGCTTGACGCTTCCGGCGCGCAACGAGATATTGGCGTATTGAACGAGAAGCGTGCTGAGACGGCATTCTTCGACGGGCGAATTGGTTTCGCGTCGTTCGCGAACCGCGTCGATAAAATCGTTCGTATGCGCAAGGTGCAGTCTGGAATAATTTCCGTATTCTTGCGATTTTACGACGGGTTGGCGTTGTTTCGTGCGGTCGAATATTTGCCAACCGGCGCCGAGTCGACCGATAACCATCAAATACTTCGAGCCGAAAATTTCGATGCGCGTCGAATTTTGGAACCAGTAAGGATGCATATCGCTTTCGCGGACTTCCCAGTCTGTTTCGAGCATATGCGGACAGCGCATAGTCTGTTCGACGTTCATAATCAAAGAGCCGAAATCGAAGACGGTCGAACTTGTCGTCGGCGTCATATCCTCGAGGCGTTTTTTATCGATTCCACCCGCCGTATAGCAGGAGCGCGGCGTCTTGAGTCCGAGAATCCAACGGGCGACGTCGATTTGATGAACGCCTTGAGTCGCGAGAAGCCCGTTGCCGAAATCCCAGAAATAACCCCAAACAAGCGAACTTGTATAAGTCGGCGAATACTCCCGATAGGGCGCCGGTCCGAGCCAGCGATCCCAATCGAGTCCTTGGGGAACGGGAACGCCCGTTTGAACCGTCGGCGGCTGATCGCTCCAAATATTGTTGACGCGAACGAACTCGATATCGCCGAGAAAGCCTTCTTGAATCAGTTTTTTTGCGTTTCGACAGTATTCCGCCGAGCGCGTTTGATTGCCCGCCGCGACGACGCGACCGTATTTTTTCGCCGCCGCCGTCATTTGAAGCCCTTCAAAGGGCGATTTGCTCAACGGCTTTTCGACGTAAACGTCCTTGCCCGCTTGACACGCCCAAATCGTATGGAGCGCGTGCCAATGGTCGGGCGTGATCAACACGACCGCGTCGACCGCTTTGTCGTCGAACACGGCGCGAGCGTCTTGGACGATTTTAGGCGCCACGCCGTCGCGCGTCAACTGCTTGGCGCGATTTTCCGCGTTCGGAATATTGACGTCGCTACAATATTCGAATCGAACGTCGTCGCCCGGATGACGAAGCATATCGCTGCAAACGCGATCCGAACGCGCGCCGCAACCGATCAGACCGAGCCGGAGACGTTCGTTGGCGACCGCGCCGCGCGCCGACTTCGGATTCGATAAAATCGTCGCCGCGCCGACCGCAAGCGAACTCTTGACAAATTCTCGTCGTTTCATTGGAAAACCTTTCACGTTGGAATGAACGCTAAAAAAGCCGCGTTCTGATTATACGTTCAAAAAACGTTTTGGGGGAGGGGGAGAAAGGAACGTTTGAAGTTAAAAAAGGAGAAACAGATCGGCTTCATAGAAGGAAGGCGTTTTTCCCTTATATTTGTAACGAGAAAAATTTTTCTTTTTGGCGATCAAGAATATTTCGCCTTGGAGTTGCTTGACAGTTTTGTTATTTTGTTTACTTTTAGATTGCGCATAAGGGCGACGTTTTGCGCTGTCGAGAGTTTGTTAAACGTGGAGGCGGAATTATGCTTGTTAAGTTCAAGGTTGAAAATTGGAAGTCTTTTCATTGTCTTGACTTTTCCGCTATCGCAAGTTCAAAAAGACGTTTCAACGAACGCGTTCCAAAAGTGAAAAATTATCGTACTGTGAGACTCCTGCCTATTTCGGCGGTCTTTGGCGGCAACGCGTCTGGTAAAACAAACTTTTTCGACGCGCTTGTTTTTTTACAAAAGCTCGTGAGAGGCAAAGGCGTTGTTGGAGAGAAATTTGACGTCAAACCTTTTGCGTTCAATAAAGACGATAGAAAGAAGCCCGTTTCTTTTGAAGTTGAATTTCTTGTGGAGTCGAGGATTTATCACTACGAATTAGTCGTCTCCTATGACAAGGTTCATACTGAGCGTCTTGCCGAAGTATGCAAAAAAGGTAATCTGAAATTTTTGTTTGAACGAGATACAGATTCCATATTAATTCCCGACGAGTTCAAGTCGAGTAGATTGAAGTGCGTAAGGGAGGGAACGCGAGATAACGTTCTGTTTTTAACGAATAGCGTCCAGCAACGTTGCGATGAGTTTCGTAGCGTTTATAATTGGTTCGACAAGACGTTGTTGTTAATCCCGCCACATTCGAAAATTTTTCGTTCTTTTCGACTGTTACAACCGAAATGTAGAGAATTATTAGAATCGTTTGACGTTGGATTTGACGAATTGGCTAAAGTCGATATGACTTTGGAACAAATAATACAGGATATGCAAGAGCATAACATACCAAAGGAATTGCAAGAAAGGTTTAGAGAGCAGTTTGAGTCTGCGGTGACAAACGTCCTTGACAATCGAGGAGAGCCCGCCAAACTCAGTAAGATAGTGGCGATTCACTCTTCAGAAGACGGTTTGGAAAAAATTCCCTTCGAACTTGAAGAAGAATCGGACGGAACTCGTCGTTTATTGAATCTCTTGCCTGCGTTGGTTCGTCTACGAGATTCTTCTCAATCTAGCGTGGTTTTTATCGACGAGCTAGACAGGAGTATGCACCATCTGTTGACAAAAAAACTAATCGAAGCCTATCTCGACGAATGTTCGCCCGAGTCGAGAACTCAACTTTTCTTTACGACTCACGACGCCTTGTTGTTGGACGAAGATTTACTGAGACGCGACGAAATGTGGCTTGTCGATAGAGAAGAGGGAGTTTCAGAGTTAATGAGTATCGCCGATTATAAAATACATAAAGGACAGAATTTATTATTTTCATATCTTTACGGTCGTTTTGGCGGTATTCCTCATATTCATTAATCGGTAAAGAAAGGAAAGAGGGAGGAAATTTTGAATCCTAATCGATCAAAAGGGGAATTAAGACGTTCTAGACAAAACTTGGGACGTTCAATCGATTTTCTAGATCAAAGAAAAGTTATTTGTATCTGTCCAGAAGGAGCTGAAACAGAGTATTCCTATATTGAAAGAGTTAAAACAGTTTTTATGGAGGAACGAAAAAAACTGGGTAAAAAAGGTCGCGTTATGTTGAGCGTTACTTGGACGCGAAGAGATAACGCAAGCGATCCGAAAAATCTATTGAAAAAGGTAAAAAACGAATTTGAAAAGCTCAGAAAGAGAAAGGAAGAATGGGATAGCGTATGGATCGTTAGCGACAACGACGGACGACCTAGAGCGCAACTAGACGAAATAAAAACTTGGGTAGAAGAAGAGAGAGAAAAACGTCGTTGGATTTTAAGCAACAGAGATTTTGAATACTGGCTTCGCGTTCATTTTCAATCTAACGGCGATTGGAAACGTTTTGAAGAGCGTTATTACGATCATCAAAACAATAAGAAAGTCAATAACAACGATTTCACTTACGAACAAATAGTCCACGCGTGTAAAAAAGCGCGAGCAAAGAAGCAAACGATAAGCGATTTGTACGACCAAAAGGGCTCGTTAATGTATGAAATAGTCGAGTTTATCGGAAAAGAATATCAGTTGTGTTCTGAAGATTCTCAAGGAGGCGTGAGTTGGGAGTCTGTTAATTCTTGATTTTTAAAAAACGTCGTTTAGAAAAAGTTCCGTCTATCGAAAATCAATAGACGGAACCGCGAAATCTTATCAAAAATTTTTACTTCGCGCGACGTTCAAACTTCCAAATACCAGATCCGACCTCCGCGAGCTTCCAGAATTTTCCTTCGCGCGCGACTTTTATTCCGAATTCGCTAATCGGCTTGTCGTCGACGAATATTTCGTCGTTTTCGTCGACGGCGGGCAAATAGACGTCTGAAGCGACGTTTCCGGGCAAATTGAGCTTGAGTTGATAAATATCGCCCCCGTTTTCTTCGCGTGGCGTGCGAATCTGCAATTCGACGGCGCCTCGGATCGTCGGAACTACCGCGTCGACTTCTTTTAGATCGGCGATTTGCGGCTTGATTCTCAACGTCGCGCAACCGGGCGAGGTCGGCTCGACTCCGACTAATTTACGCGGGATAATATTTGCGGGCGCGGCGCCCCACGCGTGATTCCAGTCTTGATTCGGCTTGTAACGGTCGTCCCACGCTTCGAGCGTAATCGTCGAACCGACGCGCAACATATTGAGCCAACCGCGCAAATCGTCGGCGATCATACGTTCCAAGCCGTAATCGTCGTTTTCGCCTTCATACGCGGCTTCAAGCAGAAACTGCGCGCCGTATACGCTGCAACGCATTCCGCGCGATTCGACGAATTTTGTAACGCTCTCGACGTTTTCGGGCGGGACGAGTCCAAACGCCAACGGGAACATATTGCCGTGAAGAGAAGCGTGGTCGGTCTTTTCTCCGTCGCGATAAACGCCGCGCTCTTTGTCGAAGAACGTCTCTTGAAACGCCTTGCGCGTCTTCTCAATTTGCGCTTCAAAGAAGGCGCGGTCTTCCTCTTTGCCTAAAATTTCGGCAAATCGTTTCATCGAATTGAGCGCGAAGAAATGATAAGAGTTGACGACGACGTTAAAATCGTTAAAAACAAACCCGTCCGTCTCGCCCGAATCGGCGTTTTCGTTTCCGGCTAGACCTTTGTGAGGCCAGTCGACAATATCTTGGAACGCCGACCCGCCCGCGCCTTGGAAGTGAAGCGATTTAAGAAATTCGGGCGTCAGTTTGCCTTTTTTCGTACTAATCAGACCGTTTTCTTCCGAAAGCGCGATCATTGATTTCGCTTTAAGATCGTCGTAGTAACGCGCGATAAGTCGCGAATCGCCGTTATAGAGATAATCGTACCAAGCCATTTGAACGACTTGAAGATTCCATTCGGTCGGCCACGTCGGGTGAAAGATCAAGTATTCTTGCGTGCGTCGCGCCAACGAATATTCGCGATCGACCGCATAATGACTCAACTGATTCAAGAGCGCGTCGCCTTCGTAAGGAATGCGCTCGCGGTCGCCGTCGACGTAATAACCGGCGAAGGACGTCGCTTTGATCGAATAACGACACAAGGCCCAAACGCGGTTTAAGGCGTCGACGTCGCAATGGAAATTCGAGGCGGCGGCGGTGGCGTCGAAGGGATAATAGACCGATTCGCGTTTGACGCCGAGAACTTGCGCCTGTCGAGGCGCGTCAAAGAGCGAATTTTTCTTTTCGGCGCCGGGTAGAATTTCGACTTCCGCGTATCTAAAAGGCATAACTTCGCCGACGTAATCGGGCATAAGGACGGCGTAACCCGAGGAATTGCGCTTGTCGACGCGCGTTTTGATCGAATAGACTTGTCGACCGCGCAAAAGCGGCAGTTTATATTCCCAATATCGGGTCGTTCCCGCCGGTTTGCGGTCGACGCGGCCGTCTTTGACGCGCTCGCCCATACGGATAAGCGCGAATTGACCCGGCGCGTTCGAGCCTATTTCCACTTCAAGTCGACCGAAAGAAGCGCGTCCGAAATCAAAAAAGGTCGTCTTGTCGTCAATTCGATTCGACGCGACGGGCAAATCGATCTCTTTGACCAACGGATAATAACTCACGGCGAATTCTTCGCAATTTTCCGCCGTTTTGAAGGCTTTGAGCGCCGACCAATCGGAAACTTCGTCCGACTGATTCCAGATTCTCACGCGCCAATAATAAATCGTCGAATTTTTGAGCGGTTCGGACGCGCCGAAGGCGACGGAAGTCGAATCGGCGCTCGCGACTTTGCCGGAGTCCCAAATAAAGGGCGTTTCGGCGTTTTCTTTGAACGCGTCGCGAGAGTCGGCAAGCTGAATTTGCCAAGCGGTTTGAAAAACGCTTTTGCCTTCGCTAGGAACGATCCAAGAGAAAGTCGGACGCGACGAGCGAATTTCGGCGATTTGAACGCGTTCGACCGCCGTTCCAAGTTCATCGAGCGTCAGTTGCGTCGGGAACCCGTCGCGCCATACGACGTCGGTCTTTTCCAAAAGGTCGGTAAGAAGCCCCGACGGAACCTCGGCGGCTTGCGCGCTCGCGCCGCGAAACGCAAAGGGCGCCGCAAGTAAGAGAATCAGGAACGCGCGAAGGAGGCTCGAAGAGGAGCCGCGCGTTTGGAAAAACAACGATTTTGGAGTCATAGTTCGTCTTTGCTGACAATAACGCGAATTAAAAAGGATTAAAAACAAAAACCGACTCGCTTACGATCAGGTCGATTTCAACACGATCCAGTCGCCAAGTCGAGGAAACATTTGAGCGATCGAAAATAAAATTCGCGCTTTCCAAGGCACAACCAGCTCCGGACGGCGTTTTTCGCAAGCGGTCAGAATCTTTTCCGCCAATTTATGCGGATCGATTTTTCCGACTTTGACCCCTCCGCCCGGCATAAGCGCCGACTGCGGTATTCCTTCGGCGTTTTTCAATGGATAGAGACGCGGATTGTCGCGCTTGACGGGACCGGGGCAGACGAGCAACACGTGCAGACCGTCCGGTTTGGTTTCCAGTCGGAGCTGTTGCGTGAAGGCGGCGACCGCGTGCTTGGTCGTAGGATAGGCGCCGACCCAGCGCGCCGCGCTCTTGGCCGCAAGGGAGCCGACGTTGACGACGTGTCCTTTGCTTTTCAGAAGGTAAGGCATGGCGGCTTGAGTACAGGCGATCGCGCCCATTACGTTGAGATTCCAGAGCGACTGAAATTCTTCAAGGGACGTCTGCATAAGATAGCCGCGATGCGTTCGACCCGCCGCGTTGACTAAAACGTCGACGCCGCCGTATCTTTCGACCGTTTGCGCAACGGCGCGTTTGACGTCTTCAGGGTTCGTAACGTTGGCGATGATCGGCAAGACCTCGACGCCTTGCGCGCGCATCTCTTGCGCCGTTTGTTCGACGTCGTTTTGTTCAAGTCCTATGATCGCCAGTTTAGCGCCGCGCGCGCCGAACGTTTCCGCGATAACGCGCCCTAATCCGTTTGAACCGCCCGTAACTAGGACGACTTTGTTTTGCCAGTAATTCATTGTTTGCTTTTCTATCTCTACGAAAAGACGCGCCGAGGCTTTTTGGGGGCGCGCCGCCTTTTTCTCGAATTTGACCGCGTTTGACTCGGGAGATCGTTCACGGAATGCCGCCGAATGAAATTGGGCGATCAGGGTGGAACGAGCCGACGGCGTAATATTTGCGCATTCGGTTAAAACCAACGAAAACGCGAGACCTTCGAATAAATTGTAATTTCTAGTCGAAGACAAATCAAGCGTTTTATTGTAATTCATACGAAATAATATAAAAAAATCGTAAGCGTTTGCGCAATATTCAGAATAAGGAACGCGTAAGAATCGGCGCGCAAGCGGCGCGCGAGAATCCGCATATCGAGGTATGCGGATTGCGTCGGCTCGCAAAGCGTCGATTTTAATTTACACAACATACGCAAGGTAATTAAATTACCGCAATTTTAACGTCGACGCCAGAAAAGGACGTAACAACGATTAAGGGTAATAAAGGGAAAACAAGGTCGCGTCTTAAGGAAAGATGTTAAAAAGTCGTCGTTTCTCCTATGTTTTCATAAACGTTTTGTAGTAAAATCGTGATAGGGGGCGGTCTCAAAACGTCGAAACGTTTTCGAACGGTCGTTCTCGTTTAGTTTCGTTTACACGCAGAAAAAGGAGCCACGAATGTCGGCGCAGATACTTGACGGAAAAGGCTTGGCGGAGGTTATTCGAGCCGAAATCAAAGAGGACGTCGCGCGATTCGTTCAAGAGACGCGGATTCAACCCGCGCTCGCGGTTGTTTTAGTCGGCGAAAACCCTGCAAGTCAAGTATACGTGCGCAACAAGGAAGCCGCTTGCGCCCAAGTCGGCATACGTAGCGTAATGAAACGCCTACCCGTCGAAACGACGAGCGAGGAATTGCTCGAAATAATCGCCGAACTCAACGCGGACGATTCGATTCACGGTATTCTTGTTCAGTTGCCCTTGCCGAAGGGAATTGACGAAAAGAAGGTTTTAGACGCGATCGATCCGAAGAAAGACGTCGACGCGTTTCACCCTTGGAACGTCGGGCTAATTTCGCAAGGGCGTCCTTGTTTTCTCCCTTGCACGCCTTACGGAATCCAGCAACTCCTCGCGCGCAACAATATAGAGACGAAGGGTAAGGAAGTCGTAATCGTCGGTCGTAGCGACATTGTAGGAAAACCGCTCGCGCTTCTCTTACTTCAAAAGGGAGTCGGAGGAGACGCGACGGTTACCGTTTGTCACAGTCGAACGGCGAATCTTCCCGACGTAACGAGAAGAGCCGACATATTAGTCGCCGCGATCGGGCAGGCGGAATTTATTAAAGCCGATATGGTCAAGCCGGGCGCCGTCGTCGTCGACGTCGGAATGAATCGTATTCAAAAGGAAATCGTCGACGAAAACGGCGAAAAGAAGCCGACGTCTAAGTTAGTCGGCGACGTCGATTTTGAAAACGTCAAAGAAGTCGCGAGCTGGATAACGCCCGTGCCTGGAGGAGTCGGTCCTCTCACCGTAACGATGCTTTTGCTCAACGCGCTCAACGGCGCGCGTCGGCAGGCAGGCGTCAATTAACGTCGCGCGATCAAGGAGTCAAGCCCGTTGAACGACGGAAGGGACAAAGTTAAAGAGGAACTGGGCAGAATAATCTTCGGGACGATTTTGTTTCTCGTTTGGTTGTTCCTCAGCGCGTCCGTAATAAGATACGGGTCGTCGACCTTTTTATCTGGAGTCGCCCAGAGCGACGCGGAACGACCAGACGGCTTCGTATGGTCGGCGGGGCGTTATTGCGCCTACGCGTTGGCTTTTTGCTTCGGTCGAGCGAGTCGTCTCGTCGTTCTTGGACTCGGGGCGGGTCTTCTTTTCTATTGGTTTGACCGGCGCGTCTCTTCTCCTTGGACAAAGACGCTCGGCTTGGCGCTTCTTCTTGTTTCCGCGTCGGGCTTTTCGGCTTACGTTTTTGAAGACTCGGTCGCGCTTGTCGTCGGGTCGGGCGGTTGCGTCGGGGCGATCGTGAAATATTTCTTCGACCGTCTCTTTGTTCGCGCGGGCGCGTACCTAGCGCTCCTTGGCGCGGCGTTTTCCGGCTTAATATTGATTTTGCCAAGTTCGGTCTTGCGCTTGTTTTTCTGGACGCTTGGTCTTAGTCGCTTCCTCTCTTGGGCGTCGCGCCCCTTTCGGCAAAGAATCGTCGACGCGCGACCGGGGGGCGTCGACGGTTCCAGAAGATTCGCCCCCGAAACGACAAGCGCGAGAGGAGGATTCGACGCCGAATCAAAACGCGCCGTCGTCGACTTCGCAAGTTCATCGCCTGTTCGCCCGGTCGAACTCGACGCGCCCAAAGTAGCGCCGACTCGTCCGAGCGCGCCGGTCGTCTCCTTTGGCGGCGATCCTTTCCGCGCGCCCGCGCAAGACCCGCGAGTCTTGTCGCAAGAGACGCGCGAAGAAGAACGCGAAAAATCCCCTCGCGAACCCAAGCGCTCGTTGTTCAATCCTTTCGGCTTCGGCGCTAAAAAGAACGTCGACGCCGAACAAAACGTTCCGTCGAACGTTTCGGACGCATCGTCCGTCGGAAACGCGCGCGACGTCGCGACGCGTTCCGAAGTCCCGTCGCAATTTGATTCCTCGGCGAATTCGGAAAGCGCCAACGAAGTCTTCTCCGTCGCGACGGACGCGCTAGACCCGCGATTCGACGATTATCAATTCCCTTCCTTCGACTTGCTGGAGCCTGCGGAAGAATTCGACCGCGTCGCCTTCGAGGAACAAATTTCCGCGCGCGGCGTCGAATTGGAACGCGTCTGCAAGAGTTTCGGCGTCGATTTGAAAGTCGCCGACGTTCGATCGGGACCGGTGCTGACGCTTTACGAAATCGAATTAAAAGAAGGACTCCGCGTCAAGAAGCTGTACGGTTTGACGAACGACTTGGCGATCAAAATGAAGGTTCCAAGCGTTCGCGTCGTTTCTCCGATACCGGGCAAAAACACGGTCGGGGTCGAATTGCCAAACGAACGGCGCCAACTTGTTCGCCTACGCGAAGTGATGGAATCGTGCGCCGACGAAGCCAAGAATATGTCGATACCGATCTTCTTAGGCAAAGACGTCGTAGGCGCCCCTATGGTCGCGGACTTGGCGAAATTGCCTCACTTGCTCATCGCGGGTCGCACCGGGACGGGCAAGTCCGTTTGCTTGAACTCGATTATTATGTCGATCGTTACGACGCGCAGTCCGAAGCAAGTCAAATTGATTATGATCGACCCGAAAATGGTCGAATTAAGCCCTTATAAAGCGATTCCGCACCTAATGCACCCGGTCGTCGTCGATATGGAAAAGGCGGCCGCGATTCTCGAGTGGGCCGTCGAGAAAATGGAACGTCGCTACCAGATTTTCGCAAGCGTCGGCGCGCGTCAGTTGAGCGAATTTAATTCGATGCCGCTCGAGACGATGCGTAAAAGACTCCAACCCGCCGACGAAGAAGAATGGGCGTGTTTTCCGAAGTCGATGCCGAGCGTCGTTATTATCGCCGACGAAATGGCGGACTTAATTATGACGGCGGGCAAGGACGTCGAACGCCATATCGCGCGTTTGGCGCAAAAGAGCCGCGCCGTCGGCATTCATCTCGTCTTGGCGACGCAAAAACCGACCGTCGACGTCGTAACGGGTCTGATAAAATCGAATCTGCCCGCGCGAATTGCGTTCGGCGTGGCGAGTCGCGTCGACAGTCAAGTCGTACTCGACGCCAACGGCGCCGAACAGTTGCTTGGCAACGGCGATATGCTGTTTCTATTGCCGGGCACAAGCCAACTTGTGCGCGGTCAAGGAACCTACGTCTCCAATCAGGAGATCGACCGAGTTATCGACGCTATTTCCGTCGAAACGCCGCGTTACGAAATCGAAATTGCGGAAAAGGAAGACGAGGGCGGCGCCGGAGAAAACGACGCCCGCGAAACGGAATTCGACGAATATTACGTTCCAGCCGTCGACTTGGTTATTTCCGAAGGGCGAGCCAGCACGTCGATGTTGCAACGTAAATTCAGTATTGGATATTCTCGAGCCGCGCGAATTATCGATACGATGGCGTCGGAAGGCTTGATTTCGCCCTTTAATCCGGCGAAGCCGTCCAGACCGCGCGACGTCCTAATTTCTATGGAAGAATGGCGCGGCAAACAGACGAACGACGGCGAAACGAACGACGGCGAAACTGCGCCGCGCGAAAACGCTTCGGCGGCGCCGAGGGGCTTTTATTCTCCGCAGGACTACGCGCCGCACGCCGACGGACTCAAAGGCGTCGGTCCAACCTTCAACGACGCGCCGGTTCCTTACGCGACTCCGCCGATTCCGCGCGCCGACGGGAATACGGGCGCAGTCGCTTCGCTGGAGCGCCCTCGTTCGACGATCGCGCCGCCGTCGCGTGAATTCGTCGCGTCGGTCGTCGCGCAAACGCGCGAATCGGAAGACGACGGGTATCGTTCGACGTCCTACGAAAACGCGCCGATTCAAACGCGTCGTTCGCAAAGCGCGACTCAAGAAAACGCGAACGATTACGACGAATTCGATTTGTCGCCTAATAAAGGCGCGTCTAATTCAAGAGACGCCGCCCCTGAGTCTTGGAACGACGCGCAATTTGAAGATTATTTAAACTGCGACGACGAAATCGACGGAACGTCGTCCTCGCCGTCGCGCGTTACAAATGATTGTGCCGATTCAAACGGTTATAGCGGCGTAAATTTGCGCGAAATCGCAAAAAATCGTCGTTTCAATCGCGAGTCCGTCGAGCAGGACGCGTAATTCCAATAGGCGCGTCTAAAAGCGCTTTGCTTGTTCCTTGGGAAAGTCCGTCTTTTCCCCCCCGAGGAGGCTTTCTTGAATCAAATCAAGGAAGCCTCCTTTTCTAATCGCGGTTAAAAACTCTGCGTCGACGTCGCTTGCAAAGGTATTGTTTAGATATTGAAGAATTCTCTCCGGCGCTTGACGTAAAACGCGTCCATATTAGAATATGAGAGGCGTTCGAAGCTAAACGGCGCGACGCCTTTTTTGCAACGATCGAACCTACGCCTACGAATTTTTTCTTGTCTGTCGAATCGTTTGCGGTTCGACGAAATTTTTATGTAAAGCAGCGGAGATTTATTCAATGTTTAGACGTCTTAAGAAACGTTCGGCGTTCACTCTCGTCGAACTCTTGGTGGTTATCGCGATCATTGGCATTTTGATCGGACTTCTCCTTCCAGCGGTGCAAGCCGCGCGCGAGGCGGCTCGTCGTATGCAATGCACGAACAACCTGAAACAATGGGGGTTGGGCGCGCAAAACTACCACGACACGAACAACGCGTTCCCGGCTTCTCAAAGCTGGTGCGTCGGCAAAGCGGGAACCGATACTTACGCTACGACGTATAGCTGGAGCGCCACCTTCAAAATTTTCCCCTTTATGGAACTTGGGCAACGTTACTCGCAAATCTTTGAACGTCGTCCGTGGGTCTGGGAAGGCGATTCTTGCGAAGCGATGCACGGCGCTATTCCGACGATTCTTTGTCCGTCCGACGGCGCGGCGTCGACGCCCGGTCTAAATAACGGGAGTCGCGTGAGTTACGTCGGGTGCGGCGGCGACGGTATCGACGCCAACCAGCTTATGGATTCCGAGGTCGGCGGCGATCTGTGGAAGATTTCGACGCGCGGCATATTCACGCCCGGAAAATTTAAGCCGATGGCGTCGATCGTCGACGGCACGAGCAACACGATTATGGCGGGCGAGATCGTCGGCAATCCGACGACCAGCGAAGGTTATACCGGCGTCAAAGGCGGCGTTTATCCCGTTCGACCCGAAAGCGCGACCGATTGTTTCAACGGCGCGCGAAGCACGACGAATCCGACCCAACTCAATCAAGGCGGGTATAGTTATCGCGGACACTGGTTTGGCGACGGTCGACCCGTCAACGGCGGATTTGTTACGGTTCTTCCTCCAAACGGACCGAGTTGCTCCAACGGAAGCGGCGACAGCGTTTGGTGCCTTGCGACGACGCAAAGTTTCCATTCCGGGGGCGTCAACGTTTTAATGGCGGACGGTTCCGTTCGTTTCATTTCTGAAACGGTCAGCACCAATATTTCTGGAAACGACAATTCTTCTACGGGGCAACCGACCGCCGGACCGAACCAAGGTCCGAGTCCCTACGGCGTGTGGGGCGCGATGGGCACGCCGGCCGGCGGCGAAACCGTTTCGTTGTGACGCCCCTTTGAAAGGAATCGCTTGATGAAAATGAAATCTTTTTTAGCGGCGCTCGTCGCGATCGTCGCTTCCTGCGCCGTCGGGTGCGGCGGTCCTCAAAAGCCGTCGGATTTACCCGAACTGTATCCCGTTAAATTGACGATTATTCAAGACGGTCAGCCGCTCGAGGGCGCGACGGTTTACTTGGTCGACACGACGAACACGTGCCGCTTTACCGTCGGTTATCAGACCGACGCCAAGGGAATCGCCGACCTCAAGACGGACGGAAAATTCCCCGGTTGTCCGGCTGGAAATTTCAAAGTCGTCATTAACAAGAAGTTTATGCCGGAAATGCCTACGGGAAATCCGCCTTCCGACCCGGAAGAAAGAGCGGAATTTGATCGTAAAATAAAAGAATTGAACGATCAGATGGCGGAAACCGTCGACGTAAAGTATACTAAAGCGTCGACTACGCCGGAAGTGATCGAAGTCGCTTCCGCAGGTCTGGAGAAGACGATCGACGTCGGTGAAAAAGTCCACGTGTTGCTCAACGATATTTCGAAGAGCAGCGGTAAAAAATAATTTTTTCCGGCGGACGTTCTAAAAGAAAAAAGGGAATCCAATTTCGTTTGGATTCCCTTTTTTTAGGCTTGTTCTTCGACGCGCGAGATTATTCCCGCGCGACTATCAAATCGCAAGCGTTTTACTTCGAATAATCTTCGACGCGCGCTTTGTCCTTCAACGGATCGTTTGGACGTTTCGGCTGAATCGCAGGATTCTCTTGAATCTCTTTGAGCAGTTCTTCAATACCTCGCTCCAGTTGCGGGTCTTTTCCTTCAAGCATCGCTTTCGGGTCTTGCCAAACTTCGATATCGGGATCGACGCCGTATCCTTCAATGACGTATTCGCCCGTCTCGTCGTTAGTGGCGGTCAACGGCACGGAAACGGCTCCTCCGTCGGTAAGAGGACCGCGCCCGGAAATTCCGACGACGCCGCCCCAACTACGTTTGCCGATCAATTTGCCGAGCCCCGATTTACGGAAATAATGCGGGAAGATGTCGCCGTCGCTCGCGCTCGTTTCGTTTAGCAAGCAAACCAATTTCGCGTTCGTGGCGATCGTCGGATAGGTCGTCGGCGTCTCGCGAACTCGACCGTACCTCGTGCCAAGCGCTTTCTGATTCAGTCGCATAATCAGCCACGGCGAAATGTTCCCGCCGCCGTTGTTGCGCTCGTCGATAACGATTCCTTCTTTGCGCAACTGCGGATAGTACCACTTGATAAATTCGTAAGCGCCGTCGCCGCCCATATCGGGAATGTGAAGGTAGCCTAATTTCCCGCCGCTAGCCTCGGATACGCGCTTCATACGATCCAATACGAAATCGAGATAACGCAACGAGTCTTCTGAAGCGACCGGCTTATAGGAGGTTTTCCACGCGTTCTCTTCCAGACCGTCTTTGCATAACGTCAATTCGACGCGATCTTTCTTATTTTGAAGAAGTCGATAGGGATTGTCGGAACCGACCAACTTCACGCCGTCGATCGCCAAGACGTAATCGCCTTCGGAAGCGTTGACGCCGACTTCCGTTAGAGGAGAACGATACTTCGGCTCTTCGTTATGACCGCGATATATCTTCGCGATTTTGTACAAATTCTTCTCTGGATCAAGCGCGAACTTGGCGCCGGGCAGTCCGACGACGGGACGCGTCGGCACGACGTAATCTCCGCCCTCGACGTAAGTATGACCGATATTCAATTCGCCGATCATTTCGGTGAGTATATACGTCAAATCGGAACGGTGCGCAACGTAAGGAAGCAACGAACGATACTGCTCGCCGACGGCGTTCCAATCGAGCCCGTGCATATTCGGCGAGTAGAAATAATCGCGGAAACGACGCCAAACTTCTTCAAAGATTTCGTTCCATTCCTCGGAAGGAACCAAATCGCAATACATATCGCCGGTCGAAAACGTCTTAGCGTCTCCGCTTTTAGCGCCGACGTCGTAAAGACGATACCCGGAGCCCGTCAATATCTTTTTATGATCGCCGGATATTACGTAGCCCCCTACTTTGTCGGCAAACGTCGAAAGCGAGAGTTTTTCCAAATCGAACGCTTTAAGACAAGAGGAACCGTTACTCTCGCGTCCGTAAAATTCTTCTGGCTCTTGTATAAAATACAAGAACGAGCCCGCGCAAGAAAGACCGCGATAATTCTCGGAAGGAATCGGCAATCGGACGACGCGCCCTTCGACCCCGTCAAAATCGATTTTCTTCGTTTCGGACGACTCGTCCGACTTCTCGCCCTCTTTGTCTTCGCCTTCCTTGGCGACTTCCGTTTCAGTCGCTTCGTCGCTCTTTTCGACAAAGATATTTTCGACGTCTTTACGCAACGCCAACGCGAACACGCCGTCGAATCTGTCCCCGGCAAAGTTCCACTCGATCGAACTGAATTGAGGATAAAATTCGCGCTGACCTAAGAAGAACAGCCAATTTCCGTCGTCGGACCACGCGGGCGAAAAATTATTGAAGTTCGGATCGGTGACGCGTCGCGATTCGCCCGTCGCCTTTTCCCAAATATAAATCGCGGTATATTCCGTCTCTTCGCCAAGTTCGTAAGCCAAATAGGCGCCGTCGCGCGACCATTCGTAGCCGGGGAAATTCCCGAACTTGTCGCGCGCGATTTCCTTCAGACTTTCGACCTCGGGCGCTTTCGACAAATCGTCTCGTTTCAAATTCAAGACCCAGAGTCGATTCATTGCATCGCGAAAAGCGATTCCCTTTCCGTCGGGCGCCCATTGGGGCGAATCGATTTTGCAACGGAGCGAAGTCGTCAACTGAATCTTGGTTTTTTCGCCCTTCTGATCGACTACGTAAATTTGATCTTCGCCGCTCTCGTCGGAAATAAACGCGATCCAACGACCGTCGGGCGACCAAATCGGAGCGCGGTCGTGCGCGCCGGAACTATTGGTCAAGTTGCGCGTTTGACCGTGTTCAAGCGGGACGGTGAAAATATCGCCGCGCGCGGCAAACGCGGCGCGTTTCCCGTCGGAACTGATCTCGTAATTTTCAATATTTTTCGAAGCGTCGACGCGCGTCGGGCGAGCGGCGAGTCCGTCGTGAGGAACGACGATCGAAAGTTCGCGAGTTTCGCCGGAAGCCGCGTTATAAACGCGCAACAGACCGCCAAGCTCGTAAACGATCTGATCTTTGCCGTCGGAAGACGCCCAGCGAACGTCCCAAACCGTCGAATCGGTAAGTTTTTCCGCTTTGAATCCCTCGTCGACTTGGACAAATCGATAAAGATTCATCGTTCCGTCTCGATCCGACGTAAAATACGGGACGTCGCCAAGCCACATTGGATCGCGATCCGTTCGCGGAGTCGTCGGAAGTTGAATAAATTCCTTCGTCTCGCGATCAAAGATCATAAGATATTGCGCCCAGCCTCCTTCGTAACGTTTCCAATGGCGAAAATCGCGGAAAAGAGGCGAGTAGAGCAATTTGCGCCCGTCGGGAGACAAATCGCCCGCCCCCGCGACCGGCGTTCCAATCCCGACAGGCAAACCGCCGTCGACGGAAACAAGATATATGTTCGTCAACGAATCGACGTCGTTAGAATCGCGTTTCGAACGGAACA
The DNA here is from genome assembly GCA_045599865.1 of Thermoguttaceae bacterium. GTDB lineage: Bacteria > Planctomycetota > Planctomycetia > Pirellulales > Thermoguttaceae > RUG369. The sequence continues at coordinate 36,750 of JAZRWW010000219.1, forward strand.
TTACGTTTTTACCGTCGGGCGTCCATCCGAGAACTTGCGCGTCGACGCCGCGACGCGGCGCCTTGGCGAAGGGCGTCGGATAATACGTCAAGCGCTTAGGTTCGCCTCCTTCGGCGGGAATGACGTAAACTTGATCGTCGCCGTCGTATTGACCCGTAAAGGCGATTTGTTTTCCGTCGGGCGAAAATTTCGGAAATAGTTCCTGACCTGGATGCGCGGTGAGTCGAACGACGTTTTGACCGTCAAAATCGCTTTTCCACAAGTCGCCTGCGTAACAGAAGACGACTTGATTTTCAAAAACGTCGGGATAGCGCAACAATTTCGTAGGATTCGGACTCGGCGCCCCGTTTTCCTGCGCTTGAAGCGAAGAAACCGCGCGCGCCGCGACGACGACGCAAAAAAAAGCCGTCGTTAGAAGTAAAAAACGTCGTTTCATTTTTGATCCCTTTGCTATAACGACCGCGCGTCGACGCATAACGACAAAAGCAAATTCAAACGCGCAATTAGTCGAGAATCCCCTTTCCTTCCCTCTCGACGTTTTTGTCGAGAGAAGGCAAAAAGGGCAAAACATAAAGACATTTTAAAACAAACAGAATAATTAAAAAGAGCGTTTTAAACAGTTTTTTCGAATTTTATCAAAAATCAGATTAAAAGAGTCGTTTGGAACGAAGCGTTTTACAAGAAAAAAGGGATTTGCACGCTCCTATAAAAAAAGTTCCGACGGAAATCCGCCGGAACTCCAGGTTTAAAAGAACGACCGCCGTTCTCGATTTAAATTCTTTCCGCGTCCTCGCGTCGTCGCTCGCGTCAACGCGACGCCGTTAAAGTCGGCGAAGGACTAAATTCCAACTCGTCGGGGTCGACGTCTATCGCGACTTGCGCGGCGGCGTCTTCCTGTAAGGCGTCGGCGACTCTCGCGCGACTACGCTCGCGTCGATCGTTCCATTCCGCCGAAGGATCGTAGGGCGCGTTCGAAGCGTCTCGCGTCGAATATCTCGAGCCTGTCTGTTCTTCGGCGCTTTCTTCAACCGAAGCGATAAGGACGTCTTGATTCAGTTCGCTCGTATTCCGCGCGCTTTGCTCCTCCTCGCCCGTCGCTTCGTCGACGACCGCGTCGGCCGCCGCCGTCCCGCCGCCCGCCCAATCGCCTCCGAGAGCGCGATACAACTGAACGACCGAACTCATCATACTTGCGCGGCATTGAACGAACTGCAATTCGTAGGACAGCTTGCCCGCTTGCGAATCCAAAAGGCGCTGGAAGTCGATTTGCCCGCTCTTGTAACGTTCGTTCGACAGTTCGTAAGCGTCCGTATAGGCGTCGACGGCGTCCGACAACGTACTCACGCGATCGCGTTCGTTGACGTAAGCGACTAGGGCGTCGTCGACCTCTTGCGCGGCTTCCAAAACCGTTTGACGATACGCCGCGACAAGTTCTTCTTGCTTCAAGCGCTTCGATTCGACGTTGAAACGATACTTGCCAAAGTTCAAGATATTCCAACTGAAACCGGGCGAAACCGCCGCGCCGATCGCGTCGCCGTCGAACATATTGCCGACCGAATTAGCCTCTAAACCAAAGGATCCCCCCAACGTGAAGACGGGATACAAGTCTCCGATCGCGACGCCAACTCGAGCGTTCTGCGCAATAATGCGCTGTTCCGCCGCGCGAATGTCGGGTCGACGACGCAACAAATCGGCGGGTATTCCGACCATAATTTCCTCTGGAGCCGCCGGAATCGGCGCGGGCGCGCGCATCAATTCGTCGACGTGCCCCGGAGGACGACCGACTAAGATGCTGATCTGGTTCAACTGTTGTTGGTACTGCGTTTGCAAAGTCAAGACGCTTGACTCGGTGCCGCGGCAAACTCCGCGCGCTTGGCTTTCGTCCAATTTGCTTGCCGACCCAAACTCGCTCTTCGTTTGCGTGATCTGCAACGTGCTGCGTTGAATGTCGATATTCTCTTCGGAAATACGAATTTGTTCTTGAAACGAACGCGCGTTGACGTAAGCTTGCGCGACGTCGGCGCACAAAACAACGTAGGCTTCGCGGTACAATTCGCGCAATTCTTCCATATCGGCGGTCGCCGCTTCGGTGGCGCGCGCAAGACGCCCGAATACGTCGACTTCCCAACTCATATAAGTAGCAAGGTCGAAGGCGCTATATTCCCCGGAGTTGACGTTGCGTCCGTGCGTATAACCGCCGCTTTCGCTAAATTGAGGATAAGAGCCCGCTTGAGTCGAACCGAGCGTCGCGCGAGCCGCTTGAATCCGATACAACGCCTCGCGAAGAGTTAAGTTGTCGGCTACCGCTTCTTGAGTTAATTGCGTTAGGATAGGATCTTTAACTTGAGACCACCAACTCGAAACGTCGGCGCCAACTTGCTGACGAACGCCCTTTGCTTCGTCAACCTGCATATAAGAAGAATTTACAGTCGCTTGCGGCGCCGAGTAATCGGAGCCCACCTTGCAACCGCCGCCCACGATCATCGCCATTAAAGCGCTGATCGCCACGCCTTGCTTTACATACGGTTTCATCCCTGCGTACCTCTCGTAAAAAAGCGACTCTTTCGCCTCGCTCCTATCGATAAGACTACTAGGAGCCTTCCAAATAAGCGAAGGGGAAAGTCGGCAAATATCCCTAAATCTAAAACTAAAACTCGTCTCGCGGCCAACGCTTGCCTCGATTTAGGAGGGCTTACGGGCGTGAAAAGGAAAGTCTAGTTTCGTCGCGTCGCGCCCAGCGAGCGTTCGCGATCAGTAAACCTTTCCTCGAAGAATAGCGTCGCTCCATAGGGGGGAACTTCGGGAACTCTTCGTAACGTTATGGAAAAGTCTTCTTCGTCTTGCTAGAGGTATCGTAAAAGAATCTTTTTTTTCTTTAACAAAAGTTTCTTTTTTTATGTTTTTATCTGTTTAAACGCTTTTAACGTTTATTCCAAACATATCAATCATCACGCTTCGTTTGAGTTTCACGAATATTTGTCTATAACTGTCGTTTTGATTCTTGAAAGTTTCCGCCGCTGAAGTCTTTTCAAAAAATTTTTCGAAAAAAAAGAAAAAAAACTAAAAAGCCGTTGTCGACGTCGAAATTTCACATACTATAGGCGGGGGGATATGCTTTCATAGTCTCCGCAAAGAGCGACGAACGGGGCAAAGCCCTGCGGAGCTTGCGGAAAAAGTTTTAGAGCGTCGACTGGCGCTTGTTTTTTTTTGTCCTCAAGTTATCCTATAGGGGATTTTTTAGAAAACAGCGAGAGCGCCGCCGTTCGTCGTCGGTTTGACGAAGCGGCTACGAAAAAGCGAAACGTATGAACATAGACGTCGAAAAGCATTGATCTGGGACGTCGTTTTATTGCGACGTCTGCTTGCGGCGGGCGTCTAAAGGAGAGAATGTGTCGCGTTTAACTTTATTTGTCAACGGAACGTTAATTGGCGTTCTTATGTCGAGTCTTTGCGTCGTCGCGAACGCGCAAGGTCCAGCGGGCGCCGCGACCGCGCCGGTTCGCGCCGCCGTTGTCGCCGGAGTCGCCGGCGAGTCTATTCCTACGTTGCGTAAAAAATACGTCGGGAACGTCGAAGCGATCAACGAAGTCGATTGCGTCGCGCGCGTTTCGGGTTTTTTAACCGTCGCGCCCGACTTTGTCGAAGGTTCGCGCGTTTCTAAGGGACAGCTTCTCTTTGAAATCGATCCGACTCCCTACGAAGCGCGAGTCGCGGCAGCCAAGGCCGCCATACGCAAGACGGAAGCCCAAATTGCCTACGCGCAGGCGAATTACGAGCGTTTGAACGAACTTTACAACAAACAGGCTGGGTCGAAAGACGACAAGGAAAGCGCGCTCAGTACTCTTCAAGGGCAACAAGCGCAACTTGAATCGGACAAAGCCCAGCTTATTCTTGCGGAAGAAGACCTTAGTTACACGAAGATCGCGTCGATGATCGACGGTCGAGCGGGACGCCGCGCCTATTCGACGGGCAGTTACGTCAAGCCCGAAAGCGAACCGCTCGTTCATATCGTTCAAACGAATCCGATTTACGTGCGTTTCACGATGAGCGAACGCGACTATATGTCGATGTTCAGTTCCGTCGACAATCTGAAAAAAACTTCGGAAATCGAACTTACGTTGCCGAACGACGAAAAGTATCCGCTGAAAGGAACCGTTAGTTTTATCGACAATACCGTCAAGTCGACGACCGACACGATTAAAATTTGGGCGACGTTTGAGAATCCTAACGAAATGTTGAGTCCGGGAGGAGTCGTTACCGTCAATTTGGCGAAAATCGACGAAAACGCGGCTGTATCCGTTCTGCCTTCCGCCGTTATGTTCGACGGAAAGGAAAACTACGTCTATATTCTTGTCGATTCGCTCGACGACGAAAGTCTCTACAAAGAAATCTGCGAAGATCCGCGTTTTAAGAACGAAATTGACGAAGTCGAAAGCGGAAAAATTTCGAAAGAAGAATTCTTAGCGAAATTCAAGGAATCTCGTTACGAGTTTGAAGACCCGGCGACCGGCGAAAAAGTCAACGACTTCGCCAACGGCAAGGTCGATGAAAAATATTTGATGGTTTTGCGTCGCAACGTCAAACTTGGTCCGACGGACGATAATCGCGAAACGGTCTACGAAGGAATTAAGGTCGGCGACGTCGTAATGATGGACGGCGTAAACAAGGCGCGTCCGTTCGATCTCGTTCGTCCCTTCTATCGCGACAAAGAATCGGCGGAAGCCGAACCCGCCCAAGCGAAGGCGAAAGACGTCAAAGACAAGTCGGAAATGCAAACGTCCGAAAATAAGAAGTCTTCCGGCGCCAAAGCGCGAGAAGTCGGACGGCGCGATTCGAAAAAGCCGGGTCTTGCGTTCGGTTCGTTCCGTGCTGAAACGACAGGAGCCGACGTATGATTTCCGACGTTTTTATTAAAAGACCAAAGCTCGCGATCGTTATCAGTTTGATAATGGTTCTCGCGGGCGTGATTTGTATTCCTCGTCTACCGGTCGCGGAGTATCCGGAAATTTCGCCTCCTGAAGTTCGCGTTTCGACGGCTTATCCGGGCGCGAGCGCGCAGGTTATCGCCGACACGATCGCGGCGCCGTTGGAAGCGGAATTCAACGGGCTCGAACACTTGCTCTATTATTCGTCGAGCAGCGACAACAGCGGTTCTTATTCCTGTACGATCACGTTCCAATACGGAATCGACACGGACATCGCGCAAGTCAACGTTCAAAACGCGGTCAAGCGCGCCGAAATGCGTTTGCCGGCGGAAGTGAAATTGCAAGGCGTCGAAGTCAATAAGCGCTCGAGCGACATTTTGTGTTTCGTAACGTTCTTCACCGACGAAAAAAAGAGCGGAATGAGCGTCAGCGACTTGAACAACTACTTGCGCGTCAACGTCAAAGACGAACTAGGACGCGTCGACGGGGTAAGCTCCGCAGATTTGATGGGCGGTTCCGTCTACAGTATGCGCGTTTGGCTCGATCCAATGCGAATGTCGGCAATGGGAATCTCCGCTTCCGATATTCAGCAAGCGATTACGACCCAAAATATTCAGGCGGCCGCAGGTTCCGTAGGAACCGAAGGCAGTAGCGACTTTATGCAGTTCAAGATCAACGTCGTCGGACGTTTGAAGTCGAAAGAAGAATTCGAAAACATCGTCGTGCGTACCGACGCGGAAGGCGACGTTACGAAATTGGGCGACATAGCGCGAATCGAACTCGGGTCGGAAACCTATTCCGCGCACGCAATGTCGACCGGCGGAGAATGCGCAGGTATCGGCATCAACCGAACGACCGAGGCGAACGCGTTGAGTACGATCACCGCAGTTAAGGCGCGACTCGCCGAATTGTCGGAACGTTTCCCCGAGGGCGTTACTTATCGAATCGCTTACGACCCGACGTTGTTCATTAACTTGACGGTCAAAGAAACGGTCTTCACGCTTGTTCTTGCGCTGGGGCTCGTCGTCTTGGTCACCTATCTCTTCCTGCAAAACTGGCGCGCGACGCTTATTCCCTCCGTCGCGATTCCCGTGTCTTTGTTGGGAACTTTCCCCTTCTTCTTCGTTTTTGGCTACAGTATCAACTTGCTGACGATGTTCGGGTTGATCCTCGTCATCGGCTCGCTCGTCGACGACGCCATCGTCGTTGTTGAAAACGTAATGACGAACGTTGAAAAGGGTATGGATCCCGTCGAGGCGTCTCGTTTCGGCATGCGTCAAATCACCGGCGCCATTATTGCGACGACCTTGGTTACCATCGCAATCTACGTGCCCGTCTGTTTTTACGGCGGAATGGTCGGTCAGATTTATATGCAGTTTGGCGTGACTATGTGCATCGCGCTCTGTCTGTCGACCGTCAACGCGCTGACGTTAAGTCCGGCGTTGTGCGCTATGTGGATTAAGCCGAGCCATAAGCGTCGTTTCGATTGGTTCTTCTGGTTTAACGGTCCGTTTAAGATTTCGCGTAGCGTCTATTTGGGCGTCTCGCGTTTCCTCGTTAGATACGGTTCCGTCACGTTGATACTCTTCTTAGCGATCCTGTACGGCAACTACAAACTGTACAAGGCGCTCCCCACCTCTTTCATTCCCGACGAGGACAAGGGCGCGATTATGTGCAGTTTGGAACTTCCGCCGGGCGCGACTTTGGCGCGAACAAACGCGGTCGTTGAGAAATTGAACGAACAACTGGCGGAAATTCCCGGCGTCAACAACGTAATGCTTGTCAGCGGATTTAGTTTCACCGGCGGCAACGGCGAAAACGTCGGTATGGCGATCGTAAAACTTGACGACTGGAGCTTGCGCAAAACGCCCGATTTGAAGATCGAATCGATTTTGCAGAAAGTTCAAGCGACTTGCAACGATCTGCCCGAAGCCAAAGTTATCTGTATGCGTCCGCCCGCAATGATGGGGCTCGGCATGGGCGTGCCGTTCGTGTTGAGTTCAAACACGGCGACTCCGCAGGAATTGGCGGAACAAGTTGCCAATATGACCGACGAATTGATGAAAGTCAAAGGCACTTTGTTCGCGACGTCTTCCTACAACGCAAGCACGCCGCAACTGCAATTGGAAATCGACCGCGAAAAGGCCGAATTGATGGGCGTCCCCGTCAATACGATCTTTACGACGTTGCAAAACAAGTTGGCTTCTTACTACGTCAACGACTTTAACTTGATGGGTTACGTCTTCAAAGTTAAAGTCCAGGCGGAAAAGGGCGATCGAAACGCGATCGACGACATCGCCAACTTGAATATCCCGAACCGATACGGCGAAATGGTGCCTTTCAGTTCCGTCGGGACGGTGCGTCGTATCGTCGGACCGCAGATTATTCAACGTTTCAACCAGTGGTCGTCGGCGAATATCAACGCGGTTACGATGGGAATTAGCTCGGGCGAATATATCAAGATTATTGAAAATATCGCTAAGGAGCAGTTGCCCAAAGACTACAGAATCCAGTGGACGGGCATGAGTTTCCAGCAACGTCAAAACGAACAGTCGGCGGTTTCAATTCCTCTCAGTCGTTTTGGCGGAAAGGACGTTCCAATCAGCGGAGCGATGCTCTTGTTGACGATTTCGTTCGTCTTCGCGTACCTGTTCCTTGTCGCGCAATACGAAAGTTGGACGACGCCGATCCCGGTCGTTCTGACGGTTTTCGTCGCGACGTTGGGCGCGCTTGCCGGTTTGTTGATCGGCTTAATGCACGGCGAACAGACCTCGTTGAGTATTTACGCGCAGTTAGGTTTGATTATGTTGATCGGGTTGGCTAGTAAGAACGCGATTCTGATGGTCGAGTTCTCGAAAGTCGAACGCGAAAGCGGCGTTCCGATTAGACAAGCGGCGATGAACGGCGCCGACCAGCGTTACCGCGCCGTTATGATGACCGCAGTCTCGTTCCTATTCGGCGTGTTCCCGCTCGTCGTCGCCACGGGCGCCGGCGCGGGCAGTCGTCGCGCGATCGGAATTACGACCTTCTCCGGCATGCTCCTTGCTACCATCGTCGGCATTGTGTTCATTCCGGCGTTGTATTCGCTCTGCGAACGTATGCGCGAAGGTTGCGCGACGTTGCGCGGCAAAAAATTGCCCGAACAGCTCGCGGAAGAAAGACGAAACGCGGAATTAAAGCAAGCTAGGTTAAATAAGAGCAAGTAGTCGGGTTCGAATCTGAAAACCGAGCTTTAAAGCGAAACGTCGCGCGACGCAATCCAACGTCGCGCGGCGTTTTTTTATCGTTCGCAAGGCGTCGACGTCCGTTGTTAAAAACCAAGACGTCCGTTGTTCAAAAATCTCTCTTACGTCTTGAGTTTTTATAAATCTTTTCTACAATATGCGTTGAGAAGTTTATTGTTTGACAAGAAGTCCGATGTTGGAATTACGCAAAAAAGAAGTTGGAGAAGTCGTCGTGAAAACGTCAATTTCAAACGCGCAAGTAAATTCGAACAAAGTTCGTAAAGAATTCACGTTGATTCAGCCGAAATTTGATTCCAATCTATGCGATTTAATTCTTGATTTGGAACGGCGGCGTTCCGCGCAACCTTTGTCTGGGACGACTCCTCAGTTTCTTTTCAACGAACTCAAACAGATATTTTTTGTTTTGGAAAGCATATCGTCGGCGCGAATCGAAGGAAACGGAACGACCGTTGCTGAATTTATCGATTCGACGCTTAACGAATCGACGATTCGACGAACGGAACGTTTTTGCGAGATTCAAAATCTAATCGACGCGTTGCAATTTATTGAAGAAAGCGTTCGCGACGTTCCGATTAGTCAAGCGTTTATTCGTGAATTGCATAAAATCGCCGTGAAAGACTTGTCCGTCGGCGTCGGAGAGGGCGATATAACGCCCGGAGAATATCGTAAAGTAAACGTTAGAATTAATAAGTCTAGCCATACGCCGCCGGATTCGGGCGACGTTCCGGCGTTAATGAGCGAATTAGTCGACTGGCTGGCTCAGGACGTTCCTCCAAGATACGACCTTTTAAAAATCGCGCAGTCTCACTGGCGTTTCGTTTGGATTCACCCGTTTTCCAATGGAAACGGTCGAACGGCGCGTCTGCTAACCTACGCCCTTTTAGCGAAACTAGGCTTCACGCGAGACGGAACGCTACTTCTCAATCCGAATGGAATTTTTTGCTCGCAACGAAACGAATATTATCGCCTTTTGGGGAACGCGGACGACGGTTCCTCGGAAGCGCTTGAAAAATGGAGCGAATTCTTTCTAGAAGGACTAAAAAAAGAAGTAGATCGGGTCGAACGACTCACGGACAAACGTTTTGTTGAAAAGGAGATATTACTGCCCGCGTTTAAGCAAGCCGAAGAACGCGGAATACTGAACGTTCGTGAACGCCAAATACTAGAACTTGCGTTGAAAAACGAATCGATTCAACTAAAAGACGTCGTTGAATTAGACGGAAAATCGACAAAAACGGCGTCGCGCGCGCTCGATTCGCTCAAAAGCCGCAATCTTCTCCGACCGACGACGCCAAACGGTCGAAAATACAGGTTTTCTATCGCTCCAATTCTATATCGCTTTATCGTCCAGAGATTTCGCGATTTAGAACTAACGGAGTTAGAACTTGACGAACCTCCGAAATTCTAGAAGCGCCGTATCGGCGTTATGAACGCGCAAGCGTCCTCTATGACGCGGAACGCGTTTCAACGCTTATTTAAAATCGGCGGTTATTGGTTATGAAGAAGCCCGCATATCTTCGATATGCGGGTTGTCGCGCGCCTTACGGCGAGATTCCAACGCGAACCTTGTTCGGAATACTCCGTGAACAATTACAAATTGAGAAGCAATCTACGACTTTTAGGCGACGTAGACAATTATCCCCCTCTTGTTTTGAGAACGAGTAATAATATAATGAGAACGAGGCGTTGTTCGCGTCGAAGCATAAAATAAATTTCGGGGTAGTTCAATGGACGCGTTACGTTTTGGCGTTAGAGAGGAAAGGTTACAAGAAGGATTAAGTTTTGCCGCGTTGCAAACGATAGCGGCTAGTTTAGGCGGGTCGACGTACTGCGCGTCTCGTTCCGACGACGCCGACGGAATTGACGCGCTTTGCAGTTTTCGCGGGCGTTGGTTCCGCAGTTACGAGGCGTTCCAACGCGTTGAAGTACATTTTCAACTCAAAGCGACGCGGCGTAAACCGTCGACGTCCTTTAAGAACGGTACGGAATATTGGTCGTTTCCTCTTGGCGTCGATCAGTTGGCGAGGTATGTCGAGCCTCGTAGAACTCCTCTCATTCTCGCGCTTTTTATATTTCCTTCCGATTCTCCTTGCCGGGTAGAATCGACGAATAGAGGCGTTTTTATTTTGGGGAGTTTATATTGGACGCCCCTTGCGGAATTCCCGCTTAATACAAATAAAACGTCAAATACCGCGCATATACCCAAGTCGTCTCTGCTTACTCCGAAGTCCTTGGCGGAACGAATCATAATACCCTTGGCGGAAGGGAGGCGTTTTGTCTATGAACAATGACAACGAACGAATTTGCGCGCGGCGTATTTACGACGAAGAAGCGCGATTGAGAAGTTTTTGCCAGAACCACGACGCGCTGTTAGAGCTGTTCGATCCTGTCTCGCGTATCGACTGCGACTTACTGGGCGCGGCGCTTGTTGCGGAATATTGGGTTAAAAGTTTCGTTAAAAACGATCGCGTCGTTTATCGACGTCCGATCGAAGAGGACGATCTTACAGAACTTGTTTTGCCTTGCGTCAAAGACGAATTTTACGAGGCGCAGATTCTTGCGGCGGGAGCGCGTTACGCGGAATTTAATCACACGTCGATCATCGACGCGTTGAAGCGCTGGACGGAGGAAACGCGGAATATGCAAAGGAACGTTTCTACGCCTAATTCGTCGAGTTTCTTGAAAGAACCCGATTATTTCGGTTCCGCTTACGACGACGTCAAAGAGGCTCGCGACGCGACCGTTGCGGCGCTTGGATAACTCTGCGCGTTACGCGTATTGTTCCTTTAGCAACGGCGTAATTCCCAAAACGCCAAAAATTATAAACGAATCCCGACAAAATCGTCGGCGTCGAATTGAACCAAGTCCTTTTCGGTTGGATTGGTTAATTGAACGACCCGATTAGCTTGATTCTGCAACGCTTTTTCGAAATAATTTCGGACGTCCCGCGCATTCGCGAAATTTTTACTGCGGTTGAGGTAAAGATCAAACAGAAACTTTTTGGCGACGTTTTGCGCTTCTTTTGTCATACCCATTCCGTTTTCATTACAGAACCGCCCGAAAATTTTACACATTTCCTGCGGAGAATAGTCGTCGAAATTAATGAATTTATTGAAGCGCGAACGTAAACCGGGATTCGACTCTAAAAATTGTTCCATAAGTTGCGGATACCCTGCGACAATAACGACAAAGTCGTCGCGATGATCCTCCATCGCTTTTAGGAGCGTGTCGATCGCTTCTTGTCCGTAATCGCCTTCGCCTTTGCCGCTAAGCGCGTAGGCTTCGTCAATAAAGAGGATTCCGCCCAAGGCTTTTTCGACGACTCCTTGAACCTTTAACGCCGTTTGTCCGACGTAACCGCCGACCAGACCCGAACGGTCTACTTCGATTAGTTGCCCCTTGGAAAGAACGCCGATTTCTCGATATAACTCCGCTAAAAGTCGCGCGACAGTCGTTTTGCCCGTTCCAGGATTGCCGGAAAATACGAGATGGAGAGAAAGCGGAATAGTTTTGAGACCGCGTTCTTTCTTCATTTTTTGAATCTTTGTGAAGTTAATTAACGTTTTGACGTCGTTTTTGACTGAATTAAGACCGACCAATTTGTTTAATTCTTGGAACAATTCCTCAAGGGTTGGCTTTTTCTTCGATTCGTCGCATTCAAAATTTTTTTCAGAAGTTTTTTCAACGTCGACTTCGTCGGGAACAATAATATATCCATTTGTTAGATCGACGGTTACGCCTGCCCTAGGGGCAATATCGTCTGCAAAACTAACGTATAGGTCGTGTATTTTTTCGCGAAGAGTAAGAGATCGAAGCAAGTTGATGTAGATGTATGCTTCCGTCTCGTGTAACGCTGTTAAAAGTCGAATGGCAGAGGCTTGTTTTAATTTGTCTCCAGGCGAAATAATCAAATTGCCAAGGGAAAAATATACGCGGTAAAGACGCTCGCACAGGAACGTCTTGGGGAAGTGCCCCGCTAAGTTGTCTAGCTGTGACGCTAAAGAAAATGAATATCGACCACACGCCCGCATCGCGTCTTCTAGTAGATAATGTTCGCTAGCAAATTCCATTATTTCGGAACTACTTTTATTACTACCGAGGATTTCGTTGATCGTTTTGACCGCTTCCGAGTCCAATTTGCCGTCGGCTACCGCTATATATGTTAAAAATTCATATATTTCGTCCAAAAATGCGGATTCTAACGAACGTTGCTTTTCCGAAGTATACCTTCTTGGGGCGGAATATCCTTCGCTCTCCAAAACGGCGCATATGCTTTTAACCGATTGTGCCTCGTTGTAAATCTTTTCCGAAACGGTCGACATAAACGCCTCCTTGATGGGTTGAAAAACTCCCTAAATAGTCGTCGTTGCCGAAATCAAACCGAATCGCGCGAGTATAAACGACGCCTAACGTAATCGATTCGTTTGACGTCGATAAGTTGCGTTTCACAAGCGACTATGTCGTCCTAGTGTAACCTAAGACGACAAACTTGTCAAATAAAGTCGCGTAAAACCTTAATCTTTTTTTGTTGACGCCTCGTTTTCACCCTGTTACAATATCTGTCGAGCGGTAGTTTTCCAACACGCGACGCCATAATAAAGGAGCAAAAATTGAAACGAAGCATAGTCGCCTTTTACGCGTTATTCGCCGCAGGGATAGTTTTTTCCGCGGGACGCGGTTATAGCGCGGAATATTTTGTCGATTCTTTTTCGGGCGCGGACTCCGCCTCCGGAACCTCGCCCGAGAGCGCTTGGAAGTCTCTTCAACGGGTGAACGACGCGAAATTGGCGCCTGGGGACGTCGTTCGTTTTCGTCGCGGGCGCGTTTGGCGCGGGAAGTTGCAGGCGCGATCCGGGGCGGAAGGACGCCCTGTCGTCTATTCTTCTTACGGGGAAGGCGCGAAGCCGCGCATAATGCAGAGCGTCGATTTGAACGATCCTAATCTTTGGGAACGGGTCGGCGATTCTTCTATTTGGGCGACGGAGGCGCCCGCTTGGCAAGAAGCGTCGTCGAGCGCGGAGACGTTGCGATTTGCGCAAGGGGATTGGCACGTTTATTGTGAAGAGAACGCGCGCGCCAAACTTGAAAGGAAAGTGTTCGGCAGGCCGGCGTATTCTCTTCATTGCGAAGAATCAGACGAAAAAGGAACTTATTTGCAGTTTACCGTCAATTCTTTCCCCGTTCGCGCGAATCGTAACGTCGCGTTTAGATTCCGCGCGCGTTCGAGCAAGCCGTTCGTAATCGATTCGGGTTCCGCGCGCGTCTTTATGACGAACAAGCCTTGGACGAGTTACGCCGACACGATCGAGGCGAATTGCCAAATCGACGGCGAATGGCGCGAATTTCAGATCGTTTTCAATACGAAAGTCGACGCCGACGACGCGCGTTTGACGTTCTTTTTAGGTTCGATTCTGCCCGACGGCGCGACGTTCGACTTCATTCCTCTCGAGGCGTGCGACGTCGAGTCGACCGGCGTTGTTTTGCCGCGCGACGTCGGAAACGTCGTTTTTACGAAAAAATATGCCGACGAGGCGATCGCCGTAGTCGAGCCCGCGACGAAGACGTTTGTTCCGACTTACGACAAGCGCGAATACGCGGGTTTCAAACGCTGGACTTTCGACGATTTGAAGGCGCCCGGCGATTTCTGGAGCGACCTTAAATCGCGTCGACTCTATGTTTATTCGGAGACGAACCCCGGCGCGACTTTTGAGTCTGTCGAAGCTGTTTTGCGCGAGCATTGCTGTCTTTGCGCGGCTTCCGACGTCGTGATCGAGAATATCGCGTTCACGCATACGGCGGCGCACGGGATTTCTTCGCCCAAGTCGTCGCGCGTCGTTATTCGCGATTGCGATTTCGACTGGATCGGCGGCGGGGATTTGGCTAGCGAAGGGGGCGAAGGGCGCCGCGTTCGATTTGGCAACGGCGTCGAATTTTGGGACGGTTCCGTCGATTGCGTCGTCGAACGCTGTCGTTTTTCGCGCGTTTACGACGTCGCGATTACGACTCAAGGTCCCGAGGTCGACGTTTCTAAGAATCTTATTATGCGCGACAACGTGATGTTTCGTTGCGAACAGGCGTTTGAAATTTGGTTCACCAACAAAGAAACGGTCGTCGAAGGTCTTGTCTTCGAACGCAATCTTTGCGTCTCTTGCGGGCGGGACTGGAGCCACGTTCAACGCCCGGACAAAACCGCGACGGCTATTCTTGGTTATAATCTTGACGCGAAAAAAGTCGATATTACGATTCGCCAAAACGTCTTTTGCGACACGGCGCAATTCTTTGTAAAATGCTGGCATAATCGCGTCGACGAATATTTGATCGACGACAACGTTTATTGGGTCTACCCGGAAACGCCCGAGCGTCCTCTTTACTCGGGCGACAAGTTTTTCTGCTTCGGCGCGTCGCAGGGCAAAGCGCCTTTGTCGTTCGATGAATTCCGCGCGACGACTAAGCACGACAAGCATTCGCGCTGGCTCGAGCCGAAATTCCGCGATTTCGACAAAGACGACTTTACTTTATTGAATCGCGCCGAATTGGGCGCGGGACCGCAGGAATAATTAAACGTCGATAAACGCGTCGAAGTCGTTTGATTTTGGCGCGTCGTTTTTAAGTTTTTTTACGGAAAATTTCTCAATGAAACGAACACTATTATTTCTATGCGCGTTGTTCGCGTGTTTGGCGCCGTTGTTTGTCGCGTCCTTCGCGTCGGCGCAGTCGGAGGTCGAAGAGGCGTCGCTTGACGCGCTTGATTTTCCGATTATTTTTGCCAAGCAACACAATTATCAAGGGTTGCACATTTACGACACGTACTACCAGTATCGACCCGGCGGCGGAATTTACGTTTTGGAAAATCCTTCCGATCCGCCGGAAAAGAGGCGAGCACGCCCGATTATCGATCCGACGACGCCCGAAACGCTCGGAGAAGGCGTCTACTCTTGGCCCGCGCTTTCCTACGACGCGACGAAGTTGCTCTTTTGTTTCAAAGGGGCGCCAAACGGGAACACGAATATTTACGAAATTGGCGTCGACGGAAGAGGCTTGCGTCAAGTTACTAATTTTGATTTCGAGCCGAATTCTTATTGCGGAAGCGGCGCCGGTTGGCACGATTATCAGCCGGACTATTTGCCCGACGGTCGAATCGTCTTCACGTCGACGCGCTATTCGGGCTTGGTTCCTTGCGCGAACAACGGCGTCGCGCTCGTTTTCGTAATGAACGCCGACGGCTCCGATTTGCATCCGTTGTCTGTCAACAACGTCACAGAATTTAACCCGACGACTCTTGAAGACGGTCGAATCGTTTTCGGACGTTGGGAATATATAGATAAAAACGCGCTCACGATTCAAAGCCTATGGACGGTCTACCCGGACGGCACGAACGAAACGGCTCTTTTTGCCAACAATATGGTCTTTCCCGAGGCGATTCTTCAGCCTCGTCCCGTACCGGGTCGCCCCGATTTGCTCGTCGGCGTCTTTGCCGGTCACAACGGACCTCCGCGCGGCGCGATCGCTTGCGTCGACGTCTCCGGCGACAAGGACGATCCTAACGCAATTTTTAATTTTGAATATCCCGACGTCTCGACCTTTGATCGCGGTCAGTCTTGCGATCCTTGGCCTTTGAACGAAAACGTCGTTTTATATTCGGGTATGATCGCCGATCGTCTCCCTTGCGAGGAACCGACTAATCCGAACGCGCCCCAGCGTATCGGCGCCGTCTTGCCTCAGCCGAAAGGTTCCTATAATTCGCTCTTGATGATCGATCGAAACGGTCGACGCGTCGAAATTTTGCGCGACGATTCGATCGATTTGCATTATCCGATCCCGCTCGTTCCCCGAACAAAGCCGCGCGTCGCGCCCGATTCGGTCGACCGTTCGCAAAACGTCGGGCGATTTTTTGTCAACGACGTTTATAAGGGACTTGAAGGCGTCGAGCGGGGCGCGGTCAAATGGTTGCGCGTCGTTGAAGAAACGTCGCGCGTTTCGCCTTCGCCCGGTTCAAACGGTCTGAATCAAACGTTTTCAATTTCCGCCGCGCTCTCGTGGAGCCCGAAGAATTACTTGGGGATCGTTCCCGTCAAAGAAGACGGTTCCGTTTACTTTGAAGTTCCGTCGGGACGCGCCGTCTATTTCCAACTGCTCGACGAAAATTATCGACTTGTGCGAAGTATGCGCACGTTTGTTCAAGCGGCTCAAGGGGCGACGCGCAGTTGCGTCGGTTGCCACGAATACGGACCGCCCGAGCTGACGGACGCGGGCGCGGTTCGTTATCCGAAGGACGCGGCGGAAAGATTAGCCGACGAGTCTTGGGGCGGCGGGTATCTCGATTATCCGTCGCAAATTCAGCCGATTTGGAACGCCAAGTGCGTCGAATGCCACGGCGGACGCGAAATTGCCGCCGGACTCGATCTTTCAGGCGGTTGGACGCGCGCGTTTAACGTTAGTTACGAGAATTTGACGAGTCGACGTCGGAACCAGTACCAAATCGACCTAATCGCGGGCGTCTGCTGTATGAACGGAACGGCGCATTATTCTTGCAAATTCTTCGCGCCTTACGAACACGGCTCGGGCGCGGCGCCTCTTGCCAAATTATTGCTCGAAGATCCGATTCATCGCGAATTGTTGACGAAAGAGGAACGCGAGCTTGTCTTTACGTGGATCGATTCTAACGGGCTCTATTTCGGCTCTTGGGATTATACGGCGTCGGGGCCGCTTCTCGCGCCTTGGGAAGACGCCAAGCGCGAATTGATCGCGGTAATGGAAGCGCCGGAAAACGGGTGCGCGTCGTGCCACGCCGACGAGTCGGGACGCGTTCGTCGATTTGAAAACGACTGGATTAATTTGGAACGTCCCGAAGCGAGCCGAATTTTGCGCGCGCCCCTCGCGAAATCGGAAGGGGAAAAGAACGCGTCGACAGGGCTGGCGCTTTGTCGCGCGCGGAAATTCGACCAGAAATTCCTTCGTCTCGGCGTAATGTCGGGCGGACAATACGAACACGCCGTCAAAGAACTGCGAATGTTCCCCACGCAAGAATGGCGCGAATGGGACGAATCGGGCGAGCCGATCGCGACGTTTAAATCGACCGACGATCCCGTCTATTCCCAAATGACGGCGATTATCGAACGGGCTCGAGCGCGCGCGTTGGCGAATCCGCGAATCGATATGCCGAACGCTTGCGACGCGCCCGGAGGAATCGTCGAAGGCGCTTCAAGGCAAATTTTGCCGCAGCCGCTTCCGACGCGACCGATTAAATTTGACGCGGACGTCGACGCCGAGAGCGTCGTCAAATTGCGTTGGGAACGTTCCGCTCGAACTATCGGGCTGGTTTTCGAACTTTGGCGCGGCGAAACGCCCGACTTTGCGCCGGAAGAAGGAACGCTTCTGACAAAAACGACGCGATTTGAATTTGACGATAAGACCGCGCTCGTCGGCAAAAACTATTACGCGCTTGTTCCCGTTTCCGATCCGACGACGACTTGCGGTTCGTATCGTTTGAGCAAAGAGAGCGTCGAATCGGACAAATTCCCGATTTTGCGCGGGACGCCCCTTCGAAAATCGGCGGAGGTTCCGACGCTTTCGGCGCCGAACGCGCCCCGCGATTTGAAAGCGACGTCGGAAATCGAGCGCGTAAGTCTGAAGTGGAACGCGCCGCTCGAAACGGTACGATTCAACGTCTATCGCCAAGCGCCGAACGAAGCGGAAAAGACGAAATTGACGCCAAGTCCGATTTTCGAACGCGCGTTTAACGACGAAACCGCGACGCCGGGCGTCGAATATCGCTATTTCGTCGCGGCGACGACAAGGCGCGACGTCGAATCGGAACCGACGCAAGTCGCCGCGAGCGCCAAAGTCGCGCCGAAACTCGTTTTGCTTGACGCGCCTTTCGAAACGTCCTTCGACGCGCGTTCCGATTTGAGCGAACAAGTCGCGACGCCCGAAACGCGCGGAAACGCGACGATCAAAGACGGCGCGTTAAAGACGACCGACGGCGCTTTTTTAGTCTTTCCGCACAGGGACGAATACTGCCCTAAACGTCGGTTTACGTTGGAATTAGAAGTTTATTTCGACGCGCCGGGCGTTATGCCGGTCGTCGTCGGCGCCGGAAAATGGAACAATTCAGGGTGGTTCCTCCAACGGTTCCAAAATAAATGGCGGTTCCATTTTGCGGGCGTCGACTGCGACGGAAAAACGGAAGCGCCCGTCGGAAGTTGGCTACGCGTCGTCGCGAAATACGACGGGGAAAAACTGCGCGTCTTTCAAGACGGACAAGTCGTCGGCGAAGTCGCTTGCAACGCCGTCGCGAAACCTTGGCGCGGCGATTTGTTTGTCGGGCAATATTCCGCGCAACAGGAGCCTTCTTATCAGTTCGTTGGGAAGATTCGTAATTTGAAGATTTTGGATTACGTCGAGACGAACGAATAATAGAACGTTTATGCGAGTCGACGCGCCTTCGTCGTTCGTTGATACGAACGACGATCGGCGCGTTTTTTTATCGCTACTATGGAAAATATGCGCTACGCCGTTATAATTTCCGAAAGATAGTAAGCGTTCACGGTAAGCCGCCGAATGAAATTCGGCGGTTAGGTTGGAACAAGGCGACCGTCCTAATATTTGTACTTTCAGATTAAAACGCCGAAGGAAAAGCGCGAATTTGGATTGTAACATTCGGCTACTTTGTTCTGAAGTCGTCGGTTTTTGGGTAATACCAACCGCCGCGTTAAATGCGGCGGCTTACCGCGCGTTCCGAAAACCAGCCGATCTCCCAAGCGTCTCAAAAAGAATTTCCGACAAACGAACGTTTTTTTCCGAAGGGACTGGAAACTCGCCGTCGTTTGTGGTATACTTAGGGAAATTCGTTTCATTTTTCAACGCGAGGCAGACGATGCAAGAGAGCGACGCCCCACACGCCAGCGCGCAAGAAGACGCTTCTTTGCGCGACAAAATGACGAACGACGGTTTTTTTGCCGATTTCGTTGCAAATAAGTCCAACGCGCAAACGTGGTTTCAAACGTTTTTACCCGAAAACGTGCTTGAACAAATCGATTTGTCGACGTTGCGCACGATTCATACTCACGACGTCGACGCCAACGGAGTGAAGAAGGTCGGCGATATGTACTTTGTCGTCGATATGAAAGACCGCCCCGGCAAAGCGCGCCGTCGCGCCGTCTTTGTGATCGCCGCCGAACACAAGACAAAAGACGAAAAGCGCGTCGCGATTCAACTGCTCGGCTACGTGAGCGCGTTGCTCGATCGAATGAACGCCGATCCCGAATCCTACGAGGACGAAAACGGACTTCTGCCGACGCCCTACGTCGTCGTTTTCTCGCAAGACGCGCGCCCGAAAGAACAGCCCGCGCGTTTGAGCGATATTCTCTGGACGCTTCCCGGTCTGGAAGGAACCGTGCCGAACTTCGATTATCAAACGATCTACGCGAGTGAAATTCCG
>JAZRWW010000220.1:0-4155 GCA_045599865.1 Thermoguttaceae bacterium
TCATATCCCGGAAAACGCAAATCGACAAACCATTCTTTATACAACCTCTGCGCCGACTCTTCAAGGAGCTTAATTTGCTTTTGATTGTTTTCGATTAGGTCGTCGTAGGCTGAAAGAACGCTAGCAATTCGGTTTTGTACATCTCTTGACGGTAAGTTTACGGGAAGAAACTTGATAACGGGAATATTCACATGCGCAACAGTAACACCATTAGCAGAACTCAAAAGAGCATATTGTTGTTGAGGCGTTAAAAGATAATATGTCAAAAAGTCTGGATTAACTATGTCAATATTAGGGCGCAGTAAGACTGTTCTTTGACCCAAACATACCTTTTCTCCATTTTTAATGATGGCAACGTTTCCTGCTGGAGCTTCACGTGCAAAAATCAAATCATTATCCCGAGGAGTAGCTCTCTCATTTCTTTTTTTATATACCTGTTCAGAAACTCGATGAACATCTTTCAAGATCAATCGTCCTTTACCAACATTTGGTGTTCGTACAAGAGGATAACCTATACCTTCATCTTTTGCGGTTGAATGGGGACAATCAACGATGAGTTCACAAATTTCATTGAGAGTTGACTTCTGTTTAATTTCGTATTTCATAATCTATATCTTTATAGAAATCAAAATTTACGTGTAAAGTTGATGTTGTCTGATGTCCTCTTTTGAATTGTATCGTTATTTCTGAGTTTTTCACTACGACAGCTGTATCCCTTTAAATTCTTGTCGACTGGTGGTAAAAAAGATTAGGGATGTCTCTCATTGTCCCATCTCCTTAAAATTCCTCGATATCGTCTCCATTAAATCGTTACTTTCCGCTTGCAACGCGAGCAATTCTCGATGAATCTCCGCCATTCGCTCTTTAAAATCCACGCCGTCGTCTTCGATGGGCGCGACTCCTACGTAAGCTCCGGGCGTGAGCGAAAATCCTTTTTCTTCAATTTCCGCGCGGTCGGCGATCTTACAAAATCCAAGGACGTCTCGATAGTCTCCCTCTCCGAAATATTCGTAAAGACGTTCGGCTTCCTTGGCGAGAGTTAAAACGTCGTCGACTCGCGCGACGTCGGCGTCGAATTTCGTTTGAACGCGCTTTTTGTCCTTTTTTGGGGCGCGTTCGATTTCTTGTCGCGCTTTGTTTCGAAATTCTTTTTGGGCGCGGCTCAATTTCGCGACGATTTCCGCAAAGGTCGAGTTCCGATATTCCTCCGGGGCGCCAAATCCTTCGAACGCGTCGCCGTCTTGCGCCGGATCGGCGACGGCTTCAATGATCGACTCTCGATATTCCTTTAAGAGCGCTTTGTATTTTTCCGTTTCTCCGCGATACAACCAGACGACGGCGTTCAAATTTTTGAGTTGCCAGTCGGACCATTCGTTTAACGTTCGATCTACGACGGTATAATAATTCCGGGCGTCGATAAAGAGAACCTTGTCTTTGAGTTCTTCCTTCTTTCCTTTGTCGAAGAACCACAGGGAACACGGGAGGCTCTTCGTATAAAAAAAGTTGTTTCCGACTCCGACGACAACGTCGACGTCCCCCGTTTCGACAAGTTTTTGCCGAATTTCCTTGTCGCGTCCTTGACTGTCGGTCGCGGATGACGCCATAACGAAGCCCGCGCGACCTTTTTCGTTCAAGTAGCTGTAAAAATAGGAAATCCAAAGATAATTTGCGTTGCCAATTTCTTTGTTTTTATTGACGGCGGGCAGACCGAAAGGCAGTCTTCCTGCGGCTTGCGTCGATTCCGCTTTAACTTTGTCGACGTTGAAGGGCGGATTTGCCATAATATAGTCGCATTTTCCGTCGAGTCGGTGGGCGTCGTTGTAGAACGTGTTGCCTTCGTCGCCCGACTTAACGACGCCGGTTAGACCGTGAACCGCCAAATTCATCAAGCAAAGTTGCGCGTTGTATTCGACTTTTTCCTGACCGTAAAAAGTCATTGAATTATTGGCGATCATTCCGGCGGAGTTGACAAAATCTCCAGTCTGTACGAACATTCCGCCCGAGCCGCACGCGCAGTCTAAGAGAACGCCGCTTGTCGGCTCGAGTACGTTGACGATCATTTTCACAAGCGATTTTGGCGTAAAGAAAACGCCGTCGTCGGACGCGATGTTTTTTGCGAATTTATTGAGGAAATATTCGTAAATACGCCCGACGACGTCGCCTCCAACGTCGTCGATCGCCTTGTTGTTGAAAATACGCAGCAGTTCGCCCAATAGCTCGTCGGAAAAATTCGTATACTCGCGGGGCAAAACGCCGACGAGCTGTTCGCTTTGCGCTTCGACGAGCGCCATAGCGTTGTTTACGGCTTCGCCTAGGCTTTTTATCGACTTGCCGTCGTCTCCGACGACTCCGGCGTCCGCGACGTTTTCGGGCAAATTGACGAGAAATTCGTACTGCGCTTCTTTTGGCAGAAAGAGCGCCGCCTTTTCGCTAAAATCGCTGGCTTCGACGGGCAGACGAACGCCCCTGCGCATCGGTCGATTTTTTAATATTTCCGCTTCGACCGCCTTAAATCGACTGAACGCGTAACGGAGGAAAAGCAGTCCGAGAACCGGCATGCAGTATTGATTCGAAGTCAGCTTTGATCCGGCTCTTAAAAGATCGGCGGATTCCCACAGGTCGTCTTCTAATCGTTTTAACGCTTTATTGTCCATCTTGCCGTTTTCCGAAATTTTCCCGTCTCTTTAAAAGCGGGGAACGTATGAATCCGTTTCAAGCAATTCTTTCGTCTTTAAGGAGACGGCGCTTTAGCGAATAAACGGTTTTTTAAGGGCGGCGACCATAATTTCCTGTCGATTGAATTGGAGCTGGCGCGCTTTGATATGATTGAAGCCCCAACTTTTGACGCGCGCTAGATAACTTGGAATTTCGTCGGCAAGTTTCCAGTCGAAGAGCTTGAGCGTAAAGATCAGCCCGCGCGCTTGTATGTCGTCTCGTCCGACGATTTCTTCGAGCGCGTCGAGCGTGTATCTTGGCGCGACGTTCATATCGGTCATAAACCAGCGCGATTTACGGAACAATTTGCGCTTGAGTTGGCTTATTTTGCCGCGCAAATGCGTAAAGTTCGGATTGTCTAGGACTCTTGGATCGATTTCCGCCGGATCGACGCCCAAGACTTCCGCGCCTCGCGCCAACATCGCTTGCGAGCCCCCTCCGGGCGCGGCTCCGACGTCGACGCATCTCGAGCCGACGCCGATCGGGAAGTCCGCCCAACGCAAGCCCTCTTCGAATTTCAAAAAGGCGCGGGACGCCGCGTCGATCGGTAGCGCCAATGGGAACAGACCGCCGGGGTAGCGCGAATGAACGTCGGATACTTGGTGGAATCCTATGCGAAACTCCGTCGGGGAGACGATAACGACGTCGAGGCATATTTCGCCCGGCGCGCCCGGCGCGTCGAGTCTGTCGGCATTCGCGCCGAAATTTGCGCGAAACGCGTCGGGCGCGCCTTCGTAGACGCGTTTGTGAAGATCGAACGCGTCTTGCGTCAAGCCGGGCTCGAAACCGCGCGTTCCAAGATCGAATTTGTCTCTTTCGAAGACGTGGACTCGCGCGATCATTTTAGCGGGGCGCCCCTTACGCTTTGCGTCGAACGCGTCTCGCGAATCGGCGCCAAATTCCGTTTCCGCCGCTTCCCAGACGCGTTGGATCGCTTCGTTCAAGTCAAGCGCGCCGTCTTTTTCCGCGCAGTTTTTCGTCGAGACGTTCCCCAGCGAATGAAGACAACAACGCGCGAAGATCGTTCGCAAATTCGGGACGTCAAGATTCAGTCTCTTTTCAAGCGACTCTAATTCCGGCGTCTTGTACGTGAGGAAACCCGGTCGAGAATAGGAGAATTTCCAGTTCGGTCGCCGTTTTGCGATTTCTTTTTTTAAAGCCGGTTCCGCGCCTCGCTGACAAGTTAGATAAACGAAGCGAGAAGGGACGTCTAGGGAAGATTCGGACACGAAACACCTCTCAATTTCGGCGACGGAATGGACGATTACTTTGACGTTTTTGGGACGAATCGTCAAAAAAATAGCGGCGCCCTTTGGTCGGAACGCTTTTTTTGTTATAATATGCGCGTTCCTTCGGGCTTGACGCGCGAACGTTTAGACCGCGCGCCTAATCCTATAGGATACCTTAGAAACCCGCAGGGTCAAGAAGTCGACTCGTCGA
>JAZRWW010000221.1:0-9448 GCA_045599865.1 Thermoguttaceae bacterium
AACGCGTTTTCCTACGACCGTCGAATCGTTGCAAGAACAGGAAATAGAGCCCGGTATTGTGCGACGCGGGGTCGATATGGTCGTCAACGGCATGGACGTTTTTGCGTTTGCGATTAGAAGACCGCCGGAGTCGTTGCGCGAATTGATTAGGACGTATAGTATCGACCTCGACCAAATCGACTGGCTTTTGTTGCACCAAGCGAATAAATTTATCGACGAGAAGATTCGCAAGAGCCTGAAATTTCCTGCGGAGAAAACGCCCTATGCGTTGAACGATTTCGGGAACGTTACAAACGCGTCGATTCCTTTGACGATGGTCGCTCGTTGCGCGCAGTCCCTTCGAAAAAAAGAAAATCGTTGTATCGCCGCAGGTTTTGGCGTCGGATTGGCTTGGGCTAGCGTTCGATTTGACGTTGACAAGATTGTTTGTTCCGAACTAGTGGAATATTAACGTTAATAAGGGCTAATGGCGTTGTTATTGTTAGAGATATAACGTTGAGCGTATTGAGTTGTTTTCAATGATTCCGTAGAGGCGTTATGTCGTGTTAGAACGAGACGGAAATTATTACGTTTTAGAAATGAACCCGAGATTTGGCGGCGGGTATCCCTTTTCTCACGAGGCGGGCGCGAATGTGCCCCTTGCGATACTAAGTTGGGCAAAAGGCGATACGCCTTGGTCGCGGTGGTTTCAACCGACGGTAAAAGAGCCTTTTGCAAAATGCGATAGACTTGTGGTCGTTGGACACAACGTTTGAGATTTCTGTATTGGTTCAATTCGGTTATGTCTTTTAACTTTGTTCAAAATTATAAACCGATTACCGCCATATTTTACAGCTGGAGAACAGTACTTGAATATTTTAGTTATTTCAAACGTTTCATCTGGTCTATACAATTTTAGAGCGGAATTATTAGAAAGATTGCGTCAGGACGCTACTGTTTTCGTAACCGCTGAAGACAATAGAAAACGAGATAAAATTGAACAGTTAGGCGTCAAATTTATTGGTTCTAATGTGAACAGGCGAGGAATCAATCCTTTTCAGGACTTAAAACTATTACGGTTTTATAAGAATTTGATTAAACAGTTAAAGCCGGACGTGGTTTTGACCTATACGATTAAGCCTAACGTATACGGCGGCTTGGCGTGCGCCTCGCTAGGTGTTCCATATATTGCAAACGTTACCGGGCTCGGAACGGCGCTCGAAAGAAAAAGCCTTTTGCAAAAAATATGTTTGTTCCTATATAAAAAAGGGTTGCGAAAGGCAAAAAAAGTATTCTTTCAGAATCGGGATAATCTCGATTTTATGCTGAGTCATAAAGTTGTTCGAGACAATTACGATTTGTTACCGGGTTCAGGCGTCAATTTACAACGCTTTTCACCTTCGGAATATCCAAACGGTAATGAAATTAATTTTGTTTTTGTCGGAAGGATTATGAAGGAAAAAGGAGTCGATCAGTATTTTGATGCGGCTCGATTCTTACGACAAAAGTATCCGCAGACAAAGTTTCATATTTACGGTTATTTTGAACAAAGTTATCAAAAACTTGTTGAACAATTACATAATGAGAGCGTGATAATTTATCACGGCGTTGCCGAAAATATGCCTTCCGTTTACCAAGCTATGCACTGCGTGGTTCATCCGACTTATTATCCAGAGGGTATGTCTAACGTTCTTCTTGAGGCTTGCGCTAGCGCTAGACCAATTATTACAACGGACAGACCTGGTTGTCGAGAGGTTATAGTCGACGGTTATAATGGATATATGGTCAAACAGCGAGACACTAAAGATTTGATCGAAGCGGTTGAACGATTTATCGCCCTTCCCTACGATGAAAAAAAGTCGTTAGGTTTGAACGCTAGAAAACGAGTTGAAGAAAAGTTTGATCGTGAAATCGTCGTTCAAAAATATCTGGATGAGATTACGAAAGTTCGTCGCAAACTTTAATTAAATATTAAATTTCCATAATTTAACCCCCAAACAGTTCTTCCAACTCTATTACCAATGCCAAGGCTAAACGATGAATCGTCTCCTTCGCAATATTATAAGCGTTATTTATTCCTTATTTCTTATGGGAACAACCAAAATAATACATCCTCGAGCTTTTCATTGTTCTCTCATAGAACGTTTTTCTCCAGGCGTTGCGTTAAGAGTTGTTGGCGGACGTTGTAGGCTCGGCAAACTGGTTCGAGTACATAGCGGTTCTAAGATTGTCTCAAAAAGAAACGGTTCTCTTGTTATTGGCGATGGGGTAAGCATAAATAACAATTGTTACGTCGTTTGTTTTGATAAAATTGAAATTGGTAGTGGAACGACCTTTGGTCAGAACGTCCTTCTCTATGACCACGACCACGATTTTAGAATTGGATTATCTCAGAACGTCTTTAAAACGTCTCCCATTACGATTGGAAAAAATTGTTGGATCGGCGCCAATACGGTAATTTTACGCGGAACAACGCTCGGCGATAATTGCGTCGTTGGCGCTGGTTCCGTTATTAAGGGGGTTTTTCCAAGTAAAAGAGAAACAATAGTTTCCAGTTACAAAAACGAAGTCGAGTAGATTGCCTTTAAACATTTTTTGGCGCTTTTGACGTAAGTTGTCTTTTGGTTTTGTAAGGCGGGGTGGTATGGATTACAAAAAGATTATTAAATCAAGAAACATTCGTCGTAAATTGTTAGATTTTCTAAGTTTTGTCCCAGATTCTCTAATGTTGTCGATTCAATATCGTCTGAAATTTGACAGACGTTTAAATTTAAAGAATCCGACGCGATATGGAGAAAAAATCCAGTGGTATAAGCTATACTACCGAAATCCGATTATGCACGAATGCGTCGACAAATTTCTTGTACGACAATACGTTGAAAGCAAAGGATTGTCGGATACGTTGGTAAAGTTATACGGGGTTTACAATTCCATAGAAGAAGTAGATTTTACAAACCTTCCTAAAAGTTTTGTTATAAAGTTAACTTGCGGAGGCGGAGGTCTTGACGTAGTTCTTTGTACTAAAAAGAATGAACTGGATATAGAAGAACTCAAACGACGTTTTCATACGCAAGGCGTTCATAAGTCCCAAACTGGGGGGCGCGAGTGGGCGTACTACGGTCTGAAAAAACGTATCGTCGTCGAGGAATTGCTACTTAATCCGCAAAATCCACAAGCAGGCGTAAACGATTATAAGTTCTATTGTTTTGACGGCGAACCAAAAGCGATCGCGATCGACGTAGGAAGGTATACAAATCATCGCAGATATTTTTACGACGCAAAATGGAACGATCTGCACGTTTTCAGCGAGTATCCTGGGACAGAAGAGGGAAAGTTCTTAGAAAAACCTGAAAATTTTGAAAAAATGTTGGAAGTTGCTAAACGTCTATCAGAGGATTTTCCACACGTTCGCGTCGACCTTTACAATATTGAAGGGAGAATATATTTTGGAGAATTGACTTTTTATCCATACAGCGGATATGCGCAGTTTAATCCTGATGAATTTGACGTTACGTTAGGTAAATATTTTAATTTACGTCGTTATAACACAAATTAGAGATAATGATATTCTAACGCTTTACATATTTATGGCTTTCAATGAATACTTTTTATGTTGGGCATAGATTTATATTTGGTTGTTAGATATGACGGATCGTAATAGGTATTTCGGACGTTTTTTAGCGAGGCGTCCAGTTCGGAAAAAAAAGGATTTTCCCGTCCGTTCGTCTTTTGAGATCGATAAGGGTCTGTCGGCTTTTCGTCCGCCTTTTCAACCGCCTAATAGAAGCGTTAAACCACAGTATGAAAAACCGTTTCGTCAAAGAAAAGACGTTAGCGAATACAGACAAGTCGATGCAGATGAAAAAATAAGGATAACGAGATATGATTGGATACTTGTGATTGGTGTCATACTAGCTCCAATGACGAATTTTAGATTCGGCAAAGTCGGTCCTGGAGAAGTTTTGTGTCTGTTATGGTCGTTAAAATATATTAAAACTCTTTTTGACGACACGATGTTTAGTCGTTTTTTTGCCGTTTTTATTAGCGTAATGTTCGTTGGACAGGCGTTAGCAACGGTGTTTGTTCCAGAAGAGGTTGCCGTATACGGCGGTTTTACTTGGATATACCTCGGAACCGTGGCGTCGCTAATGTTTAACGGTTTAAAAACTAAAAGTAAGGAGTACCTTGAGAATTTATTGCAAGTTTGCGGAGCGGGATTTTCACTCTGGTTCTTTTTCATATACCTATACAGTTTTTGCGTTAGTAGTTCCTTTTTAGGAGCGCCTATTTGGTACGGGGGAGTTAGATACGCGGGTTGCGCGCATAATCCGCACCAGTTTGCTGTTGGAATATGCGTCGCAATGTTCGTTTGCGTTAGATTTATCATCCACAAAAAAAATATTCCTTTAAACATAGCTTGCGTTATTTTGGCTTGGATACAATTAGTAGCGACTCAATCATCGACGGGTTTTTTGGCGACTGGGTGTTCTATTTTAGTTTTGGCTAATGTTCAATTACTCAGAACGAGGGCGTTTTATGGAAATAAAGCGCAAATATTGGCGGCTTCGTATGCAATTGTAATAGGTCTAACGTTAGCCTGCTCGACTTGGCTATACGGTTCGTTTATGGATTGGGTTAAAAGCGATCCAAACGGCGAGGGACGTTTAGAGTTATTTTCTAAGATTGGCAATTGTTATACTAGATGTCCTATCAGTATTTTGGTTGGTTTGGGACCAGGAGTACATTCCGCCGACGAAAATGGACAGGGAGCGGCAGAATTCCACAATACTTATCTTGAAGTACTTTCTTCAACGGGATTAATGGGAACGTTCGCTTTTGCATTGTTGACTGTAAGGTTAATTGTATTATTCAAGCAAGAACCATACTACTACTTACCTTTGACGGCTTTGTATGCGTTCGGTTTCTCTGGTTTTGCGATGCGTCGATTACCGTACTGGACGTTTCTGGTTATTATTGCCGCCATACTTTCGCCTCAACAAGACGTTTCTAAAAGGAGATCAACGAAAGAATCAAGCGAAGTGTTCAAAAGTCGGTTGCAACGTCGTTTTGAAGCTATAAAAAGAGGCTCGACGTCGTTTCTGTAAAGTCTTCTTTTGAACGCCTCCATTGTCTTGAAACATAATATGCGGTAAAAGACTGAAAAGCCTTTTACAAAGCCCTTCTAGTCGTTTAAGGTAGTTCGATGAAAAAACCGTTGATTTCAGTTATTATCCCGACGCATAACGCAGAACAAACTATTGATCAATGTTTAGATTCTGTAGTCAACCAAACCTTCAGTAACATACAAATAATTTGTTGCGACGATTGTTCAAGCGACAATACAGTGCAAAAATTAAAAGAATGGCAAGAAAGAGACGGTCGAATCATAATCTTACAAAATTCACAAAACATCAAAGTAGCGCGTACTCGGAATCGTTGTATCGATATGTCTGAAGGCGAATTTATCGCGCAGGTGGACGACGATGATTATTGCGATATCCATTGGTTAGAAATTCAACAAGAATTTTTGAGCCAACATAAAGAGTACGATTATGTTGGTTCAGGATTTTACCGTTTTTCTGACGAAATGGGTATTTGGGGGGAATCTGGTTACGAGACGGGAAAGTCAATACAAGCAAGCGATTTTTTACGTACTCTTCCAGTACCCAACTGCGCAATAATGTTTAGGGCTAAAGCGCTAAAGTCAGTCGGGGGATATCGTGTTTCAAGAGAGACGGTTCGTTCAGAAGATTATGATTTACAAGCTCGTTTGTATATTAACGGTTTTAGAGGGTTTAGACTTCCTAATAAATTGTTATATTATCGATGTAATCGAGAAACGTTTAAGAAATATAATTTTCTCTGTTTCTTTCATATGTTCATAATTAGATGCCGATATTTTTACAGACTAGGTTTATTGCCAAAAGGATTTTTTTACTTATTCAAACCTTTCCTAGCGTTTTTGATTCCAAGCGGCTTGAAAGAATATTATACCAAACGTAGAGTCTGAACGAGAGAGTTGAAAAAAGATTGGAATATTGTACGATTCCGTGCAATATAGAATATTCTTACAACAATTAAATCTCATAACGTTCAACATCGTTGATAGCATAATAGTTTTTGATTATGAACACGGCAAAAATTGGAATTGTTACATTTGTCTCTGGAACAAATTTTGGTTGTTATTTGCAGAGGTATGCTCTTCAGACATTCTTAAAACAGAATTGTTACGTTGTTAAATTTGTTAATCATATCCCTTCCGTTCGAAATCAGGATAAATCGGAATACAATGGTTTTCTTTCAAAATTAAGTTTTCTTTTTATATTAAACAAATTAATAAATTATTTCAAACTTTTGGTCAACAAAATAATCGATAGAAAAAAAATTAAAGATAATTCTTTTAAAGAATTTACTCGAGGGTATCTAATCAATACGGATAAAATTTCGAAGTATTCCGACGTTAGATTATTACTTAATCAATTTGACGTTTTCATAGCAGGAAGCGATCAAATTTGGAATCCCAATTTTATGCGTGTGGAAGCGTATAGTAAGTATTATATGCTTGATTTCGTGCCAAAAGGAAAAAAAATATCCTATGCGGCAAGTCTAGGAATTTCACAGATAAGAGATAAATTTGCAACGTCGTTTAGTCGGTGTCTTTCCGATTTCACTTGGCTTTCGGTTCGCGAAAACGAAGGCGCCCGCGAATTGGAACGCGTATTAGACCGTCCCGTCGACGTCGTTCTCGACCCGACAATGTTGTTGACGACCGACGAATGGGACAAAATCGCCGACGCCGCCAAACAACATAAATTTCTATCCAAACCTTATATCCTTTGTTATTCGCTAGGCAACAAGAAATCAACGATACGCAAGGCGAAACAAATTCAAAAACGCGAGAAGCTCCCTATCGTCTATTTGTGCGAATCGGCTTACGATCGTTTGACGACAAAAACGCGTTTTCCTAGCGTTACGCCCGTATTGGACGCCGGTCCTTGCGAGTTTGTCGCTATGTTCAAAAAAGCGAGTTATATCGTTACCGATTCATTCCACGGTTCCGTCTTCTCAATTTTATATCATAAGCCGTTCTTCACAATGATGCGCGACAATAAAGACGCGACAAAATCGATGAATTCGCGAATGACGACGCTCTTCTCGACGTTCCATTTAGAATCGCGCCTCTTTTCGCCGGAGGACAAAACGCCGTTGACGCCCGAAAGTTTCCAAATCGATTACGACGCGGTCGACAAAATCCTACAGGAACGCCGCGAGTTTTCGATCAACAAGCTCAACGCCGCGATTCAAAAGGTTCTTGATGAAAACGCAAACGCCTAACCTCTGTAGCGCTGAACTATGTTCTGGTTGCGCAAGCTGTCGCAACGCCTGTCCGCGCGACGCGATCGCAATGTCGAGCGACGCCGAAGGTTTTTTAGCGCCGGTCGTCGACGCGGGCAAGTGCGTCGGTTGCAAGTTGTGCGAGAAAGCTTGTCCAATTTTGAATCCGCCGAAATTGGAACGCGTCGACGCGCCGAAAGTTTACGCTTGTTGGAACAACAACGCGGCAATTCGTTTCGAATCTTCTTCCGGGGGTATGTTTTCCGTTTACGCGGAACGGATACTTTCGGAGGGAGGCGTCGTTTTCGGCGCAGTTTACGACGAATCAATGAAAGTCGTTCTCGCAAAAGCGGAAACGTCGGAAGAGTTGGCGCGTTTTCGTTCCTCAAAATACGTTCAAGCGGAAGTCGGCGCGATTTATCGCGACGTCAAAAGGGAGCTTAAATCGGGTCGCCCCGTCTTGTTCGTAGGAACTCCGTGCCAAGTCGGCGGGCTGTACGGATATTTGGGAACCGACTACGACAATCTTTATACTTGCGATTTGATATGTCACGGAGCGCCTTCGCCCGTCTTATATGAAAAATGGTTGCGTTTCCTTGAAGACCAATTAGGAGGCAAAGTCGTCTCGCTCAATATGCGGGGCAAGCAAGGCAAATGGTCTCACTTAGTAGTAGTAGTAGTAGACTTACGACCTAACGAACCGTTCGTTTTTCAGTGGGAAAAAGACGCGCTCGTCGGCTACGTCGGGCGTATGTTTATGAAAAATATTTGCCTTCGTTCTTCTTGCGCGCAGTGCGCCTTCGCCAAGTTTCCGCGCGTAGGCGACGTAACGTTAGGCGACTTTTGGGGGATTGGCTCGAACGTTCCCTTTGATCGATCGATCGACGGGGGAATTTCGCTCAATATCGTCAACAGCGAAAAAGGCGCGCGCCTTGTCGAACGAAGTCGACAAGACGCGGAGTGGGTCGAACGTTCGCTAGAAGAGGCAAAAGCGGGAAACCCTTGTCTTTATAGTTCGTCTAAGCCCCACCCTCTACGAAGCGACTTTTTACGCGACGTTCAAACGTTAAGTTATCGGGCTTTGGCGAGAAAATATAGAAAAACGCTGGAAGGAACGTTTTTTAATAAAACGCGTCGTGGAATTCGCTCCGTCGTATCGCGAATCGCGAGGTTTTTCTTATCTCCAAAGAATCGGGAAAACCTCAAAAAAATACTTAAAAGGGGAGTCCGATAGCAAGATGGCGGAAGCAAAGTTTTCACTAAAAACGTTTTCCAGAAACGTCGGCAGCGGCTGGGTCGCGATGCTCGTAACGGGTCTAGTCGGATTCGTTACCCTTCCCCTTTCTATGCGCTACCTTGGCAAGGAACTCTACGGAGTCTCCGCGCTAATGGTCGCGTTTTTATCGATTTTCCAATTTCTTAGCTTCGGTTTGCCTCCGACTATTTTACGTTTTTTCTCACTTGCCTACGCCAAAAAAGACGACGTTGAAGCAAAACAAATACTCTTCGTTTCGTTGGCGTTATTGGGCGGATTAGGCGCCGTCGGAACGATCGGCATATTGCTTTGTTACCCGCGCTTTTTGAGCGTCTATTCAATTCCGCAAGAATGGCAAAGCGACGTCTTGTTTCTCTTTTTAGTTACAGCGTTTCATTTCTTTCAAACGTTCGTTCTCATTCCATATTACGCGTTAATTCAAGCGAATAATCGTTTTGATCTCGCCAATTATCGGCGCGTTTTAGCGTCGTTGATTCGACTGGCGTCGCTTTGGTTGGGATACGCGTTTTTAGCTCCGACGCTTAGAGTTTTAGCCTACTCTTCCATCTGCGGTCTTATTTACGAACTCGTTTCCGTTTTGTGGATCGCTTGGCGTTTGGAAGGTTTAAATATCCTTCCTAGTCGTAAATATTGGTCTGGATCGATCGCTAAAAAAATGTTTACTTTTAGCGTCGACAATTTGATCAACACGATCTTTTATCCTTTGTCGATTCAACTGCCGATTCTTATCATTGGCAAGACGTTGGGAAAGGAAAGCGTTTCCTATTTTGCGCCCGCCGTAACGATTAGTAGTCTTTGTTCGTCGGTATTAGCGTCTTTTGGCAGTCCGTTGACGCCGTTGGCAAGCGCCGACAAAGT
>JAZRWW010000222.1:0-3451 GCA_045599865.1 Thermoguttaceae bacterium
GTTTCGAAACTGTCCCAATCCGCTTTCGATAGCGCGATGTTTTCTTGGACAATTTCGAGAACACGTGGTTTTTGTGTTTCGTCAATAATTAAAGGTTGGCAAGTAATATCGCCGACATTTGAATTTAAAGTGGGGTTTATAATGTTTATTGCCATTTTGCTACTTTTAGAATTCAAGTAGCCAATTACATAAAATAACAAATCGTCGTCATCGAAAAAAAGGGCGTTTGCCGCCGTTTCAAATAAAGAATTATCGTCTAATATTCTTGCGGCAAATAGTTCCCCGCTAGTAATATGGTTCCAGCAAACGCCCTTTCTAAACCAAAGATATTCAGGCGTTATTCTTGCTACTTTGTCTTTTCGATAATGACTTCTCGCTGAAACTGACCAATCTATGATAGTGTCAATATTTCCAAACCACCTTCTGAAGGCGCCGCCCTTAGCTATGAAAGCCCAACTCGAATTTTTTCCAATTTGTGTAGAATCTACTTCCCATAATTTCTTTAAATACTTATCATTGTCGCCAGTTTTGGTTTGTCCATCAGAAAAACAAAATTTACCAATGTTATTGTATTTAAAATTATCAACAAACCTCTTGCTAACCCAATAAGCTACAGGCGAACCGGGAATCTGGGAGAAATTCTCTTGATTAGTTTCGTAATAAAAGCCGCAACGACGATCTGAAATCGCCTCAAGCGCCTTTTGACGTTGGACTTCCATTCCTCCGCGAAAATCCGTCAATCTTAAATAACATCCCTTCTTTCCAACCTTGCCGTTTCTTAAAGCAAACGTACAAATCGGAACCGTCGCTTCGCCAAAAGCGGAGTATTCGAATTGAATCAACGTTTCAATAGTCGCTGAAGAATAAATATAATCGCGCAGTTTTTCATACGTCTGAATAAACATCCAAACATAGGGCGTCAGAAAACCAAGATAACCGTCTTCTTTTGCAAATCGTAAACACCGAACAATAAACGCGGAAAACAAGTCGGATTTGTAATCGGGATAATTCTTCTTCACAAATTCGGAAAGGTTTGCGTTCATATTGGCGCCGCCCATATACGGCGGATTAGTGCAAACGACGTCAAATTTCGTCGCGAGCATTTCCGCCGTTTGCACGAAGGGCTCGAGCGTTTGTTCTATTTGATAAGCGTAGACGCCGTTTGAATCTTCTTTCAGCGCTTCGAGTCGCGCTTTAATCGGTTGAAAATCGACGTCGGAAGTATCGATCAAGGAGCCGAAGCCTTTTGCGTCGACCATTTTAACGACAAGTTTATTCCATTCGCGCTTCAAAATCGGATCGTCTCCGACGAAATAATCGCATAGTCCGGCGTCCAGCTCGTTCGAATCGGCGACGACGAAGACGTTCGGTCTGACGTCTCGCGTAAATATTCGCTTGTCGTACTGTCGCGCCTTCATCATCACGGCGAAATAAGCGAGTTGCGCGGCGCGGGGGTCGATATCGAGCCCGAAAAGATTCTTTTCAATAATGATCGGGGCGGCTTCTCGCGCGGAATATCCGCAGGATTCGTAAATCTGAATCAGGACGTCGAACATATAAACGAGAATATGCCCCGATCCCATGCACGGATCGAGGCATTTTATTTCTTCCGGGCTTATTTCGGCGCGTTTTTTCCGTAATTCCGCGAGTTTCGCCTCGACTTCCGGCTCCTGCTTCGCTTCGTCGAGATAATATTTCCAATCGGCGTTTTCGGGTTTTCCTCGCCCTTCGATCCAAAGCCGCCCCAGCGAATTTTCGACCATATAGCGAACGATCCAGTCGGGCGTGAAGAGTTGCGTGGCGGCTGGTATCTTTTCAAATTCGATTTTGACGTTTTTCTTAAGATTGGCGAAGACTTCGGCTTTCAGTTCCGTGTTGTAATACTGATAGAGCCAGCCGACGATTTGCACTTGGTTCTTCCAGTCGTCCTCTGGAATATCGGAAATCAGCCGCCCTAGAACGCTTTCGGCGCCGAGTAGCTTGTCGGGCAGGAGCAGAGTCGCGTAATCGTTTTCGGGGATCGGCGGAAACATTCGCGGGAGAATTTTTCCAAGCGCGTCGCAT
The DNA here is from genome assembly GCA_045599865.1 of Thermoguttaceae bacterium. Lineage (GTDB taxonomy): Bacteria > Planctomycetota > Planctomycetia > Pirellulales > Thermoguttaceae > RUG369. The sequence goes on from JAZRWW010000222.1 coordinate 2,065, forward strand.
AGTAGCGCGAGCAGATATTTGAAGAGGGCGTCGTCCCCCTCGCGTTTAAATTCGTAAACTTTTACGGGGTCTAGTCCTTCGAGATCGTCTTCTTGAAGTTGGGCGGCGTCTTTGAGAATTTGGGGACGGAAAGCGCCCGAGGCGTCGGTGAAGAACCGCGTTTTACTTGGCAAATAGCCGTTGACTTCCATAAACCGAATCGCCGCGAATCGATTGAACCACGAGTAGGCGACTTCTTCCATAGTTCGATCGAATCCGTCTTTTCTGACTTTGGCGATTAAGGAACGACGTTGAGCCGATTCGAGCGGGGACAAAAGAACGCCGTTGACGACCTGCGCGTTTTCGTCGTCGCCTGAGCCGAAAACGCCGTATTCTTGAGCTTTAAGAGTCGCGTGACGAACGAGTTCGGTTCGCGCCCAAACGGCGTAGTTTTTGACGGCGGTTTTATCCATTTTTTGTTCCTGATTTTGTTTCCGACGGTCTTTTGCGCGCCGAAGCGGCGGCTCTGGTTTCCAACTTCTTCACGAATCGTTTTCCGTTTAACGTCGAAGCTCTTGAATCTCTTCCTTGTACTTGTTTACGATTCTCGCAACCTTCCTTTTGAACGCGTCAATGGAGGGCGTCGTCCAAATCGCTAATTGGATTTCTTCAAGCGCGGGATAATAATTTACGTCGTCGAGCTTTTTTTTCAGTTTGTCCGAAACTGCGTTTTGACCGAATTTCGAACGGAGATTACTGTAAATAATCTCATAAATTCCCTCTTGTTTTCCCTCTTGTCTTCCCTCTTGTCTTCCCTCTTGTCTTCCCGCTTGCATTCCGTCTTGTCTTGCTTCTTCGCATCGTTCAGAAACTTCCCTCTCAAAAAATAGCAAAATACCGTTTTCCATAGGTTCGCCTTTCTGTTTTTCCATTTCTTTTCTGAGTTCGGGCAAGGTCGGCATACCCGGTCGACTTTTTCGTAGATGAAGAAAATAATTCAAGCACGCGTAGGCGCATTGTCTTAATCGTTCGTCGGAAGGGGGCGCGTCGAGAATTTGTCGGAGCGTCGCCGCCAGTTCCGCGTCTTCTTCGCTCGAATGCTTTTTGTTGGCAATTTGCGTTAAATAGAGAAACGCGCGCAACGCCGGCTCGCAGTTCCTTATAAAGTCGAGCGGAATTTCACTCGCGTAGATCGTTTGATAGTCGAAATTCGGCACGGTTCCTTCCAGACCGGGAAGCGTCCAGAGAACGTCGCTCAAGCGTGCGAGCTGTTCTTTTGGGCGCGCGTCTTGCGAGAAAACGACGACGTAGGGCGTCGGCAGAAGTCCGTTTTCGTCCTCGTAGGATTCGGGATCGGCGTTCATTCGATCGAGCAACGCGCTCACGTATCCGAGCAGTTGAATTGCGA
>JAZRWW010000223.1:0-35246 GCA_045599865.1 Thermoguttaceae bacterium
GAACTACATCTCCATCCAAGTTGGCAACAAAAAATCTTGCCGACTTTATGTAAAATATTCCCGCGTATCCAATTTATCGTTACGACGCATTCGCCGCAGGTCGTTTCGTCGGTTCCGGCGGAATGCGTGAGAATATTGGACGAAGGGAAAGTTTTGTCTTCTGATATTGCAACGGAAAGTAAGAGGGCGGAACAAATACTCAACGACGTTTTTGGAACCAACTCAAGAGCGGAAAACGAAGTTTCAGAAAAGTTACGCGAGTACCGAACCTTAATAGGCGACGACAAGTGGGATTCTGAGCGATGTAGGTCAATAAAAAATTTTCTATATGAACGAATAGGAGACGATCCTGAATTATCTGAATTGGAAGCGGAAGTTCATTTGAAACAGTATCAACGGAGACGTTTCAATAATGAAAAAAATTAAAAAATCATCGATTCCACAGGGGATGGCGAAATATATTGATCAAAATAAAGACGTTAGTTGTACGAATGACGCCAAAAATGTTCCTTCTGCTTGGAGACAATTTGGAAAAAATGATCGGAAAGCATATGAAGAGGCGATTGAGAGAATAAAAGACGATCAACGTGGTTTGTGCGCATATTGTGAAATTGATATAAGAAAACCGAAAGAAGGTTCTGACGATTTTCAGGTTGAACATTTCCAACCGCAATGTTCTAACACAGAGAAACAACTTGATTGGCACAATCTTCTTGGGATTTGTTGCGGTGGAAGCCAACCGGCAGTTGAGGGGCGTTATATAGACGTCAAAGGGATACATAACAAGAAAGAACGTTCCAGAGAACGCCACTGTGGTTGCGCTAAAGACAACAAGAATCCCGAGGAAATAAAGATACTAAATCCTCTAGAAATTCCCGCCTATCCTTGTCTTTTTAAGATCAAATTTGGAAACTTGCCTTCTCCTAACAATGGAAAAAGCATTACAACGGAAGACGTAAGGGAAGGAAATTTTCCTAGTGATGAAATTCGTTTATTAGTTGATGTGGAAGATCAAAAATTACGTTCGCTTGTCTCCTATGAAACACTGGAAAGAGCGCAAAATTCAATCAACGAATTCAATTTGAATTGTCGTTTTTTGTCAAGGTTTCGATACGCCGCCGTAAAATTATATCTCAAAAAATTTGAAATTTTATTGAAGAAGTATGGCGACGACGAGGAAGCGATGAAAGAACTAATGCGCGAAGTATACGACAACGAAGGAGATTGGCCGACGTTTTTTACAACAATACGCGCCGTATTTGGAATAGCTGCGGAAGAGCGTCTTGAGGAAATCAATTACGACGGCTAAAGATTTGTATAGTTTTTTTCTTTCTTTTTAGCCGGCGAGTCCCAACAGACTCTCCAGTTGAAGAATTTCCTTTTGAATATCCTCGTTTTTTGCCCAACGATATTCCTTGAAAAATTCTCAAACGCCTTTTTTCTTGACGCCAAATCACGTTTCTTTTAAGCGAAGGACGACGTTTTGCGTCAACTTAACAAGACGTAAAGCCGTCGATCTCGTTACGTTTTGATCCCGCGTCTTTTCGCGCGGCGGCCTGCCCCGCCGATTCGATCGCGTCGCCTTTTATAAACGCTTACGGTTATTATCCGTCGGGTTCCTGTTTTTTGGGAGAACGTCAAGCGTCGACTGCGGCGCTTTAAAGGTTGTTTCTGCTTTCTAACTCGTCGATTCTATCGCGCGCGTTCAAGGTCAGGTTCTCGCCGCTTTTGAACGCTTCCCTCAAGGTCGACGAGTCATTTCGCGCCCTTCAATTTTGCGGCGACAAAAACGACGCTTTGCGCGACGCCCGACTTTTGCGTCAACAGAAATTCAACTTTTCCGCCCTCGAACGCGCTTTGCGGGAACGCGAAAAACAAGGCTCGTTTTGCGTCGGGTATGACGCTCGCATCGACGTCGACGACGTTTTCCGCGACAATTCCGTTCAACGTCGCTTCAAAAGTCGCGGCTTCTAACGCGTCGCCTTCCGCCAAACCGACGACGACGCCGGAACCGTCTTTCGAGGTCGGCTTAGGACCGACTGGAATATGGAACGTCGTCGGCTCTTCGCTCGTCTTGCGCGGAGTTTGGGCGCCGTCGGGAAAATCGTCGGGTATCGTGTCGCGATAGGTCGTCGGAACTTCGCGGTCGACCGTCGCTAGAAACTCGTCGCTAAATCCGTCTTTTAACATACGGCGATATTTTTCCTGAGCGACGGGCAAAGTTTCGCAATCCATCCAGTTAAAAAGATAGACGTTCGAGGTTCCGCGCGCCTTTTCCATCGCGGCAAAACCGTATAGTTGTTCAAGCGTGCAAGCCTTCGCGTTGGCGCCCGGATCCGAGCGAACGTTAAATTCCGCGCCGGGCGCCGCCGCGACTTCCGTTCCTTCTAGGCGTTCGTTCCATAGTTCGATGGGAATATCAAAATCGGTCGTCGACCAGAACGGGCAAGGGACGATCAAGTCGACGAGTCCGGCTTTCGCCCAAGAAATCGCGTCCATTCCCAGACCGACGGCCGCGTCGGGATGCGCGGGAACGCGAACGGCGACGTAAATTTTTCGTCCGCGAATCGACGAATATTTATCCGCCAAATTCTTCGCGTATGAGACGACTTCCGTTAAATATTCGCCTTCTTCCGCCTCTTTACCCGGCGTGAGATGTCGACCGAAACGCATCCAATCCAACTCGATCCCGTCGAAATCGTAACGCTCAAAAAGGACGTCGATAAAATCCGTCGCGTGTTTGCGTACTTCGGGATGCTTAAAATTGAGGGCGCGTTCGAACCAATTCTTCGAGGGCGTGTTTGGAACGCGCCAAAAATTCGGATGCTGAACCCAAAAAGAAGAACGCATAAAATTCGTCGGATCGTCGGCCGCGTGCAAATCGTTCATGCGCATAGAAATCCACGGCGAAATTCCTTTTTCTCGACAACGCGCGATCCAAATTTTATAGGGATCGAGTCCTCGTTCTTCGAGTAACTTGCAGTTCTGCGGCCAAAGTTCGGTCGATTCTTTTCCTTCGCAGTTTGGCTCCCAGATCGCGTCGCGCGCCGTGTTCGTAAAATTCGCGCGACTAGAGTTTGGGCACAAAAACAAATGCGTTACGGCGGTATTCGCATATTGGTCGACAAAGGCGTTCAATCCTTCAAGCGTCATCTGGTCTGGTCGACGCGAACCGAAGAAATGACTGTCGTCCTCGTTAATAACGAACATATTTTCGAACGGCGACGCGGCAAAGGCGCAAAACGTCGCGCCAAAAAGAAACGCGACGAACGACGCCGACGCCGCGAGCTTTTGACAAAATCTCATATTATTCCCCCTGTTTCGACGGTAAAAACGACGATTCCGTCTACAAAAGACGGAAGATTGTTTGTTCGTCAAATTGTATCAGAACGATAATGAATCGACAAGTCAAAAGAAACGACAAGAGGAAAAAACGAGAAATTGGAACGTCGAGGCGCTTCCCCAACGTCCCAAGAGTGAAAAGACGGCGCGTTATTGAAGCGGAATTTCCGTCCACAAGTCGGCAAGCCAAGGCGTCTTTTTGACGGCGCGCAAGCCCGATTTATTGCGCCAGCCGTCGCGAACGCAATCGGGATTCGGATTGCCGTGAAAGACGATAACTTTAACGCCTTCTTTTTTCTTCGGCTCGCAAAAGTATCCCAACGGAAAGCGTCTCATAAAACTGCGCTTGAAACTGAGGCGCCATGTCGGATTCCAATAAAGCAACGGTTCTTTTTGCGCGATCGCCCAACTTAAATCCGCCTGCCCGTTGCGATGCGTTCCGTAGACTTTTTCTCGATTCGCGAGAAAATATTCGAGGACGTCGGGGCGCTTGCCAATTTCAAATCGAAAAACGGACGAAGCGCCGATCTTCGCACCGGGCAAATTCCAGTCTTCAATAACGCGGAAGGAACCGGGCGTTTCAAAGAACCGATCCGTTACTGGATTGGAATTTCCTTCCATAAATCGGCAAGCCAAGGCGTTTTTTTGACGGCGCGCAAGCCCGATTTATTACGCCAGCCGTCGCGAACGCAATCGGGATTCGGATTGCCGTGAAAGACGATAATTTTAACGCCTTCTTTTTTCTTCGGCTCGCAAAAGTATCCCAACGGAAAGCGTCTCATAAAACTGCGCTTGAAACTGAGGCACCAATTCGGCTCCCAATAAAGCAAGGGCTCTTTTTGCGCGATCGCCCAACTTAAATACGCCTGCTCGTTGCGATGCGTTCCGTAGACTTTTTCGCGATTCGCGAGAAAATATTCAAGAACGTCGGGGCGCTTGCCAATTTCAAATCGAAAAACGGACGAATTTCCGATCTTCGTGCCGGGTAAATTCCAGTCTTCAATAATGCGGAAGGAGCCGGGCGTTTCAAAAAACGGGTCTAATTTGTCGACGATTACGACGTCAAGATCGAGAAACAACGCCGTTCCTTCGAGATCGTCGAGTTTCTCTTGAAACAGCGTCAATTTGCGCCATCCTCTTTCGGGTCGACCTTCCAAACCCGACATTTCGGGCAAGGGTCGAACCTCGACGTCGCGTCTCAACCCGGTCGGATCGTCGGTAAAACAGACAAAACGATAATCGCGTTCTAAATTTGCCTTCACGCGCGAGGCCAAAATATTGACGTATTCGGCGGGAAATTTTGTTCCCCATTTCATACAAACGACGTTGTTCATTTTGTTTCCTCCGATTCGATTTGCAAGGACGAGCGACGCGACGCAAGGATCAGCGCGGTAAAAACGCACGAGAACGACGAGAATAACGCGCCTAAACGCGCAAAAGTTTTCAGACCGGGCGCGCCAAAAAAGAGGACGCCTAAAAAAAAGCAAACTAACGAAAGAGCCGTCGCCGCGTTCGGAACAAGACAAGCGTCAAAACGCGCGCAAACGCTTTCCTCGCGCCAAAACGGAACGTTAAAGACTCCGCAGGGAAAAAGCGACGCCAAGAGGCATAGATCGAGCGGTTCGACGGAAACGCCAAGCCAGCCGCAAAGCCCCAACGAAAACAACGCGGCCAAAGCGCCGGGCGCAAAAGCTAAAAGCGTTCCTAAAAAATCACGCGACCAAACGCCCCAAAACGCGAACAAGAGAACAAACGCGACAAGGAACCCCGCGCAAGCGTCTCGTCGCGCAAATCGCGCGCGCTCGTAGACAAACGCGGCTTCGCCCGACGCGTTCGGCGCGATCCTTCGCGCGTTGGAAACAAACGCGTTTAATTTTTTACCGTCGAATAGGTCTTCGGTAGTATAAACGCGCAACGCGACGCGCCCGGAAGACGCGCCGACGTTTAACGCGCGCAATTCGGGCGAAAGATCGTCGAGCGTCGGAGGATTAGAATCGGAAATCGCGCGCAACGCGAACAGACGCTTGAGCGCGTCGACCGCCGTTTGCCACTGGAACGTTTCGATGCGTCGGCGATACTCTTCGTCGGACGTTTCGCGCAACCGTCGATCCGATCTAATCAACGCCGCAAGCGCTTCCGTTCGGATCGCTTCAAGCTCGGATTCAGTCGACGGAATCGACTGATCGCGCAACGCGACGGCAAAATCGTCAAGTTCGCGTAGAAGCGTCGCGACGTTCGGAACGGACGAAGCGCCAATTTCCAATTTGACCGGCGCGACCGCCTCGGCGAATCGTTCGATCGCGCGCGCTTTGTCGGGCGAGTAGCTCGGAAGTTTTGAAACAAGCTCCTCGACGCGAAAACTCGACTCTTCCTCTAATCGTCTCTTGGTAAGAAGCGCTTCGTCGACGTCGGCGCAAGGAACTAACGACGACTCTCGACCGCGTCCCGTAACGCTTGCGAGCGCGCGCGAAACGCGTTCGTCCGCTTCAAGGACGTCCTGCGGAAAAAAAAGCGCTAAATTACGCTCGACGTCAAGTAAGGAAAGACCGACGACGGCGAAAACGCCCAAAAACGCGACGACGGCGAAAACGCGTTTCGTCGATCCTTGTAAAAACGTCAAATATGCGAACAAATCGAGCGGCGCGGAATCTTGTCCCATTGGGCGCGAACCGTCGAACAGACGCGTCAAGACGGGCAAAAACAACGTCGACGCGACGACGGCGCATAAAACGCCAAGCGCGACAAAGAGCGCGAATTCGCTCAACGTCTCGCGAGCGAAACAACTCGCGACGCAAGACGACGCGACGATCGCAAACGCGACGACAAGGGGCGCTCCGTCAAGCGACTTCGCCGCTTCGAGCGACGATTCGTAGGACGAACGATTAGAAACGCGAATCGTCCCATATTGCGTCAAGAAGGCGTAAGCAAGCTCAAGGGACGTTCCGAAAACCAAAAGCGACGCGCCCAAAACGGGAATCGCGCAAGGCGCGAACGAAACGAAAAGCGCAAAAGTCCACGACGTTGTCGCCGCGACGGACGCTAAGAGAAAAGCGGCGCGTCGAATCGTTCCCAAAAGCGTCCAAGCGCCGAAAAACGTTCCAAGCGCCGCGACGACGAGCGCCAATCCCAAGACGCGCGCCCCTGCGTCGACCGCTGCTTGAAACCGCGTCGCGCCGCTCGTCAAGTCGATCGTCAAATTCGGGTAATTCGTCCGCGCTCGTTCAAGCGTCGCCCTCAACGCCGCGTCCAAGACGGAAGTTTTTTCTTCGTTTGGACGTTGCGCGCGCAACATTTGAACGACGGCGATTCGACCGTCTTGAGCAAGAAAAAATTCTTCGCCCGACGCTTCGATCGCCTCTTTTTCAAGATTCGACGCGATCGGCGAAGGAAGAACCGTCTCGACGGTCGTCTGCGGATCGAACGCGACTTCAAGCGCGGATAGGAAGGCGCGCGATTCGTCGAGCAAAGCGACGTTGGGACGCGCGGCCGACAAAGACGCTCTATTCGACAACCGCGACGCAAATCGATCAGCGGCGAAAACGTCCCAACGACCGCGCGCGATTTCGCTCGCTTCGTAAAGAGGCTCGGCAAGATCGGCGATTCGTTTGTCGGGCAGAAGAAAGAGCCTGTCGTTCACGAACGAATTCGCGTCGAACAGCGGCGGAACGAGCAGAAAATCGTCCGACAAAAAAACGGCGCGCGCCAATTCGCCCGCGCAAGCGCGAACGGCGCTCGGTTCGCCTTCGACGACGAAATAGGCGTTTTGTCCTAGCGCAAATTCGGCGGCGTCTTTTCCATAAATTTTCGCTATTTTATCAAGGGAGGGACGAGATTCGACGCCAAAGTTCGGATCGGAGAAAAAAGAAACGAGACGCCACAGCGAACACAGCGTCGCCAGAATCACGACGGACAGCGTTAGAATCGGTCTTCTAACGCCAAAACGAGTCGTCGCCAGGAGCAAACGCGACGGAAAAGAACTCGATTTAAAAGTTCCGCTCGTTGGACTCGCATTCATTGAACGACCTTTTCGCTAACTTTAATTTCTCGCGATTTTTCGTATGATTCTTGTCGTTTTTCCCAATTTTTAAAATGTTCGACGTACTTTTTTTCGTAGTCGGGCACGTACTTCGCCAACGCTTTTTTCATCGGCGTTTTCTTTTGCAATTTAAACGCCTCTTGCATCGAGATTCCTTCTTGCGCTTCCGGACGCAACGATTTCAGGTACATCGAAAGAATCCGTTGCGTTTCCGGCGAATAGTGAATCATAAAATGCACCCACGACCACGATTCGCGGTATTCTCGCGGGCGCATTTGGTCGACTTGCGTAAGTTTTTCCAATCGAGCAAGGGAAGGGGGCGCGCCAAACAGCCCGTAAACGCTTTCGCTTGCGTCCTTCAAGTACGGATTGCTAAAACCGCGTTCGCCGGGCGGAATTTCAAAATATTTCGCCAAACCTTCGTCAAGCCAAATCGGAACGTTGCGCAACGCCGCGTTAAGATACGCGTGCGTCATCTCGTGCCGAATATTCAAAATCATACGCTCGTTCTGCGGAACCATTAAAACGCCCGGTCCAGAATCCTTCACGTAAAGGGCGGGACGATCAAGGGGCGCGCCGGGAAAAACGTCCTGAATAAACTGAACGTAAGACCCTTTGTCGCGAAACAAACAAAGCTCAATTTTTTCACGCGCTTCGGGCACGCCAAGATACCCGACGAGGTCTTCTTGAAGTCGCGCTATTTCCGCCGTTACGTCGATCGAGGTTTCCAAGGGGAAATTCGACTCGCAAACGACTCGTCCCAAAACCGCGCAGTACGGCAGTCTGTCAGAAAATTGAGGAGACAAATCAAGCGAGCTTGACGCCTTCGAAACGTCGCGAGTCGCAGGACGCGACGTCGTAATCGGCGGCGGCGCGTCGTAACTTGGCGCGTTAAAGGGAGAAATTCCACTAAAGAGCGACGACAGACTAATCGGTCCGCCGAAATTGACGTCGAAGCCGAACGAAAAATCAAGCGCGAGACAGAACGTCGCAACTCCAAAAATCGCCGACGCAACAAACGTTCGAACTGTTGACGCGCTAAAAAACATATTGTCTTCCCTCTCTAAACCCCGAAACGTCGCAATACGAGACTGCGCCCGATTTATTGTAAATTTTTTTCGCCGTTCGTTCAATAGAGATTGTCGGCGTGAAAGAAACGCGTCGCAAATAAGAAAAAAAGCGCGGAACTTGGAACGTCCCGCGCCTGAAATGAAAGAGAAAAGTGAAAAACGTCTAATTCGACGCGTCTTACATTCGAACGCCGCCGCGAAAACCGAGAATAAAGAGTTTGTCCGACTCGCAGTCGCCCAAAGGATTGTCGACGAAAATCACGAAGGGCGTCAAGTGCGCGTATTCGTTAATCATAGCGCGATAGTACGCCTCGAGATAGGATTCCGCCTCAACCTTGCCTCCCAACTCTTCTTTATGCCCGTCGGTCGGATCGATAACGCTATATCCAAAACCTAACGCGTCGTTTACGGCGTCTCGTCCCCAAAGCCCTTGGCGTTCGAAATTGTTCAATTCAAATCCGCCGCTAATATGAGACGAATAAAGCGCGACTTGTTCGTTTTGAAAACCCGCGCGCGCCCAAAGCCCTAAACGTTCGCTGGCTTGTTGATCAAACGAAAATCCCCAGCCGACGTTGGCTTCGTCGTAATTCGCGGAATCGTTTATCCAGCCGTAAAACCTATAGTTTCCCGTCAAGTCGCCAAAACGCGCGTGATAATCAAGTTCAAGCATTCCGAACGCGTGGGAACATAAATCCGTCCAATCGTTCTCGTCGGTGTTCTGGTAGACGGCGCCAAGGGACCAAGACTCTCCAAAATCTTTCCAAGCGGAAACGCCAAAGGAAGGCGTCGGCGCGTCCCACGCCTTATTATTGACGAATCCGGACGTCGAAAACTGATAATATCCGCAGTTGGCGTATTCGTTGGCGTCAAAACCGTCCATTGTTATATCGTGTAAACCGACGCGAAAACGCCAGCCGGAACGCGTCGCGCGTTCATACCAAGCCTCGGTTATCACGACTTCCGATTCTGGATGCAGTTCGTCGACAAACCCGGCGAAGGTTGGAATTCTCGAATCGAGCGCGCGTCCCTGCCCCGTTTCAAGATAAGCGCCAAAAAGATCGCGTTCGGAAGTCGGAAGAAAAATCGAAAGATCGCCCGCAAAACAGCCGTCGACGCTTCGACCATAGTATTTGTTCGGACTGAGATTCGAAGTAACGAAAATCGCTCCTTCGAAGCCCCATTCGATTTTATCCCAAATCGATTCTTTTTCTTCCTTTTCCTCTTCCTTGACGACGCTTTCAGTTTTCAAAGACTCGGTTTGTTCGGCGTAAACCTCCGAAGATTTTGCTTCGGCGTAAGAGACGTCGGACGGCGCGTTTTCGGACGAGACGGCGCGAGTAAGAACGCCCGAGGAATTTTCGCGCCAACGCTTGACGCGCGGCGCGCCGCGATAGTTGGGCGACGACCAACCGACGTAAGAATTTGGAACCTCGATCGCTTCGACAAAGCCCAAACAAAGAAACGTAAACAATATTGGCAAACCTAGGAAAAAAACGCGATTTGTCATTAACCTTCCATTCCATTCGCATTGCCGAAGTCTAAATCGGCTCCGTATTCGCAACAAACGTTAAATCGATTTCAAACGCAAGTAGAAAGACGTCTTTTGTATTTCGTATAGCGAAAACGCGTGAACTTTGCGCTAAAAACTAAAAAAAACGTTTCCGATACCAAGCATATCGTTAAAAAAATTAGGCTTCTTTAACTTTCTTGTTAATAACAGTCCAATTTTTATAGAACGACAATTCGACCATACGCGCTAATGCGATTAGAATTTGAATGTTGCGCGAAGGAACAATAAAAAACTCTATCGTCCGGAGTCTTCAGTCAATTTCCGCAAATCGCTCGCCAAATTTTCCGTCAATACTCCGTCGGCAAGACGCCACGTCCAATTCCCTTCGCCGACGCCTGGAAAATTAATACGCGCGTCGTTCGACAAACCAACGACGTCTTGTATAGGAAAAATCGCCAGACGACAAGGCGATTCCGCGACGGCGCGCAACGCGGCGCGATGCAACGCGGCAACTTCTGGACTTAGAGGTCGATATTTGGTCGACACGCCAAGTTTAGGCTTTGCGTCCCGCAACGAATCGAACGCGCGACGCAAAAATACGGCAAGTCCGCGCTTCGTCTTTGCCGGAACGTCGTCGGGACGTCGGTATTGGCGCAAGACGTCGGCGACGCCCCTAAAATCGAGCGAACCCCACGCGCGACCGCCGTAACGCTTCACGTCGTCAAGCCAACCGAGAATCGGAGCGCCGTCGTGCGTGCCCGTATAGGCGACGTATTGGTCCGTCCATTTGTCAAGCGGATTAGGCGCTTGACCTAATTTTGGATCGATTTTCACGCCGTCAAAGGAAAACTGAAGCACAAGCATGCCGGACAAGCCGTATTTGTCGCGTAAAGCGCGCACGCCGTCGTTCATTACGCCCAAATCTTCGGCGACGAAGGCGTCGGGCGGCAATTCCTCAAAGAGGGCGTCGAAAAACGCTTCTTGCGGACCCGGTTCCCAGCCGTCTTCGTAAATTCGTCCTTCCTTGGACGTCGCGGGCGCATTGGAAACTTCTCGCGTTTCGTTTTCGTAGTCGCGACCAGGAAAGCTGTAGTAATTGTAGAATCCGATGAAATGGTCGAGCCTTACGACGTCGAAACGTTCAAGCGTCTTCTTCATACGGCGCTTCCACCAATCGAAATTGTTTTCGCGGTGCTTTTCCCAACGATACAAGGGCGAACTCCAACGTTGACCGTCCGGGTTGAAATCGTCGGCAGGCACTCCCGCCTCGCGTATGACGCGCCCGTCGACGTCGACTTGGAACAATTCTGGATTCGTCCAAACGTCGGCGCTCGTCTGTCCCACGTAGATTGGCACGTCGCCGAACAATTTGACGCCCTTCTTCTGGCAATACTCGCGAAAAACGCGCCATTGCGAATCAAACGCAAGTTGCAAGAACTTTAAGTAGTCGATTAAATCGCGTTCTTGCTCTGCAAACGCCTTGAGCGTCGCCGGATCCCGACGCCGCAATTCAAGCGGCCACTTGCTCCAATCGAAAACGCCCCCTTCTTTCTCGCCGATCGCCTGAAACAAAGCGTAATCGTCGAGCCAAAAACGATTTTCTTGAACAAAGCGTTCTTCTTGCGCGCGATATTTGGAGCCCGCGCCGGAACGATAACGCTCAAACGCTTTTTTCCATAAAGGCGCGCGTCGTTCAAACGCGGCGCGATAGTCGATTCGTTCCGACCGCGCGTCTTCTTGCGCAAAAGCGGACGAAACGCCGACGCGCGGAACGCGCCAAACGCGCTCGACGTCTTCCGAATCAAGGAGTCCTTCCCTGTAAAATTCTTCAAGATCAAGATAGAGCGTCTCGCAAGCGAAAGCGGATCGACCGGCGTAAGGCGATCCGTAAGAATCGATCGGATTGATCGGAGTCGTTTGCAACCATTCTTGTCTGGCGTTCGACAAAAAATCGACAAACAGAAACGCGGGGCGTCCCAAACTACCGACGTCGCGAACGCCCGGCAAAGTAAAAATTGGAGCCAAAACGCCGGAAGAACGACGTATCGTTTCCATTTCTCAAACCCTCAATAACTACGAAACGTAAAAAGTCCCTCGACGGCGCCGATTATTTTGATAAAAAAAACAAGGTTTTCTCTTAAAAACGCTCAACGTCTGATATAATATCCCATATGTTGATTATTATTGCAAGTCGGCGCGCGAACGCGCGATCATTATAGCCGCGCTAAACAAAATTAGAAGACCTAAACGCAAAATTCGCTCGACGTTTCTATGCTTCCGACAAGCGTCTTTTGCGATGCGTTTAGGCGGCGGCGTGCGTTCGCATTGACAACGGAGACTGAACGATGGCGGCGTTTCACACTCTAGGCGTTATTAGCGACACGCACGACGACGTCGAAGCGATTCAATGCGCGTTGAAGATTTTTGAAGAGTTCGGGGTCGAACGCATTATTCATTGCGGCGACGTAACTTCAACCGAAGTTCTTGGATATTTTCGCGGAATTCCCACTGATTTTGCGCTTGGCAACTGCGACCAAATACGTCGCAACGATCTGATTCAGGAAATCGAATCGATCGGCGCGACTTGGCACGAAATCGAAGGAAAAATCGAATGGCGCAATAAGCGCGTCTATTTTACCCACGGAGACAGAAACGATCTGTTGGACGCCGCCAAATATTCCGGCGAATGGGATCTTGTTTGCTTCGGACACACGCACCAATTTGAGAACGAATTGTACGAAAATACGCGCGTTTTGAATCCTGGAACGCTTCAATCGGGCAGTTGTTGCGTCGTCAATTCGAATCTTGCCGTAATGCGTCTCAACGCCTTTACGGGACGAATCGTCTGATTGTTCGCGCGTTTGATCGTTCGTATCCGTTCCGAAAAAACGCGCGAATCGATCGGCGCCGTTTTTCGGAGGTCTATTAATCTCCGACGGCTAAACGATCAAAATCGCTTTCGAAATCCTCAAGTGAAGAGCGCGTTTGAAGAACTTCGTAAATTTGAGACAACGTCGAAATATTGGTAATTGAGAACAAACGTTGCGTAATCGACGTGGGGAACGGAACGTTAAAACGTTCGCTTGCGCCAAGAAGAATCGAACGTTGCAACGACGACGCCTCCTTATCCGAGTTAAGTTTGGCGATTTGCTTGTCTTTTCTGGTAAGCTGTTCGTCTTTTCTGGTAAGCTGTTCGTCTTTTCTGATAAGCTGTTCGTCTTTTCTGGCAATTTGCTTGTTTTTTCTGGTAAGCTGTTCGTCTTTTTTGGTAATTTGCCGATCCTTTTGCGCAAGTTGTTCGTCCTTTTGCGCAAGTTGCCCGTAACAGTCTTCATATTTCGCTTCGAGATTTCTATAATATTCCGGCATTTGGTCGCTAAATAGTTGGCTCAAAAACGATTTAAAAGGCTTTCTGTTTTGAACTGGAAGGCTTTGCATCAGATTCTCCGTAAATTTCTGAAGATTAAATCCGCTGTTTTCCGTAAACCAAGAAGTATATCTCATCAAAACTTCGAGGAAATACGGAAAATTTGAAGGAACGCTAGGATCGCGATTTAAGGCGGCGATAAAGACTTCTTTCAGTTCCGAATCGCGCGCGTCGTTCCATTTCTTGCCCTTTATTCGATACGCCAGACGCGACAAAGCCATCGCAACGTAAAGCATAGGCTCGTCGTCCATAACGTCGTCGAAATTCTCCTTTTGTAAATTAACCAAATGAAACTTGAAAAACGGTCCGAATTGGCGCGTTCCTTCCACCCAATAGAAAAGGTCGTCAAGTTGAGGGACGTCATATTGCGCCAACACGATCGTGAAGGGCGCGGGATAACGACCCTCGGCGTTTTTATAAACGCTTGGTTCGAGAGTTATTTTCTTCATCATATCGACTTCGTATCCCAAAGTCTGAAGCGCGACGTCGCGAGCCGAACCCGACTTGTGTTCAAGCAAAATAACAAGAAGCATTCCGTCGCCGTCTATCGTGTCGACCAAGTAAAAAAGATCGCCTTCCGTTTCCTTTCCGTTCCTATCGACCATTTTCGTCGGAAAACGCCGCAACGTCTCCAATTTGACGTTTTTCAAAATTTCCGGAGGAAGAAAACGTCTGAAAAAACTTCGCGCAAACGCGATAATCGACCAAATTACGTAAATAAATTTGTCGTGCGTGAAGTTCTCCTCCGAACCCGTCGTCGCTTGACGCAGTATCTCCGCTTCTTCAGCCGTCAAACGCGCGACGTATTTTCGAAGTTTTCCTTTTTTACCATCCGACAAACGAGTCATTTCTCTTTCTCTTCCCCTTTTTCGACGTCTTGGACGCGTTCGAAGATTTCGAAAATCCGTCCTTTTAATTCTTCGTTTTGTTCGTTCCAAAACAAAAAAGATTAGAAACGCGACGTAAGAGATTTTAAATATTTTTTTCAAAAAATCAAGAACGGTAAGTTTTGAGCAAAACCAATCCTACGACGTCGAACGAAGCAATGAAAAACGCGCCCTTTGCTTGTCAAATTTTAACGAAAAAATCTGTCGCGCTAAGTAAAGAAGTCGACTCGAGCAAAGAGATCAGACAAAATTACTGAAAATCGAGCCCCGCCCTTTTATTTTTCTCTTGAATTTGTTATATTGTATAGCGTCGCCAAGCGTCGCGCGCTGTCCAGACCGACGACGCGCAAAACAAGACGAATCCTATCGGGCGATTATTACGTCGTCGAGAGGCGCGATCAAAGTTAAGCGCCAAGTCGACGAATGTTTTCGGCGTTATTTATTTATAAAAGGAACCGACGCGATGGTAATGAAGAAATTTATGAACGACCCGCAACGTTTGACCAACGAACTCCTCGAAGGGTACGCGATGTGCTATCCGAACAAAATCAAGTTGGTTTCCGAAAAAATCGTAGTGCGCGCCAATCCGAAGTCGAAGGACAAGGTCGCGATCATTACCCTCGGCGGCGCGGGGCATGAACCCGCTTTGAGCGGATTCGTCGGAGAAGGAATGCTTGACGCGTCGGTTGTCGGCGATATTTTCGCCGCGCCGGGCGCTCCGAAAATTGTCGAAGCGCTCCGTATGTTCAAAGACTATAAAGGAATTATTCTCGTCGTCCTGAATCACGAAGGCGATCAACGCAACGCGAATATGGCGTTGATGATGGCGAAAAAAGAGGGTATTGAGGTCGCCAAAATCGTCACTGCGGAAGATTTCGGACCTGGTATCAACGCCGATCGCTCGGAACGTCGCGGTCTTGGCGGTTGTATTCCTCTTATCAAAATCTTGGGCGCCGCTTCGGAAAAAGGTTTGAGCGTCGAAGAAATCCTTGAAATCGGCGGTCGTTTCAACGAAAGAATGGCCACGCTTGCCGTCACGCTTAAAGTCGCCACGCATCCGCAAGCGGGTCAAGAAATCGGCGCGCTGGCCGACGATCAAATGGAAATCGGCATGGGACAGCACGGCGAAGGCGGCGGAAACGGACCCGAACCGATGCAAAGCGCCGACTGGGTCGCCGAAACGATGGCGAAAAAACTCATTCGCGCGGTCGACGCCAAGGCGGGCGAGAAGGTCGTCTTGATTATCAACGGCAGCGGCGCCACGACCTTGATGGAAATGTTTATCGTCTATCGCAAAGCGCATCAAGTTTTGGTCGACGCCGGTCTGGAAATCGCCGCGAGTCGTTGCGACGAAATCCTCACCGTTCAAGAAGCGGCCGGATTCCAAATGTTCGTCGGCGTTTTCGACGACGAAACGCTCGCGATGTTCAACGCGCCGAGCGACGCCCCTTATTGGGTCGTTCGTTGATTTGGTCGTAAGACGACGCGTCGCCCTCGCGCGTAAATCGAACGCGACGAAGGCGGCGCGCTTGGTCGTATTGTCGGCGTCTCATTCCTTCTTGTGCGGCGCAGAAAGGCGCGCGTTGCAAAATGACTAACGAATTTAACAAAGAACTGTTGGTAAAAGCGCTTCAAAAGGCTCTCGCCTCCGTTGAAGCAAATTTTGACGAATTAAATCAATTGGACGCCGCGACCGGCGACGGCGACCACGGCACCGCGATCGTCTCCACGCTGAAGGCGGCGGTCGAGGCGGCGGAACAGCCCGGCTCCCTCTCCGACTCTCTTTCGAACGTCGCGATGGGAATTATGTCGGCGACCGGCGGATCGACTAGTTCGCTGAACGGATCCTTCTATATGGGCTTGAGTTCGGGCGCGACGTCCGAAAAGCTCAATCCTGCCGAAACGGTCGCTATGTACGTTTCCGGGTTGGATATGATGGGTTCGACGACGAACGCGAAAGTCGGCGACAAAACGATGATGGACGCGATGATTCCTGCGATCGACGCGATGAAAGACGCGATCGCCAAGAATCCGAGCGCGTCCCTCTCGGACGTCTTCCAACAAGCCGCAAACGCCGCTAAAGAGGGCGCCGACAAAACCGCCGAATACGTCGCGAAATTCGGACGCGCGCGGAATCTTGGCGAACGTTCCAAGGGAAGCAAAGACGCGGGCGCGACGAGTCTCGCGCTGATCTTCCAAGCGTTCGCCGACGCGATCGCCGACGCGTGAACTCGTTTTAAAGAATTGAACCGCGCGCAAACGCGGATAAATAAATATTAACTGCAAAGAATAGGAAAATTTACGATGGCTGACAACGAAGGCAACATCGACGCGAAAAATTTCGGGATTGGCGTTCCGCAAAAGCAAGAAGGCTTTTTTTTGAAGGGCAACGAAAACGCGAGTTACGGTATTAAATCGCGTCTTTCCCAGATATTCAATAAAGAATCCGGTCATACGGTTATGTTGGCGTTCGACCACGGGTTCATTATGGGGCCGACGTCCGGCTTGGAACGTATCGACTTGACGATCAATCCTTTGATTCAATACAGCGACTGCATTATGTGCACGCGCGGTATTCTTCGTTCGGTTATTCCCCCGACGTTCAACAAGCCCGTCTCCTTACGTTTCGACGCCGGCACCACGATTCTGACCAGCTTGAACGACGAAACTTTGGAAGACATTGAAGAAGCGATTCGCCTCAACGTCCAACTCCTCGCCGTAATGGTCGCTATCGGCGATCCCGATCACGAAGGTTTGACGATTCGCAACTTGACGAAAACGGTCGATATGGGGCAACGTTACGGAATCCCGACGCTCGGCGTTACCGCCGTCGGCAAGAATCTCGTTCGCGACGCGCGTTACCTCGGACTCGCCACTCGCGTTTGCGCGGAAAACGGCGCCAACGTCATTAAGACGTACTATTGCGACGAAAAATTCGAGCAAGTCGCCAACTGTTGCCCGATTCCGATCGTCATCGCCGGCGGTAAGAAACTGCCCGAACGCGACGCGTTGACCCTTGCGAAAAACGCGATTTCCCAAGGCGCCGCCGGCGTCGATATGGGACGCAACATCTTCCAATCGGACAGCCCGGTCGGAATGCTCCTCGCCGTTCGCGAGATCGTCCACAAGAACGCGACGGTCGATCAAGCGTTCGACTGCTACGAAACCTACAAGAACGAAAACAAATGCTGTTGCTGTTGCAACAAGTAATCGCGTTCTGAACGCGTAGCGCGACAAACTTCAAGCGCCGTTTAATTCGTTTCCTCCAGAAACGTTTGAAACGGCGCTTTTCCTTTAAAATCGACCGTCCTTAATAATACAAACTTCCAATTCGATCGATCGCGAACGACGCGCGGCGACAAAGAAATTCGTCGAATTTTGGCGCGACAAAAGCTATGAACGAGGCGAGTCGCAAGCGTTTGGGCTCGCGTTGTTGCGCGACGTCTACGGAGTCGGCGAGCCCGAAAAATTCATTAAGTTCGAAGAAAAAGGTAAAATCGACGCCGCGAACGCTTACACTAAACGAGTCCCTTTTGGCATACCTCAACTTGGTTGTATTTTTACCTTATTTCCAAAAAGTTGGGAAAGTGCAGAAATTAAGAAATAGGGCAGAAATGTTTCAATCTGTTTCCTAACAACGAGCTAGCGTAGTTTTCTAAATCAGGAAGCGTTTCATAAGAACGAGTTCCGATGGAATACACGTCGGAGGCAATACGTATAGGATTCGTCAAAATGATTCGAGCTAAAAACCTTTCCGCATAAGGCAATTTTTCGAGCGCGCAAAACGGATAGTCGAACTTTGGATATCGTGGCGCCACCGTAAAACAACCGCGTTGCCTTTCGATGCGTTCGCTGTGGTAAGGCGTCACGGAAGCAAAATGAGGCAAGACCTTAGAAACTAACGGAACTTCCTGCCAGTTCGTATAATAGTGCGACAAGAGAAAAAACAAGGGATTAAATTGGCGAACAACGATATTTTCAAACTGTTCCTCCGCATACTCTGATATGGTGGGAGACGCAGAATTTGAGATCGTATCCGCCCAATCTTGTAACGCCGACGTAAAACGTCCGCCATAAGTTTTTTCAATGATAGGAAGACTGAACAAACACGTAGTGGCTTGATCGTAGTCGGATGCAGTTTCGAAGAATCGATTACGGTTTTCTTTTAAGAAATCTCCTATAGATTTAGCGTAATAACTAGAACGTGATCCCCTTTTAGTGAATCGTTTGTCCAAAAAAAGTAGAGCCTGTTCAATATACTTATAGCGCCCGTCTTTATGCTGGAAAATCAGCGTTCGAAAAACGAGGTCGTTCAAATATTGAGGACGCAACACGTAAATACACGGTAAGGAAACGTCTTTCGAAGCCGCATCCAAATTGTCCTTGTCTTTTAAAAAAGATTTTAACGCGAAGAAAAGCGCAACGGGCAACGATTCGGTCCAATCGAGCAATCGCGTGCCGCAAGAATAGTGTTGCATAACTTCCAGCCATTCGTTGCGATCTTGCGGATTGGTTGAAATATGCCGATCCGTTTTAGAAAAAAAATTTTGAAAGCGTTGTTCTTCCAACGTCGGTAATTCATCGTATCGACCTAAGCTATTTCGTAGTAGTTCCGCGACAAGGGGAAACGGTTGTTCCTGTCCGCGAAACCATAACAAACAACCTTTTTCACTTGTCGAATCATATCCGAATTTCTCGGGAATGTGTGAAATTTTTTCAAAGAGTTCCCCTAAAGAACCCGCATAATAGGTGTTTTGAATTCTAGGTAAGGAAAAGCCCATTTTCTCAGACTCTCTCGCGGTAATTCCAAGTTCGTAGCGTTTGGATTGGACGCTTACTACGACGCATATTAATTATAACGGTAAAAATTTTCTCGCAACAAAGGAGGGAACGTCGTTAAATTGGGCGTCGTCCCAGACCTTCAATAAAGAATCAGAACGACGCAAACGCGCGCTAGGACGTAATCGTCAACGCGCCGTCGGCGATTTTCGAAAGAACGCGTCGTTCGTAAACCGTGCGTTCTCTACAGAAAAGACGCCAAATCAAGACGATCGCGTCATACTTTTGTCGTCGACCTCGTCAATAGTAGGAAAGACCACGCCTTTGTCTTCGAGAAATCCGTTAATCTTTAACAACTCGTCTTCAATCATTTTCTCAACTTCTTCTGGCTTTTTGTTCTCTCCTTCTTTATAAGCGTCGCTAAACAAACGTCCCATATATCGCAGGAATCTTCTTTTGTGCGTATAAGAACCGTAGAAAACAAATTTAAACGCCATTTCTGTGAAATACGAAAATCTGACCTCGTCCCTCCAATTTTTAGTCGTTTTAGCGCTATTGTAATATTTGCCAATTGCACTTGGGTCTTTCCAATAAAACTCGGAAAAAGATTTGCCGTCTCGTTCCGAATTTTGATTGCGAACTTGTTCCAAAACCATTTTGTAAAGAACGACAAAATGTTCCCTACTCCAACAACGCTGTCGAGCGCAAAAAACAGCGCTATCCATTCGGTGCAATCTATCTGTTTGGTGCAAAACGACTTTTTTATCAGAAACGTATTCTCGACACTCCAAAACGAGTCCTCCAATAAGGAGGAACAACATACATATACGCTGGATTCTTTCGTAGTCGAAATCGAGGTTTTTTATCAAGTTTTCTTTAATCGAATCGGAGACGTCTTTGTTTTTTCGAACGGCGGTTGTCATTTCATCGAAGAGCTTGCATATTTTTATGGACTTGGCGTCAATGGCGGTAGCCATATCTACATACTCGACGCTGACGTCTTCCTCATACGCGTCGGATTCCATATTGTCTTGGACTTTTAATAATTCTTTATAAACTATTGCCAATAATGAATCATTCGACGCGTGGATATCGGATGATTTTAAACCTTCCCTCTTTTCAACGTCGCCATACAAAACGTCTTTGTCGTCGAGCAATTCTTCGCATAATTTTTTTAAATCATCTAAAGATTTTTTATTTTCATCATCATACAAAACGTTTCTCATCTTCTCATAGGATCTTTCAACCTTCTCCTTCGTGATTTTCGCAAAAGCGTGCGCCTTTGCGAGTATTTCACGGAGAGTAGCTAATATTGGCTGAATGTTAGCGCACAAATCTTCTGCATTTATAGGATCTTCATCAGAATCTTCATCTGACTTCAAAGGAGCTTTGACTGATGTCGTTTGAAATTTATTGTTTTTGATCAATTCATTCATCATCACGGCAAAAGCAACGATCGAAGGACGTTTCAACCATCGATACGCGCCAGTAGACGATCCTAGCCCCATAAGTTCCCGCGACATAAAACGTAAATATCCGAACGGTTCGAACCCAATGAAACCGCACATCCATAAATCTGAAGAAATTTCACGATACTCGTCGATTATCTGTTTGAACTCTTCTTCAAATTTGAATTTATTAAGGGCGTGATTCAAAGTTGGAGACGCGTTTTGAGATGCGCTGTTCAACGCGAATAATCGAACAACGTTTCTAAACGACTCAGAGATACTGAACGACTCGTCAGTCCTGACGTCCTGGAAATTTAGCCAAAGCTTCTCAAGAAACGACCTCTTCAATTTGCTGCTGTTCCCATATTTGAAAATCTTTTCTTGGTATCTAACACTATCATTATCGCTGAGAAGAGGCTTCATAAATGTTTCATAACGTTTTAAGAAATATTGAACGTCGTCCAATAGTTGTGTCGCCCATTTTTCTTGCTTTTGAATGCAATTAAGCTCTTTTTCAATAAATTTTAGAACGGCATAGGCTTTACGCGGTTCTTTATGGACGTTATTTAACGACTCAACAAAAGATTTGAGATAGTCCAAAACTTCTTGGTTAACTTTGCACTTCAGAGCTAAGAAGTCTTTAGCGGTCGCTGAAACGCTTAATATGAAATTGCCCGAAACTTTTTTGTTGTCATTGCCGTTCGAAGCCAAGAAGTCATTAATCGTTTCTAAAACGCTTGGAAGTAGATCGCACGAAACTTTTTCGTTAACCAAGACGTCATTAACCGTCTTTAAAACGCTTATTTTGAAATTATCCGAAACTTCTTTGTTAACCAAGACGTCATTAACCGTCTTTATAACGCTTAGCTCCATAAGAAAAAAACAGAGAATACAACAATTACAATAGTTTCGGAAAGACATATCGTTTTCGTTTCTCATTCTCTCTAGTTCTAGTTCTTCTTCCTTTCTCTCTAGTTCTTCATAACTTTTTACTCTGCTGAACAAACGTAGTAATCTCTCTCTTACGGCTGTTTCGTCTTTATTGTAAGTAGTATTGTCTTGTTTAATCCAACTAGTCCAACTATACTTTTCGTCATACCTGAGCAAACTGAACCATTCAAGAACTTCTTTACGTTCATTGTTTGGTTT
Organism: Thermoguttaceae bacterium; assembly: GCA_045599865.1. Lineage (GTDB taxonomy): Bacteria > Planctomycetota > Planctomycetia > Pirellulales > Thermoguttaceae > RUG369. The sequence continues at coordinate 21,649 of JAZRWW010000223.1, forward strand.
TATGCCGTCGTTCAAAGAATCAAATATTGATTCTTGCGCTAAATTATAGAGAGAATCCAACCATTCGCCAAGATTACTAATGAATCTTTCCATCAAAGAAACCTGCGGTTCGTCAAGTTCCATTCGAGTACTTGGATCGATCTCAGAAGGTCGAAAAAATTGATCGAGTAGTTGCCGAGACAAAAGCTCCGTAAAGTCTTTCAAGCGAAGCCTGGAACAAATGTTCTTCGACAAAAAAAGGACTTTATAAACGTCTTCGCGCGCGGGGTCGAAAAATTTATAAAAAGTTTCCTGAACAATGTCAAAAGCTTTCAGCCACGCCGAATCACAAGAATAGACGCTTCCTTGAAAACTAGGAAGAGAATAGTATAGCAAACAGTCGGCAAATCGTTCGCTTAACATAACTATAACGTACCTGAAAAGTAGGTCGTTCCGTTTTGAGCGACCATACATGCGCCATCCATGAGAGATTTCATGGATCAACATAGGGAGCGCCGTTTCAATACTTACCATAAAACGAGCGCTGGGGATATCGTAGAATTCAATATAATCATACTCTCGCCGTTGATTCTTCTCTTCGCTTTCTTTTTTCACACAAGACAACACCGTTCGAGAACAACGTGAATTTCGATCATTAACCGCGAAAAGAGGAAGGAACGATTTTTGAGTAGCCTCACTGTCGCTCCCATTATTTTTCTGCGATGATTTCGACTTTTCTACCGACAAATTGTACAAATATTCTTCGTAACTTAAAATAAACCTTTCAATTCTTCCTCGGAACAGCAGATTCAACGAAGGCGCTTGAAAGGAGTGTACTGTAGCGGCCGTCACAAATTTATTAAAATCGGTTAAATATCCGACAAGTCGAGAAATTACGCCAATAACGTATTGAGTCGAATCGCTCGCGTCTTGTTTAGTATTGTCGTTAATATCGTTAGAACATTGTTCTTTAGTCGAACAATCCAACCTGTCCAATATCGTTTTCTCTATGAAGCGAAGACAGAGAAATACTCGAACAAAAAATTCTAATCCGTTATAATGCGAATAAAATCCATACGACGAATCGCTGTAATTCTTGCAAATCTCCCCTATTTGCCGAATCAGATTTCTATATATATACTGAGACTGAAGCGTCTGAAATTTGAACTGTTTACCTGCCAAATCAGCAATCTTATTATGGACGACTCTAGACAATCTATACGTAAATTGTCTTGTTTTTAGCACATATTTTTCGGAATTACAATCTGGAGATTCCGACTGTTTCTTCCTGTCGTTCGCCGCAGGGAATACGAATCCCTCGTTAGTAATAGATATTCGTTGTTTTGTTAACAAACTATATATTGTTTCAACAACAGTTTTGAGACCTTTTGGGGACGCGCCGGTTGCGTTGTGTTGACAGACTGATCGATCAGTCGTTTTGTGGGTGTTTTTGTATTTGTACGAAGATAAATATTGTTTAAATACTTCCTCAAAATGTTCGTCGTTGGAATTGAGCTCGCACAATTTAACGACTATTGATCTGGGATCTAACTTTCCAACTTCGGCTTTTTTACCTTCGTCGCTTTTACCTTTGTCGCTTTCGAAAGGACGATCGGCAAATTTATAATACGATATGACAGGGTATAATAACACGTATTCTTCCAAAGATAACAGAATAGAAAAATCATCCGCGCCGAACATATTAAATTTTCTGTTAATTTGGGAAAAATTAAGTTGTTCTAATTCGGCAACCGTATCTACTACGTCGTTTCCATTATGTTCGATATGTATTTTGAGATTAACTTCCGTAGTTACAGGATTCTTATGATCTTTTGCGCACGCCTTAAGAATACTATATAAAACGCCGTCTTTATCGAAAAATTCATCTTCGTTTTTCCCTAATTTTTCAAAGGGCAAGAACGGAAATCCGATCGTCGTTTGCGCGAGCCAGAGATATTTCTTTTTTATCTCATCTTGACGCAAAACGTACTTCCATAAATCAATACCCAAACCTAAAGAGCAGGTACGAAGAACAACACAATATTCGTATTGCGAAGTCGAACGAAAAACATCGAACTTAGGTTCTTCGCTAGTATTCCAATTCCAACGAGCTATTTTTGAATTCTCGTTTTTATCAACTTTGACGTTTTGAATAGCGTCTTTAATAGTCGTAAGAATCACCTGTATGTCGTCGTCGGTCTCTTTCCAATACTCCTCTTGTTCAATCCAATTGGCGCGCTCCGACGCAGGATTAGATTCATTGTAAGTTTCTCGCAAAAAATCCTTAGACACGCCCATCATAAACAGGAAAGGCGTCTTCAAAGAGGTTGCGTCGAGCTGAAATTGTGGAAACAGATCATCCACAGTCGATCTGTTCTTTTCGTCGCCAGATTTAATCTTGTCGTTTTTCGCCAAAATAACCGGCTGAAAATCTAATAAAGGACGCGTGTTAGCATTATCTTTCCAAGACGGATAACTCGTTCCAACGAGTACTCGTTGTCCCTCTTCGAGCGTAGTAGAACCGTCTCTTATGGCGTTTGTGAAAAAGTTCCTGCTACAACACGAAAGTTTATTATGATAAGAGTCAAACAAATGGAAATCAGCAACGGATTTTCTCGGATTTTTAGCTTCGCCGTTTCCTGATTCGTTTTGTTCCTTCTCTATAGAATCGCCGTAACTTGTTAATCTACAATTGACTTTTTCTAAAACAAGGAGATTGGCATGAAAAGGGAATTTATAGTTTTGCTTATTTTGCTTATCTTGGTTATTGGGCGACATTGGTAACTCGCATTGCGATTCTAAAGTCTGCTGGAAATATATCAAGGAAAGGAAACGGCGCAGAAACTTCTTGCGTCTTGGAAGAGTTTACGCGAAATTTAGATTCTCTTCACAAATAAAAAAGGCGTTGTTTTACTATCTAATACGTTTGGAAAAGGTCGTCTTCAACAGGACGCGACATAACGTCGGCAAGTCTTTCTCACTCGTCTATTTACGTCAAAACCTCGCTTCTTTAGCGATTCAGAACAAAACAAAATTCTCGCGCGCCGCAATTTCAAGAATCGCACGCTCGGTAAACGTCGAAAGGCAAAACATAACTAGAAAACTACGCGCTCCTATTCAAACGCTGGAAAGCCGCCTGAACTCTCGTTCCATAAAATCTGATCAAAAGGAGCCAAGGGACGTCGTTCAACGGTCAATTCACGCGCCGACGCAATTCTCAAATAATTTACCTGTGTTTCTTAAGTGTTCTATTTTCCCATATCAAGCATAAAAAAAGGGCTGACGCTTTTGTACGCACAAACGTCAGCCGGCAAAAACAAACAATACGTCGAAGGACAAACGTTCAAAGCTCGCTTTGAGGTTCTTAAGACTTGTTTTTACTTCTTCTTCTCTAGAAGACTAGAAGAACTTCCGTCGTTGGAACTGTAACCGCAAACCTTAGCCAATTTCATCATAAAGTTCTCTGCCTTCGTAAGACGCTCTTGATTTAGCCCAAGAGAGCGGTCGATAAAGCGATAGTCCTCTAAATCGTAAACCCAACCTTGGAAGTTATCGTCAAAGTCCAAAGGAACATTACGCTCTATCGCTCCTGAGCATATCATACTGTCCACCACTATTTTCTATATCTAGCGTCTCATACGAAGTCCCAGCGCAACTAAGGTTTTACCTTTCCGAAAAACTTAGCTAGAAACGTCGCATAAAACAAAAAACAATCAGAGACTGAATTTTATTATCATTCAAGTCTCGGGGTTCTAACACAGTTTCTACGAAAAACTGCGCCAACCATAAAAACAAATTTATGCCATTATACCAAATTTTGAGGGAGAGAGAAGACCATTTTACAAAAAAAGACCTTTTTCCTAAAAATTTTTGAAAGCAAGGCAGACTTTAACAATCAAACAAAATAATTGGTATTTTAAAACGAGGGTTCTTTGTTAGGTTTAACAACAAACAATAACCCCGCCCGCAAACTTTACTGTAACGCTCGCTTAAAGCCGTTGCGTCAAGCCTTCGTGAAAGTCCAAGACTCATAACTTGTCGTGTTTGTCGCCGCAAAATTGAGGGACGTGAGATAAATTTCAACTTCGAACATTTACCGTAAAATTAAGCGACGTTTTTGGCTATCGAGCCGTTCTTTGTAGACTGACGATCTTTTACTTTTTTTCCGTGTCCTTTTGGGCGCGACGGTTGAAACAAAATCAAAAAAAAGGTATATTATTAATCATAGCGGACGTTCCTAGCGCGTTGAAACGCGCGAAGGACGAATTTGTTATTTTAGCGCGGGGAAAGGCATATAATGAGCGTGCAAAACGGTGAAAACGAATCGACGAAAAAACGTTCTTTAGTCGCGGATAGCGCGGTCGACGCCGACGTCTGGGACGTCGCGGTCGTCGGAGGCGGACCGGCGGGATTGGCGGCGGCGATCTCAAGTTACGATTCCGGCGCGCGTCGCGTGTTGGTCGTCGAACGAGACAAGGAACTTGGCGGCGTGCTGAATCAATGCGTCCACAATGGGTTCGGCTTGCGTCGCTTTAACGAAGAACTCACCGGTCCCGAATACGCGGGTCGGTTTATCGACGAACTCGACAAACGCCCGATTACCGTCGCGCTTGAAGCGACAGCTCTCGACGTTGGGGAATCCAAGGACGCCGACGCGCCTCTCGTCGTGAAAATCGTTTCGCCGACGCTCGGTTATCGCGCGATTCGCGCCAAGTCGGTAATTCTTTCGACCGGGTGCCGCGAGCGTACGCGCGGCGCGATCGGAACGCCGGGCGATCGTCCTAGCGGCGTTTTTACGGCGGGCGCGGCTCAACGTTACGTCAATCGCGAAGGCTTGCAAATCGGCAAACGCGTCGTTATTCTTGGCTCCGGCGATATTGGACTCATTATGGCGCGTCGACTTACGCTTGAAGGCGCGAAGGTTCTCGCCGTCGTCGAGCTTATGCCCTATTCGAACGGCTTGACGCGCAATCTTGTTCAATGCTTGCAAGATTTCGATATTCCGTTGTATCTCGGGCATACCGTAACGCGCGTCGTGGGAAAAAGTCGGCTCGAAAAAATCGTCGTTGCGAAAGTCGACGAAAAACGCGCGCCAATTCCCGGCGCTGAACTTGAATTCGAATGCGACGCGCTTCTTCTTTCCGTCGGACTGATACCCGAAAACGAAGTCGCGCGCGGCGCCGGAGTCGAAATCGATCGACGCACGAACGGACCGATCGTCGCGCAGAATCGCGAGACGTCGCTACCGGGCGTTTTTTCCTGCGGGAACGCGTTGCACGTTCACGACTTGGTCGATTTTGTTTCCGAAGAGGCGGAAGAAGCCGGACGAGCCGCCGCCGCGCGCGCGTTGGGCAAGGCGCAAACGCCCAAGCGCGTTCTCAAAGTAAACAACGGCGCGCGCGTTAATTACGTCGTGCCGCAACGCGTCGATCTCGACGCGCTACCCGAAAAACCGCTGTTCTTCTTGCGCGTTGCTAACGTCTTCCAAAACAAACGTTTAGTCGCGCGTTACGGAGACGGACAAGGCGCCGTTCTCAAAGAAATCAAGCGATCGCGCGTCGCGCCCGCCGAAATGGAACGCGTTTCGATCGATCGCGCGATTTTGGAAAAACTCGACGTCGGCGAAATGACGATTTCGTTGGAAGACTAGACTCGCGTCGATTACGGAGAAGAATCGAAAGGAACGGTCGCGATGAAATTATTTCGTTTAAGCCGCTCGAAGGAAGCGAAACGTCGCGCGCAAGTAAGAGCGTTTGTCGAAATTCTCAAGCGCGCTAAGATTACCTTGTGTCACGACCGCTTTTTCCGAAGTATTTTCGGGCGGAAGGAATCGGAAGTTTTTTTAGTTCCCTTTATTAACGCCGTTCAAGCGTCGGCAAACGAACCTGCCGTCGTTTCCGTTACGATTCGGAATCCCTTTCAGCCGTCTTTGTTTTGGGAGCAAAAAGAATCTGTGCTGGACGTGCTTGCGGAGGACGAGACGGGGCGTTTGTTCGATATCGAAATGCAACTCTGCAATCATATTAATTTTCGCGAGCGCGTCTTGCATTATTTGGCGTCCGTTTATTCGAGACAGGCGAAAGTCGGCAAGAATTACGAGGCGTTGCGTCCCGTCGTCGGAATTATTCTGATCGATTTCGACGTCTGGCCGAAAGATATACGAACAATGCTGGAAAAACAGGGAAAGCGAGACGCCGGAGTTAATTTTGACACGTTTAAAATGACTTCCGTAAACAACGGGTTAATTTTTAGCGAACATATTGTAATTCACTTTATACGCATTCCTAAAAAGGGCGAAGACGCTTCGGGTTATTTTCGCGATCCGAAGTTGGCAAATTGGTTCAAAGCCTTTCGGTCGGAGAACCCGATAGACGATCCAGAAATGGACGAAGCGGAAAAAACGACGCCCGGTCTGAAAGAAATGAGGAAAATGATGATTTCGTTCTTATCGTCAGGTCTTGGAAAAAACTATCTTACGGGGTTGCGTCGCGAGAGTTCATGGGGCGATTTGAGATTTAATCAAGGCTTGGAGAAGGGATGGGAACAAGGCTTGGAGAAGGGATGGGAACAAGGCTTGGAGAAGGGATGGGAACAAGGTATGGAGAAGGGCGAAACTAAAGGCGCTTACAACAGTCTCGTGAACATTTTGCAGAATCGCTTCGACGACGTCCCTTCAGAAATTGAACCCGTTCTCAAAGAAAAAGACCTGTCGGAACTTGGACGACTCCAAGGAATCGCTTGCAAATGTACTTCTTATGAAGAGTTCGTTAATTTGGCGAAAACAGGAGAAACTCCAAAACTGTAAACGTTCACGGAAATCCGTTGCAATTTATTACGGCGGTTAGGTTGAAACGAGGCAAACGATGATTTCGTTCTTATCGTCAGTTTTTGGAAAACGCCATTTTACGGGGTTGCGTCGCGAGAGTTCATGGGGTGATTTGAGATTTAATCAAGGTTGGGAACAAGGCTTGGAGAAAGGATGGGAACAAGGCTTGGAGAAGGGATGGGAACAAGGTTTGGAGAAGGGCGAAACTAAAGGCGCTTACAACAGTCTCGTGAACATTTTGCAGAATCGCTTCGACAAAGCTCCTTCGGAAATTGAACCCGTTCTCAAGGAAAAAGACCTGTCGGAACTTAAACGACTCCTAGGGATCGCTTGTAAATGCGCTTCTTATGAAGAATTCGTTAATTTGGCGAAATAGAAAAGACTTCCAAACATAAACTTGCGCCGAGTCGATAGCGACGGACTTTCGCTTGCTCAAAAACGACGTCCGAATTGAAAGAAACGAGGAAAAAATGGCTCCGATCATTCGCGAATTATCAAAAAGTATGATTAACAAGATCGCGGCCGGCGAAGTCGTGGAACGACCGGCGAACGTCGTCAAAGAATTGATCGAGAATTCGATCGACGCGGGCGCGACTCGAATTGACGTCGAAGTTGAAAAGAGCGGCGTGGAACTGATCAAAATCGTCGACAACGGTTGCGGAATCGCCGCCAATCAGCTTGTTTTGGCGTTGTCGCCTCATTCGACAAGCAAAGTTTCGGAGCCCGACGACCTCTTTCGAATCCACACGCTCGGCTTTCGGGGCGAGGCGCTCGCGTCGATCGCCGAAGTTAGCCAGCTTGTTTTGTCGAGTCGCTCCGTCGATTCGGACGAAGGCGCTCAAATTCGAAGCGACGGGGGAACGCTTGGCGAAATTCAGCCGATCGGACGCGCGGTCGGCACGACGATCGAAGCGCGTAATTTATTTTTCAACGTTCCGGCTCGACGGAAATTTTTAAAAAGTCAAGCGACGGAATTTGGGCATATTCAAGAGGCGGTCTATCGAGTCGCGCTTCCTAATTCCGGCGTCGCGTTCACGTTGACCCACAACGGACGTAAAATTATCGACGCGCCCTCCACCGACGGACTCAAAGAACGCGCGCGCAGACTCCTTGGCGAAGACGTCGCCTCGCGACTTGTCGCCGTCGACAGTTCCTACAAAAACGTTCGCGTTAGCGGCTACGTCGGTCTGCCCGACTTAAGCCGACCTACGCAAGCGTTGCAATACGTTTTTTTGAACGGTCGTTTCATTCGCGACCGTTCCCTTCAGCACGCGCTTTCCGAAGCGTATCGAGGGCTCTTGTTGACCGGGCGTTATCCCGTCGTGTTGCTTAACGTCCAAATTCCGCCCGACTTTGTCGACGTCAACGTTCACCCGACGAAAATGGAAGTTCGTTTTGTCGACGGCTCCGCGATTTACGCCGGGTTGCTTTCCGCGATTCGCGAACAGTTCCTCCGTTCCGACGTTCGCAGTCGTCCGAACGATTCCGAACTTGACGCCGCCGCGAAACGCGCGCGATCAAAACTTGACCAAAACGACGCGCGCGAAAACAAGGACGTTCCGCCCGAAAAAACGCCGAACGCCGAAACGTCGCGCGTCGACGCGCCGAAAAAGAAGGAAGCCCCGAAATCGGACGAGGAAGAAACGCGCGAATTGAGATTTGTGCCCGACGTCGATCCGGGAGATCCGATCGCCGCGCTGGACGACAAAGTCGCCGAAGCGAAACGAAAGGATTTGCTGGGTTGGTTCAAGAACGCCGACGCCAAGGCGCCAAGCGCGGAAGAGACGTTTCAAGACGCCTCGCAAGCTCGTCTTGACGTCGACGCCGCAAACGCCGTTTTGGAAGAAGCCGCCGCGCAAGAGCGCGAAGAACGCGTCGCGAAAAGCGCCAAACGTCCCGAATCGCGCCAAGTCGCGCCAAACGCCTTTTCTTTGTCTTCCGGCAATTCCGCTTTTCGCAAATTCCCGCCCCTGCCGAACGACGCCGCAACTCGCCCCCTTGCAAACGAACGTCAAGTTCCCTCCAACGAACGAGACGCGTTCGGAAACGTCGACAATTCGTCCGAAGGAATACGCGCGAGGGTCGTCGAAAACAATCAAGGGACCTTGCGTTCGAAGGCGCCTATGCGCGGACAAGTCGCGCGCGATTCGAAAGGGCGCCCCGTCGTGCAAATTTGCGATCGTTATCTGGTAATGGAAACGGACGACGGAATGGCGATCGTCGACCAACACGCGTTGCACGAACGAATCCTATACGAAAAACTCAAAGAGGGCTACGATTCCGACAAGCTCGACGTTCAACGCTTGCTCGTGCCCGACGTCGTGGATTTATCACCCGTCGAACTGCCGTTCGTCCTAGAAAATCGCGAGAGTTTCGCCAAATTGGGAATTTTAGTCGACAGTTTCGGCGGAACGAGCGTCGTCGTCAACGGGTATCCCGCTTTGTTGCGCGGATTTTCGCCTAAAGACGCCTTTCTTGCCGCGCTCGGCGCGTTGCGTCAGTCGGGCAAAGCGCAGCCCGGCGATTTATTCGACGCCGCGCTCAAGCAGATGGCGTGCAAGGCGGCGATTAAGGCGGGCGACTATTTGCGCCCTGACGCCGTGATCGAATTGATCGTCGAAGCGGAACGCGAAGTTAATTCGCATCATTGCCCGCACGGACGACCCTCGACGTTGCTTTTTTCTTGCGAAGAATTGGACAAATTGTTCAAAAGATTGTAACGCGGACGCCTTTGAAATTTTCCCCTAAGAAATATCGACGAACCTTTATTGTCCTCGTTGGTCTACGGTGTTGTTCCGAATAATTCCAAGAACGACGAGCAAACGTAGTTTTTATCCGAAGCCTATATGAAACCAGAACGGAAAGCCCGAGAAAAAATCGATCGTTTGTTAAACGACGCCGGTTGGGCGATCGTCGATCGAGAACGTTATTCTCCAAACGTTTCGGCCGTCGCTATTGAAGAGGCTGTTCTTCAAGGCGCCCTAGAAGCGGATTATCTGCTGTTCCTAGACGGAAAAGCCATAGGAGTACTTGAGGCGAAAAAGGAAACGACGCCGCTCGCGGAGATTGTCGCCAATCAAGCGGAAAACTATTCGCGTCGCGTTTCGGACTGGTATCAGACTTGGTTTACGCCGTTGCCGTTGATCTATCTGTCTAATGGAAAAGAAATACTTTTCAGAAACTTGAACGATCCGTCAGGAGAGTATTCTTCCGTCGACAGAATCCATACGCCGAAAGAAATTGCCGAGATTTTCGGTCTGAATTCTTATTTTGTCGGTTTGCCCGCTCTTTCCGACAAAGGACTGAGAAAGTGTCAATTTGAGGCGATTACCAACCTCGAAAACAGTTTTCGTTTGGGACATAAACGGGCGCTTATGGTTTTAGCGACGGGTTCGGGCAAGACGTTTGCCGCTTGTTTGGCTTCGTATCGACTGCTGACTTATACCCCCGCTAAACGGATTCTTTTTCTGGTGGACAGAAATAATCTGGGAAAACAAGCGGAAGGAGAATTCGGAACCTTTCGACTGACGGAAACTGGCGACCCTTTTAATACGATTTACGTAACGGAACGATTAAAAACTTCGCATATTCCGAACGATTCAAATCTGGTTATTTCGACGATACAGCGTCTGTTTGCCGTAATTACGGGGCGAGAATTCGAAGACGTCGACGACTTGGAAGAAGACGCCTCGTATGACGAAAACGCTCCGACCGTCGAGCTGATCGGCGACCTTTGTCTCCCGCCCGATTTCTTCGACGTTATTATCGTCGACGAGTGTCATCGTTCGATTTACGGACGTTGGAGAAAGGTATTGGAGTATTTCGCCGACGCGCGTATTATCGGGCTGACGGCGACCCCGGTTCCTGAGACTATGGCTTTTTTCAACAATAATCGAGTCGTCGACTACTCGCTTGAACGATCCGTTTTAGACGGCGTCAACGTCGATTGTCGCGTTTACCGAATTCGAACGACGGCTACCGAGCAAGGGGGAACGATTCATAAAGGCGAAAAAATCAAGGTCGTTAAAAAACACACGGGAGACGTGGAAGAACAAACGTCGGAGGTAGACCAGCCGTATAAATCAACGGAACTTGATCGAACGGTCGTCAACGAATCGCAAATAGAGCTGGTTTTACAAACGTTCAAAGATTCCGTTTATTCCGATTTGTACCCGGAACGCGAACCGAACTTTGCGTTTTTGCCCAAAACGTTGATTTTCGCCAAGAGCGACAGACACGCCTCGGATATTGTTCGAATTGCGCGTCAGGTATTTGACGGACAGTCGGAAAATTTTATCCAGAAGATCACTTATTCGGCGGGCGACAGTAACGAACTTATACGCAACTTTCGTAACGAAAAAGATTTCCGTATCGCCGTTACCGTAACTTTGGTCGCGACGGGCACAGACGTAAAACCGTTGGAAATTCTCTTGTTTATGCGCGACGTCAACGCGGAGTCTCTATTTGTCCAAATGATGGGACGAGGCGTTCGAACGATCGGCGACGAACAACTGCGAAACGTTACGCCCAACGCCGTAAGCAAAGACCTATTTTACATAGTCGACGCCGTCGGCGTTACCGAACGCGCGCATACGATAACCAAGCCCGGCGGGGGAAACGACGAACCGCAGATTCCCCCGCTGAAGATATTGTTGGAAAAAATTACGCACGGGTTCCTGCCCGACGATTACTTGAAAGCGCTCGCTGGAAAATTGGCGCGATACCACAATAAAGCCGACGAAAAACAAAGAAATCGTTTTTTCGATCTGGCGGGTTGCGAAATGAAAGACGTCGCCGAAGCGATTTATCGACTGCTGGACGATCCCGATCGCGAGCCTTTCGTCGACGTTTCCGAACCCAACTTGGCAAGAAAGGGCGTCGTCGAACCCTTGACCTGCAATCCGAACGCAAGAATTTTTCTGCTGGAATTGGCGGCGGGTTTCTTGAAAATTCTCTGTCCTGGTCAAGACTCCGTTATTCAACGGGGATTTTCCAAAGAAGACGCCAAACTGACCGCCGCGGCTTTTGAAGAGTACGTCAACGGACACAAGGACGAAATAGAAGCCTTGCGGATTATTTACGACGATCGAGGAGAACCGATTACTTACGCGACGCTTAAAGACCTTGAGGAACGACTTATTTCCGCAAATCGTAAATTTCAGGCTTTGGCGTTATGGAACGCGTATTCCGTTCTTCAGCCCGAAAAAGTCGTTCGTTTGAAAGAAACGGAAAAAGATTTATTGACTAATCTAATTCAACTGGTTCGGTTTGCGTTCCATTCGGCGCCGGAGTTGAAGTCGTTGGCTTCGATCTCCGCTCAACGTTTTGAGTTATGGTGCGGACAAACGCAACGAGCGCCCCTTACGGAATCGCAAAAAAACGTCTTGAAGGAAATCGCGCGGTACGTCGTGGCAAACGGAACGTACGCTCAAAACGAAATGATGGAAAACGATCTTGAACTACTGGCAAGAACAAGGCGCGAATTTGGAAACGCGGAGAACGTTCAACAAATTTTGAGTTCGCTCTCGGCTTTTATGCTCGCTATATGAGGAAGCGGCGGATATGGCAAAAACGCAAAAAAACGAACAAACCCTAGTGAAAAAAGTTTGGAGGTTGGCGGACGTCGTCGCGGCGGCAGGCGTCGGGTTTACCGACTATATAACGCAGTTGACTTATCTTTTGTTCTTAAAAATGGACTATGAAAGAACGGAAATTACGGGCGTTAGTTCCGTTCCTTCGGAGTATCAATGGAACGAGCTGATCAAGTTGGACGGGCTTGAGCTTCTTAGTCGGTACGAGAAAACGCTCAAAGAACTGTCGAAACAAACTGGAATAATCGGAACTATTTTTACAAAAGCTCAAAATAAAATCGAACAGCCCGTACTGTTGCGAAAGGCGATCAGTCTCATTGAAGAAGAGAACTGGCTTTCTATGGACGGCGATCTTAAAGGCGCCATTTACGAAGATATTCTGGAAAAAAACGGGCAAGACAAGAAAAGCGGAGCAGGGCAATATTTCACCCCGCGAGCATTGATTCGAGCTATGGTCGACGTTGCCCAACCGAAAATTTACGAAACCGTGTGCGATCCGGCTTGCGGAACGGGCGGGTTTTTGCTCGCCGCTTTCGATTATATGAAACTACAAAGTCAAGACAAAGCCAAGCGCGCCTTTTTATTGAACGAAGCGCTCAAAGGATTCGATATTACGCCCCTTGTCGTTACCCTTGCCTCGATGAATCTTTATCTGCACGGAATCGGAACGAACGCAAGCCCGATCTCCTGTCGCGACTCGCTCGAAACGGAGCCGGAACGACTGTTCGACGTCGTTCTCGCAAATCCGCCCTTTGGAAATCGTCCCGCCGGGTCGATCGATATTTCCGCTACAAGAACCGACTTGTACGTGTCGACAAGCAACAATCAGCTAAATTTTCTCCAGCATATGATGCTTATGCTAAAATCGGGAGGACGAGCCGCCGTCGTGCTGCCGGACAACGTTCTCTTTGAAGCGGGCGCGGGCGAAACGATCCGTAAAAAACTACTAAACGAATTCAATCTTCACACGATTTTACGTCTTCCAACGGGTATTTTTTACGCGAACGGCGTTCAAGCCAACGTTCTCTTTTTCTCGCGAACAGGGCAAACCAAAGGGGTCTGGTTTTACGATTACAGAACTGGAATTAAACATACTTTAGCCACGAAACCAATACGACGAAGCGATTTAGACGATTTTGTAAATTGTTACCGCGCCGACGATCTAGCGAAGCGGAAACCGACTTGGAGCGAAGAAAATCCCG
>JAZRWW010000224.1:0-11537 GCA_045599865.1 Thermoguttaceae bacterium
CTTTACGTCGAGACGCTGGCGTATCAGTACACGCGTAAGCCGCCCAAGATTACGAAGCCGCGTAAAAACGTCGTCGTGCGCCTCTGTTCGATCGAATGTTCTTTTGCGCAACCGCTTGATTCGGAAACGAACAAGACGTTCCGCGACGATATTGTCGGTTGGAGCAAAGTCGCCGACAAGTTGTTTGTCTGGGATTATATCACCGACTTCGCCTATTACCTTTTGCCGTTCCCGAATTACCGCGTGTTGTCGCCAAATATCAATTTCTACAAAGAACACAACGTCGTCGGAATGTTTGAACAGGGCGACTACCACACGGAAACCGGCGACTTTGTTCAAATGCGGAATTGGATTGTCGCCAAGTTGCTTTGGAATCCGTCTCTTGATCAAGAAAAGCTCTTCGACGAATTTGTTTCCGGGTATTACGCGCCGGAATTAGTCGACGTCTATCGGGAATATTTCAACGTTTTATCGGACGCCGTTGAATCGAAGGGGTATTACCTTGGCATTTTCAAGACGTCGACTAACGAGTGGCTTGACGTCGAATCGTTGACAAAAGCGACGAAGTTGCAACAAAAAGCGTTGGAAATCGCTCAAAAGTTGGAAAAGGAATCGCCCGAGCGTTACGCCGGATTGACGGCGAAAGTTCGACGCGAACAGATTCCGCTCGACGTCGTGTGGCAACAAGAATATCGACGCGTCAAGCTCGAATGCAAATTGCGCGGCTTAGAATTTGTCGGTCCGAAGAATCCGTTGCAAGCGGCGAAAGAGCTTGTCGCAAAATACGACGAATTTGGACTGACGAAATCGAAGGAATGGCAGCCGCCCGCAGAATTCAAGCAATACAAGGAAGACTTGCTCAAACAATATGAAAACTGGAACGAACAAGAAGACGTTGCGCCCGATTTTTGCAAAGACTTGCCCGAGTCTTCGTGGATTTCGTTCCAAGATTCCGATATGGGATTGTCTAAACAGGGCGAATGGACGTTTAGCGTTCAAGACGAAAACGCATCGGGCGGTTTCGTAGCCAAAATGCCCGGCTCTCATAACGAGTGGGCGACCGCCTTGCGTTTCCCGGCGGTTATGTCCGTGTTGAAACCGATCGAAGAGGGCGCCGATTCGCCCGCGTATCATATTTACGCTTACGTTCGTTGCGACGCGTCGACCGACGAGGGCGTCGCTATGACGCTCGGCGTTTACGACACGGAGGCGAAAAAACACGTTCTTAACAAGAGCCTCAACGTCGTCGACGTTAAAGGGGGCGAATACAAGTTGATCGACTTGGGCGTCGCGCCCTTGACGAAAGGACAGTACGTTTGGTTTGCGCCTCCGAAGCGCGCGGAAGTCGACGCCGTTTACGTCGATAGAGTCGTGGTCGTACGCGAGAAGTAAGTCTTTTCGGAAAGCCGCCGCATATAATGCGGCGGTTGAGGTTGAATAATGAACCGCGCCGTTTGAGCGTTTAAACGTTCGACCGACGCGAAGACGTCGCGCGTAATTTGCGATCGTTTACGGAAATCCGAGCGTTGCCTTGGAGACGTCCAAAAGTTTTTGCGTATGATTTGTCGTAATTTACG
The DNA here is from genome assembly GCA_045599865.1 of Thermoguttaceae bacterium. GTDB lineage: Bacteria > Planctomycetota > Planctomycetia > Pirellulales > Thermoguttaceae > RUG369. The sequence goes on from JAZRWW010000224.1 coordinate 1,578, forward strand.
AAGAACCGACAAAATCTGTTCCGCTATTTTTTAACAAAACAGGTAGGCTACGATGAAACTTGAAGATATTGTCTTGAAGAGGTTTGTTCTTTCCGACTTTGAAGAGAACGCCTATGTCGTTTCGTTGAAAGGTAGAGACGATTGCGTCGTTATCGATCCCGGTATGGGCGCGGAAAGAATCGTCGAATTTCTCCAACAGAATCGTTTAACGCCGCGCGCGATTCTCGTCACGCACGGTCATTGGGATCATATTGGCGGTATAGCGTCGATTCGCGAGGTTTGGAAAGACGCGTCGATTTTTATCGGAGAAAAAGAACGTTCGAAACTGACGAATCCGAACGGGAATTTGTCGGGCGCTTTCGGATTCCCGACGACGACTTACGACGCCGACAAACTTTTACGCGACGACGAGATTTTCAGCGTCGCCGGACTGACTTTTAAGGCGCTCGAAGTTCCGGGGCATTCCGCCGGGCACGTTGTTTATTTACTCGAACTTGACGAGGTTCCTTTTGTCTTTTGCGGCGACGTCGTATTTGCCGGAAGTATCGGTCGAACTGATTTTGCCGACGGCGATTACTCTTTGCTTATCAAAAAAATCAAAGAAAAAATCTTTCCGCTCGCGGACGAAACTTTCCTTTATCCAGGGCACGGTCCAAATACGACGTTGAAAAAAGAAAAGCGGTCTAATCCGTTTTTAATTTGACGACGTTTTGACGCGCGGCGGCGTTTCTACCCTATTCGCGCGTTTGTTAATTAGTTCGTATCCGATCTTGGTTCTACTTTTATGCCGATAGTATTTTCGCAAAATCCGCGAAGCTAGTTGCTTCTGTACGACAAGACGTTGATTATTCAAATTTCCGATCATACAACAACGAGGCGAGCGACGCTACCAAGCAGGAACCTGCGTTGTGCGCCAGCGCGCCCGTAGTTGGATTTAACGCGCCGACAACAGACAGTGTTACCGTTAAAAAGTTAATGCATGTGGATAGAAAAATACAGAATTTAATTGTCTTGACAGTTGCGTTAGACAGCCGTTTTAAGTAGAGCAACTTGGAAATATCGTCGTTTGTCAAAACGACGTCGGCAGATTCCGACGTAAGGTCGCTACTGAGTCCGCCCATAGCTATGCCGACGTTTGCGGCTTTCAAAGCGGGCGCGTCGTTTACGCCGTCGCCAATCATACATACTTTTTTTCCGACGTTTTGCATCGTTTTAATGAATCCGACTTTTTCTTCGGGCAATAGTTGCGCGCGAACGCGCGTGATTCCCGCCAGACGCGCAAAATAGTCGGCGGTTTTGGGATCGTCGCCCGACAGTAGTATTACGTCGACGTTCAGACGGCGAAGGCGTTACCTGATCCAGCATTTAGGCGACGACCATATTATCGGAGGGGCGCTTACTTCGCAGAATAACGAGATTTTTCTCCGTTATTTCAAAAGTAATTTAAAAAAGCTGATTTTAACGCAGTACGCCGAAAAGGGGGCTTTTTCAAATTCCAAATTGCCGACGGATTATCTTGTGAATCATATTGCGTCTTCTTTTGTAGAAACGACGGAATGGCGGTTGTCGTGGGAAGCGCGGGAAGCGCCGGAAGTCGTGGCAGATTATTTTCTGGCGGTTGTCGAACCGATATTCAAAGGGTAAAGAACGCTTTCCTAAAAAATTTGCTTTGCGTCTATTGACACGTTTGTATATTTTGCTAAATTAACAAGCGATACGAATGAAGGTCAAGGCTTTCCTGAATATTAAAGAGATAAATATGACGATCGAGGAAAAAGTTAAAATATTCAAGGCGTTAGCAAACCCTGTTCGGCTTCGTATTGTCGAAAAGTTGAAGGATGGGGAGCAGTGCGTTTGTGAAATATTGGAATTGTTCGCAATCGAAACGTCCACGTTGTCTCGTCATCTACTTGTTCTCAAAAACGCTGGAATCGTCGCGGACGAGAAACGGGGAAAAAATGTTTATTATTCCTTGAAACGTCCCTGTATTCTCAAGGTTTGCGAATGCCTTGAAAGAACGTGTTCGGATCAATAATTGCGTTCATTAAAAAGACGCGCCCGAGTAGGGCTTTTTTTAGAAACAACATTTGCATATTTGGCTAAAAGTCTAAATAAAAAATCAAATGAACAAGGATAAAGTTATATTTTTAGGGATAGTTGCGACGTTCCTTGTCGCCTATTTTACCCCAGTTGGAAATAGTTCCGTTCAATGGGCGTTTATCGAAGCGTTTCGTACGCTCCAATGGTACGCGCGTTATCATACGTTGCCTTGCGTCGTCCCTGCGATGTTTATAGCGGGCGCAATCTCGACTTTTATGTCTAAAGAGGCGGTTCTTCGTCGTCTTGGACCTCGAGCAAACAAAATTGAAGCGTATACGGTCGCATCGGTCGCCGGGACGGTTTTGGCGGTTTGCTCGTGTAGCGTTCTTCCAATGTTTGCCGGAATATATCAAATCGGAGCCGGACTAGGACCAGCCTCGGCTTTTCTCTGTTCAGGACCGGCGATTAATGTAACGGCAATTTTTTTGACGGCGCGCGTTTTAGGCTTAGAACTTGGCGTTGCACGAGCCGTCGCGGCGATCGGAACGAGTCTGCTTGTCGGTTTGCTTATGGCGTTAATCTTTCGAAAGAGCGAGAAAGAACGAATTACAACGACGATCCAAACGTTGGAACCGACGCCGACGAAAAGAAAACTATGGCAAACGGCTCTTTTTTTGGCGACGATGATTGCGTTTCTCGTCTTTAGCGACTGGAGCAATCCGAGTACAAAAGTTTTGACGATCAAGAAGGACTCGGTAATCGCCAATCTTGACAATACGACAGGCAAAACGGAGATTACTCTTTCAGAAACGATTCGTTTGGAGGTTTCGATCGAGCGACAGACTAGCGGCGATATGAATTTTCAGATTCAAAACGTGATTTCAGGCGTCGAAGCGCTACCGAAAGATATCCAAAATAAATTTCAGTCAGGCGCGCGTTTTCTTGTTTTGACGCAAGACGTTTCGGCGGTTGAAAATCTTGTTCCAGAGAATTACAAATTGAGCGTCGCAATATACGAACATCGTTGGACGATTTGTTGTTTCCTTGGATTGACGCTTTTGGCGATGGTTTGGAAATGGATCGAGCTGGAAGAATTTTCCGACTGGATGAGTCAAACTTGGTCGTTCGCTAAGACGATTATACCCCTTTTATTTGGGGGCGTCTTTGCGACGGGATTGGTCGGGGCGTCGCTTCCGTCGGAAACTGTCGCCCAATGGGTCGGCGGGAACTCTTTACGCGCAAATTTCATTGCGTCGATCATCGGTTCGCTTTGGTACTTTGCTACGCTGACGGAAATTCCGCTCTTACAGGCGCTTATAGGACTAGGTATGGGCAAAGGACCGGCGCTGACTCTTTTATTAGCTGGACCGACCCTCTCCTTGCCGAGCATTATTGTCATTGGACGGTATCTAGGCGTTAAAAAGACCGCCGTTTTTAGCGGATTGGTCGTCGTTTTGAGTATGATCGTTGGTTTCGTTTTTGGACGATTGGCATAAATTTTATGGATAACTTGGGAGAATATCCTGAAAGGAAGAGAAATGTTGATTCAAGTACTTGGAATCGGTTGTCCGAAGTGTAAAAAAATGGTGGAAATTACGGAAATTACCGCTCGAAATATGAACGTTGATTTTGAATTGGAAAAGGTAACCGACGTCGCGAAGATTCTCGAACTGGGCGTGATGACGACGCCCGCGTTATTGGTCGACGGAAAACTTAGATATTCCGGGCGCGTTCCTTCGATGGAGGAAGTCGAAAAAATTTTGAAAGGTTGTGCGAATGGCTAAGAACGTTACAAAACGGTTTCTGCTGGCATTTGTCGTCGCGGCGATTATAACGCAAGTTACAAAGGGGTTTCAAACGGTTCACGAAACGACCTTTACCGACGGAAAACACCTTGTTTTATTTCACGCCAAGGTTCGTTGTCGTACTTGTACGACAATGGAACAACACGTCAAGCAGGTTCTCGATTCCGATTTTAAAGACGAATTGGAAGCGGGCGTCTTTGATTTTCACGTTTTGGACTATGAAGCGCCGGAAACGAAACGAATTGTAGAAAAATACAAAATAGCGACGGCGACGGTTCTTATTTTCGAACAGAAAGAAGGAGAATATGGCGAAGGGGTGAATCTTGCCGAATTATCTTGGAAACTTGTCGGCAACGAGTCGGAGTTCAAAAAAATGGTCGAAAAACATTTGAAAGATTTTATTCAAGGAAATAAGATCGAGTTAGAAAGTTGGGCGACGGATGAAATCGAGTTAGCGCCTGATTTGAATCTGTTTGAGAAAGAAACGTTTGATACGTCAAAGGAGAATAGTCAATGAAAACTATTGATAAAACGATTCTTGGACTCTGCGTTTTCACGATCTTGGCGATGTTCGGCGCGCCTTTTGGCGTCGCTTACGATCTGCAAAAGAACAAGCCGCCCTATTATTTGACGGACGACGAATTGGACAAAACTCTTGACGTCGACACGGAAACAAACAAGCCCGAAGATTACGTGCGCGTCCTCTATTTTCATCGAGTTCCCGGTTGTTCCACCTGTCAAACTATGGCGAAATACGTTTATGAAACGATTTTGAAGGACTATCCCAAAGAGGTGAAGAAGCGGCAAATCATTTTGCGCTATTATGACTTTGAAAATCCAAAAAATACGAATTTGGTCAAGGCGTTCAAAATTTCTAGTCCGACGCTCGTCTTGGTTCAAGGTCGCGGTGGAAAAGACGTCAAAGCGAAACGCGCGGATAAAATCTGGGCGTTGGCGGGGGATAAAACGGCGTTTGTGAAGTACGTCGACAAGGAAATCGACGGCTATTTGAAGCCAAACGAACAGAAGAAAAATAAAGAATAACGAAAGCGTTTTCAACGAAAGGATAATTCAAGATGGAAGCGACTAGTTGGTTATTGGCGTCGGGCGGAACGTTTCTCTTAGGAATTCAGACGGCAATTAGCCCTTGTCCGCTGACGACTAATATTGCCGCGATTTCGTATATTGGCAAAAATGTCGGGCGTTCGAAAGAGGTTCTCTTTTCGGGCGTTCTTTACACTCTCGGAAGAAGCGTCGCTTACGTCGTCTTGGCGATCTTGATCTTACGGTTCGCTATGTGCGCCGGGGAACAATTGACAAGATTTTTCCAAACGGCGATTCATGCTTGGCTTGGTCCGATTTTGATTCTCGTCGGCATGCTTCTATTAGGAATGATTTCTTTCTCTCTTGGAAGCGTTGATACGGAAAAAATGCAACAATGGACTCAACGATTCGGAGTATGGAGCGCTTTTCCGATCGGTCTGATATTTGCGTTGGCGTTTTGTCCAACTTCAGCGGCGACGTTTCTGACGACGCTTGGATTGGCCGCAAAAGTCAAATCGACGTTTGTGTTGCCGACGATCTTTGGCGTCGGCACGGCGCTCCCCGTTTTGACTTTCGCCATTGTTCTTACATACCAAGCGCAATGGCTTGGAAAAGCGTTCAACGCCGTCGAAAAGATCGATCGTTGGTCGCGAACCGTCGCCGGAACGGCGTTTATCGTAATTGGAATTTGGCTTTCACTCAAACACAATTTTGAAATAGTCTAAAGCAACTGAATTTGCCGGGACTTTAGAAGAAAGACGCTTACCTCCCTTATGGTTGCGACGTTTTTGACTCCGCCGACTAAATGAAAATTATGAAGGCGTTATTTTGTCAAGATAATCGTACAGAGTATTCCGGCAAGGAAGATTGCCAACGCGTAACCTCCGATCGTAAACGCCCAAAACAACTCGGGTTTATCATTGTACCATTCGTCGATAAAATTACTTGCCACGCGCGGCGCTTCAAATTCCTCGCGTGCGACGGCGGATTGCGCTTGTTTGACCGGCGAAGATTGCGGAGCCGTTGAAGCTGGAGACGTTTGAGTACGCGACGTCTGAGCGGCGATTTTTTCAGAATGGGATCGAGAGAGCGCGCCTTGAACGTCGCGAGGCGTTGCGGACGCCGTTTGACTTGACGGCATACGTTGCGCGCTTTGCCCATATTGCGACTGGTTGATAATCTTGGAATTAGGCGGCGCCACGTTCGTCACGTTCGCATTGACGGACGCTTTCGGCGAAGACTTTGACGAACTTGAACGTCCCTTTTCAAGATTAGTTTTCGTCGCGTCTGAAAGCTCGTCCAACGCAAATTCCCACGGGTCGACGCTTGCGCCGACGTCTGAATTCTGCGAAAGGATAATTTCGTCGTCCGTTACGCCGGGTTTACTGAGTCTAGGAAAGGAACCGCCGCTTTCTGACGAATTTAACAAGTCGACGGCGCCGGACGCGTCCCCGCCGTCGAGCGCATTCGCCTTTAATCCTTTGATCCAACTTTTATTTTCCAGACCAAACGGCGAAAGCGAACCGCCAAGACCAAGGTCGTTTTCTTCCGAACGTTTATCCGTCGTAAAATCGGCAGGATTTGCGAAACCGTGCCGAATCAACCATAGCTTCATAGTTTCGGCGACTTGATTAGCCGTCTGGAATCGATTTTCCGGCTTTTTGGCCATCATTTTCGAACAGATTTCCACCAAGTCGGTCGGCGCGTCTGGGCGTTCGTTGAAAATACTTTCGGGCTCTTTTCTTTGATGCGCTAGAAGCCTTTCGGAAATCGTGCCTTTAGGGAAGGGCGGAGAACCGGTTAGACAGAAATAGAGCGTCGCGCCAAGTCCGTAGACGTCGGCGCGCGAATCGACGTTATGACTGTTCAACGCTTGTTCGGGCGCCAAATAGTCCGCCGTTCCGAGAATTTTGTCTTCGTCAAAAAGAGAACCCTGAATAGCAAAGTTGTTTTCGTCAAGCAGCGCCAAGCCTAAATCTAAAATCTTGACGACGCCTTCCGCGTTGACAATGATATTTTCCGGCTTGACGTCTCTATGAACGATACCGCTTTTGTGCGCGTCGGCAAGTCCAAGCGCCGCTTGACGAATATAATCCGTGATTTCTTCGTAAGGCAACGATCCCTTTTTATCGACTAACTGACGTAAATTCTTCCCTTCGAAGTATTCCATAACAATGTAATGGACGTCTTCGAACTGGTCGACGTCGTAAGCGCGGACGACGTGCGGAGAATCAAGGGACGCGATCGCTTGAGCCTCGCGTGCGAAACGATCAAGATAAACGTCGTTTAATCGCTTTTTCGGGAGTACTTTAATAGCGACTCGACGCTTCATTACCGTATGTTCGCCAAGATAGACGGAACTCATGCCGCCCGAGCCGAGATGGCTCAAAATACGATATTGGCGCAGGAAGAACCCCTTATATTTTCGCTTTAACAACTGTCGAATATGCCAAGTTGTGAGTAAATTTCGCTTGACAAATTCGGCGGCGAAAAGATTGGGGTCTTTAAAGACGTCGGGCGTTTCTCGTTTGATAAGGGCAAGCGCGTCCTCGCGCTCTTGGGTCGGCAAGAGCCCGCTTTTTTTCAGACAATCGACAAATTCTTCGGTGGTTATGGAAGCCATAGTTTCGCCGGAAACGCCTATAAGGGGTGAAAAAACATCCGACGGAAATTATATTATATCGTTAGGCAAATAGCAAATTTTTTTTGGAGATTTTTCAAAAAAAACCTAATTTTTTTGAAATTTTCAGAATTGTTCGGTTACGGTAAGCCGCCGCATATAATGCGGCGGTTGGCGCGTATTTGCAGACAAGGCGCCTCTCTCGCGCGAACGTCGCGATTCATTGTTCAACCTAACCGCCGCGTTATATTGCGGCGTTTTACCGTTTCGCGTATATGCGACGGCGCCGTTTTCAGCCTTCGATTTCGGGCACGGTGAATTCGGCGTTGCGATACTTGCGCTTAATGAAGGAATTGGCAAGTTCCGCGTCTTGACCGACGAATTGACGCTTGTCGGCGTCAAATTCCAGCATTTCGCTGACGACGATTTCGGAATCGATCATCGAAATACCGTGCGTTTGCAAGGTCTTCTGCGCGCTCGTGAGTACTTCGCCCCAAATTTGTTCGGCGCCCGTCGCGGCCTTGGCGACTTCGGCGGCGCGATCGCTCGACATAGACTTGCCGCATTTGAAAGCGATATTCGCCATATTGCACCATTCGCTCGTCGCTTTGCCGATCGCGACTTCGGCGTTGAGGCTCTTGTAGTCGCGCGAGAAAATCGCGTCGATAAAGTTGCGTTGATGCTCGCGTTGACCGCTGTTGCCTTTGAATTCTTTGATCAATTTGCCGTCGGCGTCAAACGCTTGGGCTCTTCCGCGTTGACCTTCGAGACGTCCGCCTTCGCAGTAGGCGATATACCCGGAGCCGGGACCAGGGTGATCGCCCGCCGACCTTTGGTCTTTCATCGCCAACGTCGAAAGACCGAGGACGACCGGAATTGAACCGGAGTCGAAGTACGCGAAATGAATATTGGGCGTTTCGCCGTCGTCGTTGTACGCGGAACGCGCGCCGCCGGCAAGAATGCGCTTCGGGAATTCCGTGCAGTCCAAAAGAACGTTGTTGCGGCAGTCGTCGAGGACGTGAACGCCCCAGTTGCCCATTTCGCCCGTGCCGGTGTTCCAAGCCCAGTGCCAGTCATAGTGGAGCTTATCGCGATAAAGCGGGAGGTCTTCGGCGGGACCGAGCCACAGATTTTTGTCGACCGTCGCGGGATACTCCAACGGCTTGGCGTTCTTTCCGATCGGATTGCGCGGGCTGTAGTGATTAACGCGCGCGTATTTAATTTCGCCGATCGCCTTTTCTTTGTGCAGGAAGTCTTTAATTTCCTGTTGCATCTTGTCGCTGCGCTGTTGCATGCCGACTTGACAAACGCGCTTGTATTTGCGCGCGGCGTCGACCGTTTGAATACCTTCCCAAATATTGTGCGCGAGCGGCTTTTCGACGTAAACGTCTTTACCCGCTTGCATCGCCCAAATAGCGCCGAGGCAGTGCCAATGGTCGCAAGTCGCGACGATCACGGCGTCGATATCTTTGTCGTCAAGGAGTTGACGACAGTCGGCGAACGTCTTGGCGCCCTTGTATTTTTCCGACGTTTTGCCCACAAGCGCAGAATCCGGGTCGCATAACGCCACAATGTCGACGTCTTCGAAATTTTTGAAGCCGCCAAGCAATTCGTTGGCGCGTCCGCCGCAACTAATCGAGCCAAGTCGCACGCGTTCGTTGGCGCCGAGCGTAATTTGCGCGGGGGTCGGGAAGAAAGAAGCGACGCCGGCCATAAATCCGACGCCAATAAATTCACGACGATTAATACGGTTCATAATAAATCCTTGTAAAAAATGGAAACGATACGACACAGTTTTCCCATTCGTCTCTATACTGTATTGTAACTTCTTATCGAGAGTTTTTAAGCCCTAAGAAAGCAAGACTTTGAGAAATTTTAGAAATTTTGGAAAAAAACTCGCCGAATATAATGCGGCGGCGTACCGCGCGTTCCGAAAACCAGCCGATTCCCCAAGCGTCTCAAAAAGAATTTCCAACAAACGAACGTTTTTTTCCAAAGGGACTGGAAGCTCGCCGTCGTTTGAGTATACTTAGGGAAATTCGTTTCATTTTTCAACGCGAGGCAGACGATGCAAGTGAACGACGCCCCAAACGCAAGCGCGCAAGAAGACGCTTCTTTGCGCGACAAAATGACGAACGACGGTTTTTTTGCCGATTTCGTTGCAAATAAGTCCAACGCGCAAACGTGGTTTCAAACGTTTTTACCCGAGAACGTGCTTGAACAAATCGATTTGTCGACGTTGCGTACGATTCATACTCAAGACGTCGACGCCAACGGAGTCAAGAAGGTCGGCGATATGTACTTTGTCGTCGATATGAAAGACCGCCCCGGCAAAGCGCGGCGTCGCGCCGTCTTTGTGATCGCCGCCGAACACAAGACAAAGGACGAAAAGCGCGTCGCAATTCAACTGCTCGGATACGTGAGCGCGTTGCTTGATCGAATGAACGCCGA
>JAZRWW010000225.1:0-2288 GCA_045599865.1 Thermoguttaceae bacterium
TTTCAAGCGACTCTAATTCCGGCGTCTTGTACGTGAGGAAACCCGGTCGAGAATAGGAGAATTTCCAGTTCGGTCGCCGTTTTGCGATTTCTTTTTTTTAAGCCGGTTCCGCGCCTCGCTGTCAAGTTAGATAAACGAAGCAAGAAGGGACGTCTAGGGAAGATTCGGACACGAAACACCTCTCAATTTCGACGGCGGAAAGGACGATTATTTTGACGTTTTTTGAACGAATCGTCAAAAAAATAGCGGCGCCCTTTGGTTTGGACGCTTTTTTTGTTATAATATGCGCGTTCCTTCGGGCTTGACGCGCGAACGTTTAGACCGCGCGCCTAATCCTATAGGATACCTTAGAAACCCGCAGGGTCAAGAAGTCGACTCGTCGACTTCAGGCAAATTTTTGAACGACGTCGCGCGTCGTAGGAAAAGCGCGCGCATCGAGGACGTAAGGATTGTCAATGGACGTTATTAAAGTTGGATTGCTTGGATTTGGAACGATCGGCGCCGGAGTCGCTAAAATCTTGCTTGAGAAGGCGGATATGATCGAGCGCGCGAACGGCAAGAGAATCGAATTGGTAAAGATTTGCGATAAAGATTTGACGTCTGATCGCGGCGTGACGGTTCCTCCGGGCGTTTTGACCGACAATATCTCCGAAATTATGGACAATTCCGAAATTTCGATCGTCGTCGAGCTTTTCGGCGGAGTCGAGCCCGCGCGAACCTTCGTTTTGCGCGCGTTGGAGTCGGGTAAAAACGTCGTGACGGCGAATAAAGCGTTGATTGCGAATTGCGGTCCCGAGCTTTTCGCGAAAGCGCGCGAGTTGGGGCGCGCGATCGGATTTGAAGCGTCCGTTTGCGGCGGCGTCCCCGTTTTGCAGTCGATTCAGACGTCTTTGCAAGCGAACCGCATCGAGTCGATTCAGGCGATCGTGAACGGGACTTGCAACTTCATTTTGTCGGAAATGGAGTCGAAGGGAACCGCTTACGCGGACGCCGTGAAAGAGGCGCAACGTCTTGGATTTGCCGAAGCGAACCCGACGCTTGACGTCGACGGTTCCGATTCGACGCAAAAACTCGCGATTCTCGCGCAACTTGCGTTTGGCGCGGTCGTCGATTGGAAGACGATTCCGCGCGTCGGAGTCGACGTCGTGGACGCAGTGGACGTTCAATTTGCCAAGGAACTTGGGCGCCGCATTCGTCTCTTGGCGATCGCGGAACGTTCCGATTCCGGGCTGATTTTGAAAGTGACGCCGACTTTGATTCCCGAAGATTCGACTCTGGCGAAAGTTACGAACGCGATTAACGGTATTAACATCGTCGGCGATTCGGTCGGTTCCGTCTTCTATCAAGGCTGGGGCGCGGGTCGTTATCCCACGGCGTCCGCCGTTTGTAGCGACGTGATCGACTGCGCGTTAGGACGCGCGAAAATTACGTTCGACGCGTTGCGTCTGTGGAGCGACGAACGCGAAGGCGCGCCCGTGATGGATCCGAAAAAAATCAAAGGTTGCGCGTATTTGCGATTTACGGTCGAGGATCGACCGGGCGTTATGGCGGCGCTTTCTTCCGCGCTTGGCAAGCGTCAAATTTCGATCGCGTCGATGTTGCAACACGAGAAGAGCGACGCGAACGATCCCTACGCTTCCGTCATCATTATGACGCACGCCGCGCCTGCCGAAGCGCTCGACGACGCGATCGCCGAATTGAACGAGGCGCCCTTCGTTCGCGGCAAGGCGGTGCGGTTGGCGGTGCGCGACTAACGAGACCTTTGTCGATTCCCCTTTGTCGATTCCCCGAAGAAAGACGCTTCTATGACTGTGTTTAAACGCAACGCGCGGAGCCCGTTTGAGATCGTCGATCTCGACGACCGAACAACGGTCGAAAAGTTCATTGAAGGTTCCTTCGGGGAAAAAATGACGCACGACAAGTTTTTCGCGCGTATTCTGGTCGATCGACTTTCCGCGCGCCTCTTTTTGGAAACGACGCTTAAGAGGCGCGTCTTGCGCGAACTCGATCTTGACACGTTGCAAGTCAAGCGAACGCGCATGCTCGACGTCGACGGGCGAGAATGCGTCGGCGATCTATTCTATACCGTCGAATTGAAGCGCAAGCGGGGGCGAAGGGGGCGTCGCGCCGTCTTCGCGCTAATTCTCGAACATAAAGCGGACGATTACGTCTACGTCTCGATTCAGTTGCTGGGATACGTCTGGGCTTGGCTAGACTATATGAAAGAACGCCCCGAGGAATTTGCCGACAAAAACGGGAAGTTGCCGACTCCTTACGCGCTCGTCTTT
>JAZRWW010000226.1:0-11291 GCA_045599865.1 Thermoguttaceae bacterium
GTCCGCCGATATGTAATCGGCGGCTTCCACGCCCGCCTAACGGCGGGATTTTTTCACGCCGCCTTGTTTTTCTCCGATTTTTGCTTATTATTAACGTCGACGTAGCGTTCCGAAGACGCGCGTTTGTAAAGAGGAGGAGAAAAAGCCCGTGGAAAAATTATCGCAAGAATCGGTCGATCTTGTCGCGCAAAACGTTCGAAAGTTGCAGGAACTCTTTCCCGAATGCGTAACTGAAGCGCGCGACGACGACGGACGCCTCAAACAAGTCGTCGATTACGAACGGCTCAAGCAAGCGTTGACCGGCGAAGTTTCCTACGACCCCGAAGCGTATCAGTTCACTTGGGTCGGCAAAAAGGACGCCTACGCCGACGCGTTTCGTTCCACGCGCAAAATCTTGCGCCCCTGTCCCGCCGAAAGCCTCGATTGGAACAATACCAAAAATCTCTATCTTGAGGGAGACAATCTCGAAGTTCTCAAACTCCTGCAAGAGTCCTACTTGATGCGCGTCAAATTGATTTATATCGATCCGCCCTACAATACGGGCAGCGACGCGTTCGTTTATCCCGACGGCTATACGATGGACGAACAGGAATATGAAGAATTTGTAGGTCGATTCGACAAAATGGGGAATATTCTGTTCAAAGAGAACAACGCCTCTAATCCGAGGTTTCATTCCGATTGGTGCTCGATGATTTACGCGCGCTTGCTGATCGCTAGGAATCTCTTGAGCGACGACGGCGCGATCTTTATTTCGATCGACGACAATGAACACGACAACTTAAAAAAGATTTGCGACGAGGTTTTTGGTCCCTACAATTTCATTACGAACGTCGTATGGGAAAAGAAGTACTCGCCCGCAAACGACGCCAAATGGTTTAGCGACAATCACGATTTTATTGTCGTCTATGCAAAAAACAAGGAACTTTGGCGTCCGAAACTGTTGCCGCGTAGCGACGAGATGAACAGTCGATATACCAATAAGGACGCCGATCCAAGAGGCGTTTGGAAGCCGACGGATATGACGGCAAAAACTTATTCCCCCTCCTATGATTATCCCATTACAACTCCGGGAAATCGCATTGTTTATCCTTCGCATGGAACTTGTTGGCGCGTCAGTAAAGAACGTTTTGACGAACTTGTTCAGGACAATAGGATTTGGTTTGGAGAATCTGGCAATAACGTTCCGGCGATAAAAAAATTTCTGACGGAAGTTAAAGACGGGACGGTTCCGACTACCATTTGGAAATATGAAGACGTCGGACATAATCAAGAGGGACGCCAAGAATTAAAGAAGTTGTTCGACGACAAAGGTTATTTTGACGGACCTAAGCCCGTGCGGCTTCTTCGTCGAATTTTGCAAGTCGCTAATTTGCCCGACGACGCGATCGTTCTTGATTTCTTTTCGGGTAGCGCTACGACGGCGCACGCGGTAATGGAATTAAACGCGGAAGACGGGGGAAATCGTCAATTTATTATGGTTCAGTTGCCCGAGCTTTGCGACAAAAAGTCTTTTGCGTTTAAGGCGGGCTACAAGACTATCTGCGAAATCGGCAAGGAACGCATCCGCCGCGCGGGCGCGAAAATCAAGTCGGAGCACGCGCTTGATCGTCCCGATTTAGACGTCGGTTTTCGTGTCTTTAAGATCGACGAAAGCAATATGACGGACGCGTATTATTACCCTTCGGAATATACGAAGAATCTTCTCGATCCGGCTATCTTGAGCGTGAAACCCGATCGAACGGAACTCGATTTGTTGTTTGGTTGCGTTTTAGACTGCGGTCTTCCGCTTTCTTTACCTTACAAGCTCGAACGCATCGGCGAAGCGACGGTTCACAATTACGCGGAAGGCGCGTTGTTCGCTTGTTTTGACGCGCGCGTTTCGATCGATTCCGTTATAGCGATGGCGCTTCGTAGTCCTTTGCGCGTCGTCTTTCGCGAATCGAGCTTTGAACGTAGCGACGAGAAAATTAACGTCGCGGAGTTGTTCAAGCAATATTCGAAATATCCGACGCGTATTAAGACGCTTTGACCTCGCGTCGGTCGGGTTTTCGGTCTGTTTGTTTGGGATCGACGTTTGGCGGATCGTCTTCCACTCGTCTAATGACGGGCGACTCTTCGCGCGCCTCTTTCGTCGTAGGGCGCCCTGTTTTTGTCGTTTTTTCAAGCGACGTTTCTTTTGTTTAAAATATTTCGTTTGTGTCGATTCTTTCTATTTGTCGTCAAAAGGTCTTGAGAAATTCGCGCGGATTTATTATGATGATCGCGCGCCTTTGGTTTTTTCGTCGAACGAAGACGAAAAAAACGGCGCGTCGGTGAATATTTAGTCGCGGATGCTTTTGTCGGTGAATAAAATGGATATAAAGGACGTGAAAAAGTCGAAGAATCTTTACTTACTCGGCGGAATAGCGTTCTTCCTTGTATTGGCGACGATATGCGCGTTTTCTTTTCATTATTCCGCAAAAGAACGTCAATCTGTCGCTTATGCGTTCGACGGCTGGTATTTCGGACGCGAAGACCAGAAAAAAGTCGGCGCCGTCCTTAGCGCGGCGGGACTCGACGAATATTCTTGGGACTCCGGCAAATTATCCGTTCCGACGGCTAAAAAAAACGAATATCAATCGGCGTTGGCAGTCGCGGGCGCGTATCCTAAGGCGCCGAGCGAATCGCGTCTTGAAGCGTTGCGCGAATCGAGCGTTTTTGAATCGGATTCCAAGTTGCGTATGCGCGAGTTAAACGCGTGCGCGACTCAGTTGGAGCGAACGATCGAACAAATGCGCGGCGTAGAATACGCGACGGTCGGTTATCGTTCTCGTCGCGAACAATCCGGGCTTATCGCTAAAAACGTCGTCACGGCGTCGATCGGAGTCGCTTTAAAAGAAGGCGCCGAACTTGACGCTAATTTTATTGCCGCCGTTACGATCTCCGCGAAACATCAACTTGGAATCGACGAAGCCGACGACGTTTCTATTCTTGATTTGAAAGCGGGCAAGTCGTATCTCGGCGTCGATAATTCGCGTAATTCCGGGGCGTCCGACGTCGCAATTCTCGAAAAAGAACGCGTAGAGAACTATTGGCGCGAGAAATTCCTTGAAGCGTTTGGCGATATCGAAGGCGTTCGCGTTTCCGTCGTCGCCGATCTGATCGACGAAAAAGAAGCCGCAAAGGACGAGGAAAAATCAAGCGGCGCGCGTCTGGATTTTAATCGAGACGCGCTTGAGTTGCGGGTCGTCTCTTATTCCAAGCCGAACGAAAATCAAGATTTCGAAGACGCGAAAAACGCGCGCGGCGACTCGGGCTTTGCGCGATTGGGCAACCCGAAAAAGAAAGACGCGTCGGCGAACGATTCTAATCGGATCCAAACTCTTGCGTCGGCGGAAGAAAAAGACGTCGCGCCCGCTAAAATTCAGCCTTTGGAAAAGGAGAGGCTCGGACGTCGCGTTGAGAACGCGCTCGTTTTGGCGTCGCGTTCGTCCAACGAGGAAACGTTTAGTCAAGAAGCGCGCGTTGCAAATAAGACGAATTATTTAGAGGACGCAAATAGTTTTTATTCCGCTCGCTCGCGTCGCGCGTCGAACGACGGCGGAGTCGCGCAAGCGAGTTATTTTGAAAAAAACGATTCGAACGTCGGACGACGCGCGTCGAACGCCGCGTTCGTCTTGCGCTCGATTATTGTAAGAATAGCCGTGCCCGAAAGTTACGTTCAACGCGTTTTTCAACGCGTCGTCGCGGAAAAGAGTAAGGAGAAGACGTTCGAAGAAGAATCGCCGGAGAAACGAGAGTCGTTATACCGCGAAACGGAAACGAAAATCGTCGAGGAGACGAAGAAATTTGCCGTCGCGCTCTTTCGACCGACGGGCGAGCGTTTAGGCTGGAACGACGACGCGCTTGAAAATTCTTTTTACGTCGACGTCTTTGCCGACGCATCGACTCCGCGCGCCGCCGACACGGTGAATTTCGTCTCAAAATATGCGTCGTTCGACGTTTTGGAATCGGCTCCCAAGTCAAAAGAACAGATCGAAACAGAAAAAGACGCGGGCGCTTTTGTTACGGACGCGAAGTCTTCCGAAGGCGGCGCGATGGCGGAAACTTTTGGGAAAATCGCGGAAATTGCCTCTGAAGACGAACCCGCTACGGACGAGAAACCTAGTTGGAACGGACGAGCGCGATCGTTCTTCGACGTTTGCCTAAAAATCGCCAAATCTAAACGGGCGATTTACGCGGGTTTGGCGAGTTTTGTCGCGGCGGCGTTTTTTTTCTTCTTATGTTTCAAGTACAAAAAGAATTTGGCGAAGAAAAGAAAGGCTCGAGTTAACGTTGCCGCAAGTTCAGGGGCTGATTCCGAATCGATCAAGATTCCAAATTTGGAAGGAACGTCGCGAAACGTCGACGCCGATTCAGAAACTTACGACGACGAATTGGAGCGAGAATTGTTGAACTTTGCTTCGTCGACGTTTTCTAAGCGCGTCGAACGTCGCGAGGAAGGAACGTCGAACAGACGAGTCGATTCTATTCCTTCGAAAGAACGCGATTTTTGGGAAGAGAGACGAACCGCGCTCGATTTTATCGCCAAATATCCCGAGCGCGCAGTCGCTTCGTTGCAAGGTTGGGTGAAAAATCCAAGTTGAACTCTTGCGTCGACGTATTCGAACGCGTCGACGGAATCAAACGTAGGCGTTGTTATTATCCGACGTAACCGATAAATACGATAGGATTGTTTTGGCGAAAAGAGAAGAATCTAAGTACGCTTTTGAGGGCGCGCGCAAAGTCGCGACGCTTCTTTCGCTAGTAGATACGAAGACCGCCGACGCGCTTTTAGCGCAATTTGAGCCCGAGGTCGTCGAGGAAATTGTTCGAGAAGCGAAAAGAATTAAGGACGCGCCGCGCGAGGAATTTGAAGCGGTTCTTTCGGAATTTTTAAAAGCGACGGAAGACGACGGACAAGACGTTTATGTCGCGCGTTCTTCGACGAACAAATCGCGCGCGTCAAACGGTCTTGCGCCCGAAGTCGTCGCGCGATTATTACGGAACGAATCGCCGTTCGTCGGCGCGATCGTTTTGGCGAATAGGTCTTCGCAAGATCGTTTGCGGACTTTGGAGCTATTGCCGCAAGAACAAGCGGAAGGAATTAGACGATCGACGTCGGTTTGGATTGGGGCGACGCCCGTTTCGAAGGAATTAGAACAAGAATTTACGCGACGAGCTTTGCAGAATGAACGGCAATGAGAACAATATTTCGATACGTCCCGTAACGCCGAGTTACGTCGTTAAGAATTCCGCGCCGTCGGTCGACCGTTCTCCGCGAGGCGCTTTCGAGACGCTCGAGCGCAAGACGCAGGAATATCTCGTTCGCGTGCGTCTCGAGGCGGATCAGATCGTCGAAGAAGGGAAGCGCGCCGTCGAAGAGTTGCGCCGCGATTTGACGGCGACGTTGCAACGCGAACGCGAGACGATCGCGTCGGAGGTCGCCAAGTTGGAAGAGACGCGTCGACGGTTGGAAGCCGACGCGAGCGATTTGGAAGAGCGCAAACGCGCGCTTGAAAAGGAAACGTTTGAAGAGGCGCGCGCCGAAGGATATAAAAAAGGCGCGGAAGACGGCGAAATCGAGGGTCGAAAAACCGGGTTAGAACGCGCGCAAGAAGAATTCGAATCGCGAGTCGCGCGGGAGGCGGAAGAGCGCGCAAAGAAGATAGCCGACGCCGAATTGACGCCGTTGCGAAAAATCGTCGAGGAACTAAAAAACACGCGTCAAGAACTGCTCAAAAATTGGGAAGTGAACATAATGCAAATCGCGGCGGCGATCGCGTATCAGGCGATAATGCGCGAACCGTCGTTGATACGCGAAACGCCTCTTGAACTTTTGCGCGAGGCGTTGGAATTGTCGATGAATTGCGCGACGCTGAAGATTCGTATGAATCCTAGCGACGTCAAACGTTTGCGTCCTCAAATTGACGATTTGCTTGAAGAAACGGGCAATCTTGCAAAATCGGAGATTATTCCCGACGCGAAAATTACGTCGGGAGGTTGTTTGGTGGAAACGTCGACGGGCATAGTCGACGAAAGGCTTGAATCGCGCTTAGAACGAATCGTCGCCGAGCTGTCCGAATAACCTTTTTTTGTTTGGTTTATTAGGATCGTTGTTTATCTGAAATAGTCGAGCGTTGTTCTTTATGTCGAAATCGTCCGTTTTTCTTAACAATATCCTTGAGCAAATCCAGACGGTCGCGCCCGCGCGAATCGTAGGCGTCGTCGTCAGAACTGAAGGAACGACGATCGCCGCCGTCGGCTTTTCCGCGCCTATCGGAGCGATCGCGCGCGTGGAACGACGCGAAGAATCGGACGAGCTTTTGGCTGAAGTCATCGGCTTTCGGGATAATCTCACGCTTTTATATTCTTATTCCGACTTGACGGGCGTGAGGCGCGGCGCCAAAATCGAACTTGTTAAAACGACCCCTTGGCTTTCCGTAGGAGACGAGCTTCTCGGCAGGGTCGTCGACGCGTTCGGACGCACGATCGACGCGGGACCCGCGCCGACGTTAGTTTCGCGCGTTCGATATGATCGCAAGCCGCCCGACCCTTGCGCGCGACCTCGTATCGAATCGATTCTTTCGACCGGCGTTCGCGCGATCGACGGTTTGCTGACGTGCGGACAAGGACAACGACTCGGCATTTTCGCCGGCTCGGGCGTTGGAAAAAGCGTGACGCTCGGTATGATGACGCGTTACACTGACGCCGACGTCGTCGTCGTCGGACTTATCGGTGAACGCGGACGCGAAGTCAACGATTTTATCGAACGCGATTTGGGCGAAGAAGGACGCAAAAAAAGCGTCGTCGTCGTTTCGACGTCGAACGAACCGCCTCTAATGCGCGTTCGCGCCGCCTACGCCGCAATTTCGATCGCGGAATATTTTCGCGACCAAGGGAAAAACGTACTGTTTTTAATGGACTCTTTGACTCGTTTTGCAATGGCGCAACGCGAGATCGGCCTGGCGGCGGGCGAGCCTCCGACTTCGCGCGGCTATACGCCCAGCGTTTTCGCTCTATTGCCTCGTCTGGTCGAACGCGCGGGCAGAAGCGACGTCGGTAGCGTGACGGCTTTTCTCACGGTGCTAGTCGAAGGAGACGACAAACAAGACCCGATTTGCGACGCCGTGCGAGGATTGCTCGACGGTCATATTTGGCTTTCGCGTAAATTGAGCGTTCGCGGGTTCTACCCCGCGATCGACGTTTTGGAAAGTATTAGCCGCTTAGCGCCGACGATTTGTTCGCGCGAACATTGGGAACTTGCGACGGAACTAAGGCGGATCGTTGGCGTCTATACGGACGCGGAAGATTTGATCGCGGTCGGAGCGTATCGGTCGGGTAGCTCGCCCGAGATCGATCGCGCGATTCGTATGAAGCCAAGAATCGACGCGTTTCTACAACAGCAAGTTTTTGAACGCTCTTCTTTTAGCGAGACGGTCGAGAAATTAAAAGCTCTTTTTGCCGAATAAAAGCGGAATTAATTCTCGTAAAAAAAGCGCGTTACGTCGAAACGTAAACGCGCTCAAAGCGTCTCCAACAGGAATCGAACCTGCAACCTTCGGCTTCGGAGGCCAACGCTCTATCCAATTGAGCTATGGAGACGAAACGTCGGACGAATCGATCCAACGTAGTCATTATATCTTTACGGCGTTTCTCGTCAAGCGATTTTTGATTCGCTTTACTGAATAATCGTATCGAGTCGATTAATCGGGGCGTCTCGTTTAACGATTCCTAAGCCCGGTAGGTCGGAGAGTAGCAGTTTTCCGTTTGGCGCCGTCTTTACGCCGTCGAATACGTCGTTGGAAATCAACAAATTGCCGTCAAGATCCGCCCAGTCGACCATTGGCGAGAGTTGCGCCGCCGCTGAAATTGCGCACGACGATTCCGTCATACAGCCGAGCATTACTTTCATATCGAGCGCGCGCGCTAGATTGATCATTTTCCACGCTTCGCGCATACCCGTGCATTTCATCAGTTTAATGTTGACGCCCGAGAAAGCGCCTTTAAGTCGGGGAATATCGGTCAAGCGTTGCAACGATTCGTCCGCCATAATCGGAACGGGACTGCGTTCGGTAATCCACGCAATATCGTCCAGCTTCGTCTTTTTCATCGGCTGTTCGACAAGGACGATTCCTTGTTCGTGAAGCCATTCGATCGTCTCGAGCGCGTAAATTTTGTCCGTCCAACCTTGATTGGCGTCGACTGCGATCGGCTTGTCGCTGACGGCGCGCGCCGATTCGATCATTTCGCGATCACTTTTGGCGTCGCGCCCTAATTTTACTTTGAGCAGTTCGAAAGACGCGGCTTCTTTGGTCTTTTCCTTGACTTTTTCCGGCGCGTCGATTCCGATCGTATACATTGTGGCGGGCGTTTTTTCTTTGTCGAGTCCCCAAATTTGCCACCACGGACGCCCGATTAACTTTCCGACTAGATCGTGCAAAGCGAGGTCGACCGACGCTTTCGCCGCCGTGTTGTGTTCGCAAATTTTGTCGACGTAGGCGAGAATATCCTCGAGTTCAAACGGACTTTTAAATTGCGAAAGGTCGACGCGCTCGAGAAACGCCGTTACGGACGCGGTCGACTCGCTTAAATAGGGGGGCGTCGCCGCTTCGCCGTAACCGATTACGCCGTCGTATTCGATTTCCGTCTGAACGCTCTGCGTCGTCGTTCGCGTGACGCCCGAGACGCCGAAAGCGTGGCGCAACGTTAAAAGATAGGGGCGGAACGTCAATTTCATTTTGGCGCCGCCTGAACCGACGGAAGCCGCCGCCGTTTCTTCGGCTCTTGACGGCTTGCCGAGCGACAAGCCGCAAGCCGTGCCAAAAGCGCCGTATAAAAAGTTTCTTCTCGAGACCATTTTGAGTCTTTTTACCTTTCTAAAAATAACGAGCGCAAATCTTGCTAATTTTCAACGCGAAAGACTAACTTCTCTGAACGACGCGGAACGAGAGAAAACTAATTTCTAATTTTACTTTCAATAAACGCTTCAACGCTCTGAATCGAAGGCGCGTCGAAGCAATAATCTTGGATAGAAACGAGCTTTTGCATATCTCCTAACGATTGCAAATTATAATCGCAAGCGCCCGATAGAGGCTTGTTAGGAAAACGTTTTGTCAGACAAAGGCGAATCGAACGCAAACAGTCGCCGATTTCGCCCGAGTTACAACCTTCCTTCCAGCCGTCGTCGCGTCCGGCTTTCCACCCGTCGTCGCGTCCTTCTTTCCACCCGGCGTCATACCACTTTTGGCGCGCTTTTTTAGTCAGTTCTTCGTTCCATTTAGCGCCGTACTTTTTGACGGCGCTTTCGTAATATTCCTGATCCAATAGTTCCAACATTTGTTTTTCATACTCCTTGTCTTTCATTTCGTCGGCTAGTCGTTTGAATTCCGCTTGTTTGGGCGAACGTTTCCAACTGACGCAAGCGTTCGACCAATAACCCAAAAGAGCCAATAAAAGTTGATACGAGGAAGAATCTAATTTGAAGTCGCGCAGATCTCCGAAGACGTCAAGAATATCGGCGTTTTTCAGTTTGGGATTTTTGCCGAATTGCAAATCTTTGAGGAACGCTTTCGTCATCGGTTGAACGTCTAGCTTTCCAACGTCGGTTCCCTGAACGTCGAAGAAAATTATGTCAAAATCGGGAACAAACTGTTCCAATTCTTTCGGAAAGGAACAAACGTCCTTTAATTTCTTCGGCTTAGCTCCGACGCGTTCGTAACAACCGATCACGACGGGTATGGGACAAACTAATTTTTTCAGACCAACGTTCGCGCGCTTGGCGTTGATTAACTGATATTTCAAGTACAACGCGACATATTCAAGCAACTGAACGGCAAGAAACGGGTCGAATTCCGACTTATGCTCAAAAAAGAAAGCATACGCGCGTTCCTCGTCTTTTGCAAGGTTTTTGACGTTGTAAATTAAGTCGGCAATATGCGCGACGCCGTTACGGTCTACCTGCTGTTGTTGAGTCGGCAAGAGCGTACTCCAGTCGACGTCCGTCGCGCGCGTCGAGACGCGCAAAAGATCGGCGGCGATCGTGAGATCGGTCAACGCGGCGACGACAAGATTATTATGCCGACTGAATTTGACTTCATACTCTTGCAAGTCGGGCGCAAAAAGGGAACCTCGCGTCAAGAACGTTTCGCGACGCAACGCCGTTTCGAACAAATCCGGCGAGTCCCAGTCGTTCCACGACAGAACGAAATCAAAAACGCGACGTTTAAAAGCGCTTGCGTCGTCCGTCGCGTTTTCAAGAGCCTGTCGTCGCGTAAGAACGTCTTCGCGCCTTCGCGCCGTTTCGTTTGGAGTTTCGACTTGTCGTTTTGGAGTCGTCATTATGGATTGCCCGAATAATTTTACTGTTGAAAATTCGTAATATGTCGGACGTTTGAAGAAAAATCGACAAACGCGCGACGCTTTTGGAATTTAAAACGTCAGAGCAAGGATCGCCGTTTACGCGGTTGTTTTTCACGCGCCGTTTTCCGTTTTCCGTCTAACGTTGAAGCTCTTGAATCTCGTCCTTGTATTTGTTTACGATTCTCGCAACCTTCCTTTTGAACGCGTCAAGGGAGGGCGCCGTCAGAATCGCTAATTGGATTTCTTCAAGCGCGGGATAATAATTTATGTCGTCGAGCTTTTTTTTCAGTTTGTCCGAGACGGCGTTTTGACCGAATTTCGAACGGAGATTACTGTAAATAATCTCATAAATTCCCTCTTGCTTTCCAGCTTGCATTCCAGCTTGCATTCCGTCTTGTCTTGCTTCTTCGCACCGTTCTGAAACTTCCCTCTCAAAAAATTGCAAGATATCGCTTTCCATAGGTTCGCCTTTCTGTTTTTCCATTTCTTTTCTGAGTTCGCGCAAGGTCGGCATACCCGGTCGACTTTTTCGTAGATGAAGAAAATAATTCAAGCAGGCGTAGGCGCATTTTCTCAACCGTTCGTCGGAAGGGGGCGCGTCGAGAACTTGTCGGAGCGTCGCCGCCAGTTCCGCGTCTTCGTCGCTCGAATGTTTTTTATTGGCAATTTGCGTTAAATAGAGAAACGCGCGCAACGCAGGCTCGCAGTTCCTTATAAAGTCGAGCGGAATTTCACTCGCGTAGATCGTTTGATAATCGAAGTTCGGCACGGTTCCTTCCAGACCGGGAAGCGTCCAGAGAATATCGCTCAAGCGCGCGGGCTGTTCTTTTGGGCGCGCGTCTTGCGAGAAAACGACGACGTAGGGCGTCGGCAGAAGTCCGTTTTCGTCCTCGTAGGATTCGGGATCGGCG
>JAZRWW010000227.1:0-3214 GCA_045599865.1 Thermoguttaceae bacterium
AAGAGTCAACGATCCGTAATTTTCAACGTAAATAGAACCGCCGTACGCGGCGCTTGATCGTCGCTTATCGGTCGATCCGTTTTTCAAATTGGTATTTTTCAACGTCAGTTCGCCGGTCGAATCGACGTAAAAAATCTGATAGGAACTTCGACCGTCGAACGAAACGCGGTCGTCGCCGTCGATCGTAATCTTTTTATCGACGATCAACGTGGAATCGACGCAAATTTCCCCTTCGAGCGTCTTGGCAAAAGTAATCGTTTGATCGTAATCCGCCCACGCGAGCGCCTCGCGCAAGGAGGTCTTGCCGTCGGTTTCGTCCACGACGTCTTCCAGCGTGTCGACGACGAGCGAACGCGACGCGTCGATCGTTCCTTGATATTCGTAAGCTCCAATATCGACGCGCGGAACGCCGAAAGAAGCGACGACGCGAGGAGCGCCGGAACAGTCCGTCTCTTGTCCTTGCAAATATTTCGAATAACCGGCGTCGATCGCTACCGACGAAGAGGTTAAAGCAAGATCGATTTCGTTCGGATTTGTCAAGACGCCTCCGTTGAACGTCGGCGCGACGACAAATCCTGCGTCTTCGCCGATTAGACTGTAAGCGGAGGACGAAACGCCCGAGGCGTCGGCGTTGTTTGGCGCGTAATTGTTCGCAACGATCGAACTATAAAGATTGATCGTTCCGCCGCTACGATAGACGCCGCCTCCGCTTCCGGTCGCGGAATTTCCGGCGATCGTCGAATTGTAAAGGTTGATCGTTCCGGAGTAAGCCCAAATCGCTCCGCCGTTGACGCCCTTGTTGGCGACAAAGAC
The DNA here is from genome assembly GCA_045599865.1 of Thermoguttaceae bacterium. GTDB lineage: Bacteria > Planctomycetota > Planctomycetia > Pirellulales > Thermoguttaceae > RUG369. The sequence goes on from JAZRWW010000227.1 coordinate 814, forward strand.
GCTATTAACGACGTCGGTCGTACCCGCCCCGCCTTGGACTAATCCGATATGGTCGTTTCCCTGGAAATAACAATTTTCCAACGTCATCGGCTGAGAACCGTGCCAAATCGCTCCGTAATAACCGCTGCAGGTATTGTCGACAAATTCCGTGTCGCGAACGACGGTTAGACATTCCGATTCAAACGCCGATCCGCTCGCGTTACCGTTATTGCCCGTGCTATACCCCGCTTCAAATCGCGAAGAATCGATCGTCAGCGTTCCTGAAACGGCGTAAATGCCGCCTCCGTTGTCGTTGGCGCCGTTATGATAGAACGACGTCGAACGAACGACGACGTCGCCCGTGCTGTAGACCGCGCCCCCGTGACCAGCGGTATTGTCGGACAACTTGTCGGCGTCGAGCGTAAGGGAGCCGGAATTATAAATCGCGCCTCCGACCGAGGACGCCTCGTTTCGCGCTAGGGTCGAATTGGAAATCGTTAGCGTTCCTTTGTTATAAATTGCGCCTCCGTCAGACGCTTTGCCGTTCGTAACGTTTAGCCCTTTGATAACGGCGTTTACGTTTTCAATGGAGAACGCGCGCGATTTCTTGTTCGCGTCGATCGTTACTCCGGGCGCGTCTGACGTCGCGTCGTACAACGCGCTCGCGTCGATAGTCAAGGACTTGTCGATCGTCAGTTGCGAGCCGCCGAGAGTTACCGTCTTACCTTTAAGGGACTCGTCGAAAGTAATCGTTTCTCCGTCATAAGCCCGATAAATCGCTTCGCGCAAGGACGTCTTGCCGTCGTCGAAATCGAAGGAATCGTCGTCGACGTCGACAACGAGATTGTGCGACGCTACGGTCTCTTGGAGTTCGTACGCGCCGATATCGACGGCTCCGTCGTAAATTCGCGGTTTTCCGTCAAGATCGTATTCGTAATCTGCGATCACGTCGTTTCTACCGCGATTTACCGCGTAAGAATCGGGACGTAAGCGTAAATCAACGGAATCGAGATTGGTTACGGTCGAACCGTTAAGGATCGGCTTGACGACGAATCCTGGATTCGCGTCCATAATAAAATTATTCGAACCGCTGGAAATCGAGCTGCAGTTTCCGCCGGGATTGTCGGCGATAATCGAGTTGTAGACGTTGAGCGTCCCGCCGCTACGAACAACCCCGTTGGAATTTGCGACGATCGTGCAATTATAGAGGGACAAGGAACTGCTCCCGCTCCACATACGAATCGCGCCGCCGGTTCCCGATCTATTTCCCAAGAAGACGGAATTATAGACCTTGACGTTTGACGAGCTGCACAATCGTAAAGCGCCGCCGTAACCGCTCGCGCGATTGTCGATAAACCGCACGCTTTCTATCGTTAGATTTCCGGCGCCGTTGATTGCGCCGCCCTCCCATCCGGCGGTGTTGCCTCGGAAGAGACTGTTCCTAATCGTCGTCGTGCCGGAACAATAGGCGTTCTCAATGGCGCCGCCATAATTGGCGTTGTTGGCGTAAAATTCGCAGTCGTCGAACGTTCCGTCGCCGGACAAAACTCGAACGGCGCCTCCGAGAGCCCCGGAACTTACGCTGTTGTTTTGAAAAATTGTTCTCGTCGCCGTAACGGACGTTGTGGATTGAATCGCGCCTCCGCCGCCGGAAGCGTAGTTTCCGTCGAAGACGCAATCAACGACGCTCGTCGTCCCTTCGTTGAGAATCGCGCCGCCCTCCGACGCGTTGCCGTTCGTTAGCGTCAAGCCGTTTAAAGTCAACGTCGATTTGTTGTAAATTAAACGCGTCGCGCCTTGTCCGTCGAGCGTTATTCGACCGTCGCCGTTTATCGTAAGTTCCCGTTCGACGTTAAGTTGCGAATTTATCGTAATCGTCGACGTTCCGAGCGATTCGTCAAAAATAATCGTATCGCCTTCTTCGGCGTTTTTAATCGCGTAGCGAAGCGTTCCGACCGTCGTTTCGGAATCTTCGGTCGACGCAACCGTCCAAGTCGTATTGTTTGCGGTCGTTGCGACGACGGCGGCATATTCGGGCGCGTTTAACGGAATCGCGGCGTCGACAAGACGCGCTTCGTCGGCGTAATAGGCGCGGTCGAAAATAGAAGGAGCGGCGTTTGACGCCTCCAACGCGCCGGTAAGAGGGTCGGCGGTAAGAAGTTCGCGAGATTCGAGGGCTTCGAAAGAGATTTTTCGGGGCGTTATAGTCCCCCTCCCCCCCCCATTTTGACGCCGCGGCGATTCGAGGAGGCGTTGAATCTTAAACCGGCGGTCAATTTTTCTACTAACGATCCTTTTTTCATTGGAATATCCTTAATGTTTGCTGCTCGTATGATCGACTTAAACGCCGATCTTCTTGTTTCCTTTTAAACTAGCGTTGCGACTCGTTTTCCGAACGTCCAAAATTCTGTTATAACTTTTT
>JAZRWW010000228.1:0-14386 GCA_045599865.1 Thermoguttaceae bacterium
GATTAATTCCTCCGTTGATTACAGGATAACTACCAACTTCGTTCATATTGCTTTTATTGAATTGGACGCCCTTTTCAACAATACAAACGGAATCAAGAGAAACGCGTTCAATACCATCGACGTTTGTTTGACCGTCGATAATCTTCTCCCGATAATACTCGTACTGTTTCTTACGTAAAACAAGCTCTTGCGAAAGCTCTTGCGAAAGCTCTTGCGAAAGCGCCGTAAATTTATCGAGGATTCTGACGATTTCTTCTTGAACGGGAAGAGGAGGAACGGGAATTTTAACCTTGTTGAGAACTTTTTGCGTGAGACTCGGCACGCCTCCGGCTATATTCAGTTTCTCCAAATGTTCGCGTAAAAGATAATGAAAAACAAATCTTGGAATAATAATTTTGGAGTCGATTTCAGTATAAAAAATCGTGTCGACGTTCCAAAACGGCGTATCGACGTAGTATAATTTATTGAGCGAGCCCTTACGCGGAATAAGGACGGAAGGTTTGTCGTAAACATATTTACTTGTAAAAGCAATAACGCCTCCAGAACCGTAAACGGGAATTTTTCCTTCGTCGAACGATTTATAGTCTTTCCCGTTCTTGATTTTCAGAACGTCTTGTAACTCTTTGTACTCAACGCCGTTCGGAATCAGCTCCGCAATCAACTCTTCTAATCGACTCATTTTGAACTTAAAAAATCACTTTCGTCTTTGTACGCGTCTTTCCATAAACTTTTAACGTATTGGCGTTTCACTGTTCGCGACGCGTTTTTAGTAATTCAACGAATCCGCGTATCGTTGATGCGCGGCTTTCCGTGAACGCTTACCTATTTCCGTTCTTTCGATTTAACGTTCGTAAAGTCGAATCGAACCGGCGCGGTTCCCTCGGGCGTTCGCAACTCGACGTTATCCAGCTCAAGTCCTTCGACGTCGTTCGCCGTCCAAACGGCGCCCTCGTAAACGTCCAAATCGACGTTTGCAATACGCGCGTTTTTGAGCGGCAATCCCGGTTTCCCGACCATTTGAACGATTTCCGTCGTCGGCGCGTTGAGCCAAACGGCTCTTTCGTCTCGTCTTTCGGGCTCGATTTCCGCAACTTGCCTCAGACGTCCCGAAACTCCGTCGATGAAAATATTCTTGATTTCCGTCTCCGTCGCGAAATTGTAGTACATATGCAAGAGTATTTCGCAGTCGATCGCCGCGTTGCCAATCCGTATGTTTCGAATATCGACGCCCCGACCGTTTTCGCTCCAACTTGAAACGAAATTGAACGCCGTGCGCGCCGACTCGATTACGATATTGTCGACGACGACGTCCCGAACTTCTCCGTTTCCGACTCCAAATCGAAAACAGTTGCAGGGCGTGGAAAGCACGCAGTTCGTTATCGTAACGTATCGACAGGGACGCGGAGTTCTGAGCTTCTCGCCGGAAGCGCGCAACGTTATGCAGTCGTCGGCCGAATCGATTTGACAATCGCTAATCGAAACGTATTCGCAACAATCGACGTCGATTCCGTCCCCGTTGTGCGTATGCGGAGAACGCGAATTCTGAATTTGAACGCCGCGAATGAAAACGCGCCTACAGCCGTGTAAAAAAAGCGTCCAATAGGTCGAGTTTGTCAGTTCAAGGTCTTGAACGCGTACGTTTTCCGATTCGACGAAACAAAGCATTTGCGACGGACGCCACGGAATTTTGTCTTGACCCGGATAAGGAACGCCGTTCTCGTCGACGATGAATTTCAGAGAGTTCCCGTCGACGCGTCCAGGTCCGCGAACCGTCACGTTTTTCTGTTCGACGCAAAGGATCAAATGCGCGCCGAAGTTCGATTCGTTTGGCCAAACGGAATTTTGAGGATAGGCGTCCGGCGCGTTGTAATCCTCTTTATTCGGACTGCCCAACAGCGTCGCGCCCTCGCTAATATAGAAGTCGACGTCGCTTTTAAGATAGATCGTGCCTATCAGATAAATCCCGGACGGAACGACGACCGTTCCGCCGCCGACGGCGTTGCACGCGTCGATCGCTTGCTGAATCGCGGGCGCGTCGTTTGTAACGCCGTCGCCGGTCGCGCCGTAACTTCGGACGTCGTAGAATCCGCACTTCGGAACGACGCCCGAATCTTTCGCGAATAAGTCGGCGCCGAGTCCCAAAATTACCGTCGCAACGACGAGCGCCGCAAACGCCGCCGATATTTTAACGTTTCTCATTTTTGCCTTTTCTTTTTTAATTAAATTACGCTTTAGCAACGCGACAAAATTCCCCTTCCCCCTTATATTCGATTGTAACGTTTGCAAAGAATAAAATCAATAAAGAGGCGAGAAATTATCCTAGATAATGTTTTAAAGAAAGTAAAACAATTATAACAATTTTATTGTTTGTAGAGATGAATTTTCGTTCACAACTAACAATGTTTAGAATCGCCGATCATTTTCCTTGAAAGTCTAATACGACTTTGTATCATAGACTTGTAGGAGCGGCGTTTTCATTTGGCGTTTTTGGGAATAGGCTAACGGCGACAATGATAGAAAACAAACAAAAGGAAGAAATAAGTCTTGCATACCTTCAAGCGGTCTGCGCAAAAGTCGGAATAACCGTCGAAGTTCATAAACACGACGGCGACGGAATAGACGGAATCTTAAAGAAAACGGTTCGTTTACCCGACGGCAGACCTTACGATCCGACGATCAGTTTCCAGCTAAAGTCGACGCGTTTAGATTGCGAAGAAAATGAAAGTGAAATCTACTATGATTTGAAAATTAAGAATTATAACGATTTACGTAGGGAGTCGTCTTCAAAAAAGTTTCTATTTGTTCATTTTTTTCCTGAATCGTTCGACGATTCGCTCGTTCATTCCACAGAGTCGTTACAGATTCTTCGTTGTATGTACTGGATTAATGGAGATAATTTTGAAGAAATAAAGAATAATACGTCGGTTCGCGTCAAGTTGCCGAAAACAAACGTCGCTTCCCCTGATAAGTTGGATATTTTATTTCAAAAAGTAGCGGAAGAGGAGGTCGCGTAAAATGTTTCAGAGTTCCAATATTCCGCAAGTCATAGAAAAGATTGAACCGCTAAAATTTGTCAAATTCCTTCGTCTGGACGGCTGGCGCGAATTTCTCGTCAAAAATAGAAAAGTAAAAGTCTTTCAAAAGGAAGTCGGGGCGGAATTCTTTCAAGTAAAAATTCCGTTAGACGACGAACTAAGCGACTATAATCGCGCAATGTTTCAAGCCGTTCAGACCGTCGCGCAAGTAAAACAAGAAACCTTGGAACAGACGATTTTGACGCTCTTGAACCCAATTTCGGACGTCTTGCGTTTTCGTCTCGTTTCGTCTCACTGCGAAGCCGGAAACGTTTTTTTCGACGACGCCATCCGTTTGTATAGTTCCGCAAAAAAATTGATCGTCGCCGCCGCTTCCGACGTTCATAATCTAACGGTTCAAGAGGATTATTCCCCAAGCGCCGTTCCGACTATCCAGAGAAATTACACGCCCAAAAAAGTCGAGCGTTTCGTTAATTCCTGTCGGTTTTCGCAAACAGAGGTCGGTAGTTGCGTCGTTTCGGTCGTGTTGCCCCTGGAAGTCGACGAAAAAAGCGACGTTATTACCCAATTGGAAGACGCGACGTATTCAAACGCGTTTGCAAGGCAAACGACGCGACGGATTTTCGACGCTTCAGATAAAATTGTCAACGAATTAAACGAAACAGATTCGCCGTATGGATTGATACAAGCGACGAAGAATAAGGAGTTTAGCCTAGATTTTTTAAAAGCGCTCTCAAAAATTTGCGACTACGATGAAAAGGATAAGTTGGAAATCACGGCGCGTTTTTCGAAGATCGCGAACGGAAATAAGCCCAAGTCGGAAAAAATCGTTCTCAAGCCGCGTTATCGCAACGTCTTAGAAAAAGCCGTCGACGTCCTCAAGCGTCAGACGGCGCCAAAAATTCTTTCCGGCGTGGGAAAAATTGAAAAATTAGAAGCGCCTTCCGACTTAGAAACAAGAAGATACGGGCGCGCCGTAATCTCTACGGTCTTCGATTCGGGACGAACGGGACGACTAAAAATTAGACTCGTTGCGAAGGACTACGCAAAAGCCTGTCAAGCGCATGAAAAGGGACTGTTTGTCAATTTTTCAGGTCTATACGTCGACGACGAATTTGAATGTCGATCGTTTGAACCTATAGAAACGAAAAACGCAGTCGAACAAAACGTCGCGAACGTCGACTTTTAGCGTTTAACGAACGTTGCGACTATTTTCTTAGTTTGGGCGCTTTATTTAAAATCAAAGCGTTTTTATTCCCGTCGCCGCCCGCGCATAATATGCAACGCGCGGCTTAAGACGGGAATTTTGCTTTACCGTCGGTTCAAAAACTAAGCGTCGATCATTGCAACGCAAAGATCAAAACTCGCCCGGAATAATCGGCGACGCAAATCGACTTCCCGTCCTTAGCGAGCGTCGCGCCCGCTAGAATCGGCGCGCCAAGCTCGACGCTCTGTTCGACTCTTGGTTTCGTCGGATTCGTCAGGTCGACGACGCGCAAAACGCCGTCCAATCCGCCGAAAATAACGCGCGATCCGACCAAGAGCGGCGTCGCTTCGACCGTTTTCGCACCGCGTTTCAAATAGGGCGAGGAAGTCGTCAAGCCGGGATTCGTCGGAATCGTCCAGACGCGTTCGAAACTCGAAGCGTCAAACGCGCACAAGCCGTTTTCGCCGCTTCCGACAAGAACAAGTCCTTCGTAAAGAACCGGCGTCGACGCCGTTTGAAGATTCGTTCCGACCTTTTCCGATTTGATCAATTCGCCGGTTTTCGGGTCAAGCGTCTGCAAATAGACGTGACTTGCCGCTAAAATCGTCTCTTCTTCAGATTTCGAATCGACAAGCGAGATCGGCGCGCTCGAGCGGAAACGCAAACCTTCGTTTTTCGCTGTCCAAAGTAATTCTCCCGTCTTTAAGTCGTGCGCGTACAACGCGCTCCAGTTGGCCGAAGCCAATAATTTTCCGTCGACGATCGCAAGTCCGGCGGTCGTGCCTTCGCCGCCGCCCCACGCGGAATTTCGCCAGCGAATTTCGCCCGAACGCGCGTCGTATGCGGTCAAATCTTTTCCTTGACCCGCGTAGACGACGCCCTCGAAGACGATCGGCGCGACCATGCACGAAGTCGCCGAAGCTCCGTTTGACGCGCTCCAGACGCGCGCGCCGGTCCCGACGTCAAACGCGTAAGTCGTCCACGTTTGATCGGTTGCGAAAACGCGTTCGCCGTCCGTCGCAAGCGCCGCTTTAATCGAATTTTCCACCGGGCTTCGCCAACGAATCGAGCCGTCGGCATTAATCGCGACGACTTCGCATTTTTCGCGATTCCCGTCGTCCGCCGTTCCAACGACGAACCCATAGTCGGTCGCAACGGGCGCGCCAAAATGAATTTCTCCGCCAAGGTCGACCGAAGCGACGAGCGAAGAAAGAAACGCGCCGTCGGATTCTAGCGTCGGTTTTTCAATCCGTTCGCCGTTCCAGAAACTGTTGCGTTTGTCGATAGAACGCACGCCGTTTTTATCGATTTCATAAACGTAAAAAGACGCGACCGAATGATCGATGCCGCCCTTGTTCGGAGGCGCGACGGAACCGAAAACTATGCCCGACTCGGGATGACGATAGAACACGCTCGTATGATAATGCCCGAAGAACCAGCCTTTCAAGTTAATCGACTTCAAATCGACTTCGTCGTACTTGAACGAACTAGGCGCGTCGAATTTTCCGCCGGGCGAACTATGCTGGAAAATAACGACGGGCGTTCCTTCCGGCAGAAGCGCGAGGTCGTTCTTCAGCCACGCGGCTACTTTCGCCTTCGAATAGGAAGGAACGCGATCTCCGGCGGGCATCGGCGTTCCGACGAAGTGAACGGGACCGGCGTTGAAGGAATACCAACAAGGTCCGAACAACGATTCGTAAAGTTGCTCTCCGTAATCGCCGTCCACAAGATCGTGATTGCCGTTGACGAAATAGGTCGGCGCGCCGGTCGTCGATTCCTTGAAGTTTTCCGCGTTAAATCTGAGCCCGTTGGCGTAGCAAATGTCGCCCGTGCTTATAATGAACGCCGTCGGAGTCGATTCGACGTAACGACGAATCGTTTCGAGCCATTGAAGATCCCCGGACGATTGTTCGACGTCGGACACTTGGATAAAACGCGCGACTTCGCCCGACGATGCGGGATAGGAAGCAAGCGTAAAGACGTATTCGCCCTCGGCGTTCGGCTCCTCGACGCGACGATAGAATTTGTCGACCGTCTTGTAGCCCGAAGGCGTCGAAATGAAAATAAAACGCGCTTCCGCGCGATCCGGCAAGGAAAAACGACCGCCCGCGTCGGTTGGAACGACGGATAGACCGTCGGAAACGGCGACTCCGGCGACGGGCGCGCCTGATTCGTCGACGACTTTGCCCGACTTAGCGGCGTCGACGGCGTTCGGCAAGAAAACGAAAAAGGACGAAAAGAAGAACAATAAAAGCGTCGACTTTATACGCATCGATCAAGTACTCCTATAAACGTTGAAGCGGCGGCTATTTCCAACGGACGGCGCAATTTCGTTTTCAGGGAAATTGCGCCGGGCGCGCGATATGAATTGTAAACTATTGGACAAAAAAAGCAATCTTTCTTGAAAAAAGTTTGGATTTATTAAAAATCCGCCAAAGCGTCTTGGATTCCGTTTCGAACTTTTTTCAGTATGAAGTTCAAGACGACGTTAGGATTTTTCGTTAAAAAAGAATCGAAAAGAAGGAAAATTTTCAAAAAAAACGTTTCAAACCTTTTCGGAGTCTTGCGTTTAGCGCTTCAAGCCGATACAATCAACGAAGGGAGGGTAAGGCGTCGCGCGCGACGTCTACCCTTGAATCCTTGATCGTTATTCGCCTTTGTTTTCGACTTTCAAAGGCGCTCGTCATAGTCGTAATTAGTGGAGACTTTTCAATGAAAACTCGTCGCGCTCGTTCGTTTGCCGGGTTCACGCTCGTCGAACTTCTTGTCGTTATCGCCATTATCGGCATTTTAATCGGGCTCTTGCTTCCTGCGGTTCAAGCCGCGCGCGAAGCCGCTCGCCGTATGCAATGCACCAACAATCTTAAACAACTCTGTCTCGCGATTCAAAATTATCACGACGTCAACAACGAGCTTCCGGGACACGGTTGCGGCGGCAACGGCAACTGCACCGCGTTTGTCGGACTTCTGCCCTTCATCGAACAGCAAGCGCGTTATCAGGGCATGTTCCAGTATGTCGGAAAAGACCCCAACAACGAATACCAAAGCCCTTATAATGATCGCGAATGGTGGAACGGCGTCATCGACGGGCTCTGCTGTCCTTCCGACGGCAGCGCGCAAAGTCGAGGAAAGACCAACCGCACCTCGGGCAATTACTGCTTTAACGAAGCGGACTATATTTACGAGACTTACGGCAAGTGGGGTAATCAACGTTCCGCGTTCGGTATGAAAAAACGCACCGACCAATGGGCGGATCAAGGCTGGGGCGGCGGAGCCTATAATATGACCGCGATCATCGACGGAACGAGCAACACGGTCGCGCTGAGCGAACGCGTCGCCAGTCCCGATTCCAAAGGGATGGAATTCAACAGAATTAAGGGCGGTTTTGCCAACAACGTCAGCGCTTGGGCCAACAAGCCGAACGCCTGCTTGGCGAAACGCGGAACCAACGGGCAATACGCGACGGGCGTCGCCACTTGCGGCGGTTCAAACGAACAAATCTTTTATTACGGAAACAACAACGCGTTCTTCCAAACGATTCTGCCCCCGAACTCGCCAAGTTGCGCGGACAACGCCAATTTTGACAGAGCGACGTATCTGCCTCCCACGAGCAACCATTCGGGCGGCGTCAACGCCGGTTATCACGACGGTTCCGTTCGTTTCATTAGCGACACGATCAACTGCGAAACGGCGGGTACGGAAGGTCTTTCCGGTTGGTATATTTACTGGGGCGTTTCACAGTCGGGGCCGTCGAAATTCGGAGTCTGGGGCGCGCAGGGTACAATGAACGGCGGCGAAACGACGAGTCTTTAATTTGTTAAATTCGCTAAATCAGGAGTTTTGCGCAATGCAAGTTCGAAAATTTGCTTTCCTTTGCGTCGTCGCGTTCGTCGCCTCTACCCTTCCTTTTTCGGGTTGTTCGAAATCGCGTATTAAAGGACTTGTGCCCGCCGAAGGCGTCGTTACCTTCAACGGCGCGCCGGTCGAAGGCGCGACCGTGCTTTTCGCGCCGAAAACCGTCGGAACTGAAGCGGGAAGCGCAAGCGCGTTGACCGATAAAAACGGAAAATTCAAGATGACGACGCTCGATCCCGGCGACGGACTCTTTCCCGGCGAGTATTACGTAACCGTTTCGAAAGATCGCGTCGAAGGCGGTCCAACCCTTGAAGACGCTAAACTTTCGCACGACGAATACGAAGCGAAGGCCGCGACGGGCGCCTTTAAGCAAGTTACCATACGAGAACTTCCGGCGAAATACGCCGATATTAACGAGTCTGGTCTGGGGACGACGATCCCGCCCGAGGGAAAGAAAGACATTTCGCTCGCCCTCGAAGGAGAAGCGGATTTGACGCCGATCGAGCAACAGACCGGTCGCGGTTCCGCGCCGGGGCTCTAATCTGTCGCGAGCTTTATCGACGTTTGGTTTAATCGGAAATACTCGCGTTGCGACGCGACGATTAATTTTGTGAAAAAGGCGTCCGTAAACGGAGAATCGCAACGTCGGTTTATTCGGTTTCGGCGCCTTTTTTTGTGATTTGCGCGTTTTACGGCGTTCGGTTCGCCGCTCAGAACGCGCGCTTTTTTTTATTTTTAGGTCATTAAGGGGAACTTATGTTGAACAAGCGCCTTTTCTTCGTTCTATTTTCGTTGTTCCTACTTTCGTTTTCGACGCTTTCCTTTGGCGAAGACTTCACGCAATACGGAGCCGTCTTGATTCGCGATTCCGCGCGTCCAAACGCGCAAGAGTCGCTTCCGCAAGTCTCGTTTTCCGAAACCGACGCCGAATGGCGCGTTCTTGACGGCGAAAAATATACCGGGATCGACGGTCGGCGTTTCTATTTCACAATAGAAGCTAAAGGCGCGAACTTGCCCGCGCCGAAAGTCGAGGTCGTTTGGGAAGGAGTGAAAATTCTGCGCGTGATCGGCGCTAAAGGCGAAGTCGAGGAAACGGAGTCGGGGCGTCGTTTTACTATCGGTCCGAGAAACGTTCCAACCGACGCTTTTACGGAAATTTCGTTCGGCGCCGTTCGACTTGGCGTCTTCCATAACTGGGAAATTCGACGCGCCGGTCCTTATCGCGAAGGCGCCTACCCCGTCGGCGAAATCAAAGCGCATTTGAATTATATGATCGGCGCCCTAGAAGTCTGCCGCGCCTACGGCTGGACTGAAAGCGAAACGCCCGACTTTGTCGATCATATCAATTTGTACGGATTCGAAACGCATTTTCCGCACGGACACCGCGATTTCCCGGCGCATTTCCATATTATGTTGGCTTGGGACGGCTGGAAAGCGGCAAACGTCGGGCATTATCTTTTGGACGATTCCGGCAAGATTCTGAGAAATAATTTCTGGATTCTTCACAAGGACGTCGAGATCGTCGATCAGCCGGGCGTCGTCTCGAAATACGTCGACAAAACGGATCGCGTCGTCTTCGAAACGACGATTCTTTCCGACGGTTCAGGACTGATTTTCAAGAAGCTCGGATTTGAACGCGAATATCTCATCCGCGCGGGCAAAAACGGCGCGGTCGAATCGGTCGAGGTCTGCGCGCGAAACGTCGATTCCGACGATTGGGAACTCGTTTGCGAAGCGCGCGCTAACGACGACGCGGAAAAGGGCGTTTTTTCTTCTTGCGCCCAATACGTCGACGGATCGATTCAACGCGTCGAATTTAAATACGATCCCGACACGGGCGCGCGACTCGACAAATAATTGGGTTGCCGTTTACGGAAAGCCGCGCATCAACGATGCGCGGATACGTTCGGTTAGAGAAAACTTGTTTAAAAACAACGCCTAAACTTAAAAAGTAAGAAAGCGTTCACGGAATGTCGTACAAATTTTTCACGCGCGTTCGGTTTGGAATAAACGCCGCGCGAGAACCGACGGCGTAGCCGTCGCGCGAAAGCCGCCCGCATTGCGGGAGGATGGGCGGAACTTTACTAGACTCTCGACAAAACAAGTTCATTAAGCGTCCCAAGGTTTTCAAGTAAAAACGCTCGATTCAAGCGCCAAAGGTCGTTGCCGTCGTAATAAAAACGTCTCGCGTCGAACCCTTCCGCCTGCAATGCGGGCGGCTTTCGCGCGTTTTTCGCTTTCGCGAAAAACGAATCTTCACGCGTCGCTTTCTTCCCGTCCAACCTCCGATTTTTGGGGAATACTTTCCGTGAACGCTTACCCTTTTTTCTTATAGAACAACCAACGCGTTTGGTCTGGACTTTGCGCGCTACGACGTTTTCTCGACAAAGCTTGGAAACACAGATAAAATCATAACGGGTGATTGTATTTTTTTTTTTTTTCTTATAGAATGACCGACGCGTTTGGTTTGGACTCTGCGCGTTGCGACGTTTTCTCGATTCGGTCGTCGTTATTGAAACGAGACGAAAGGGCGTTGTATGTGTTCGCGGAAAGCCGCGTATCAACGATACGCGGACTGTTTCGTCTTGTGAAAGCATATAATCGAAGACGTCGGTTTAACGCTCTAGAATCAAAACAACGCTTCCAACGACTTGCCGAACGTAAGAAAACTTTCAACGTATTAGTTTTTCACCGTTCGCGACGCCCTTTTGGTAGTTCAACGTATCCGCGCATCGTTTGATACGCGGCTTTCCATTAATGCGCGGCTTTCCGTGAACGCTTGCCGTTTGCGTTCTTTACCGCTTGATTATTGGCGTCGTAACTTTTGTCCGCAACGTCGAGTCGTTGTTTTTGTCGCAACATAATGGGAAACGCTCTTTAACGCCGAAGACGTTAATAGTAAGGCGTTTAAATTTCAATAGAATAGAATAAATAGATTTGTCGACCTTTGGAGTCGTTTTTAGTTTTTATACAAATAGGAACGGCGCGCGGTCGGTTCTTCACGCCGCAAACGCGCGTCCGTCGGAACCGACAAAGTCGCTTTGTTTAAAGGAACGTTATGTTTAGACAAACTAAGAAGTCGCGTCGATCTGCCGAGGCGCGCGCCTCGAAATTGAGACTGGAATCGCTCGAAGAACGACAATTATTGAACGCCGTCGGGTGGGAAGCCGCCGCGACAAGCGAGCAAGTCCCTTACGAACCAGAATTTTGCGTTAGCGCCGAACGTTGCGAATCTGCGATCGACTTGACTGCAGTCCAAAACGACTCTGCGACGACTCTTGACCTTGCCGAAAGTTATTCCGTCTTGAAAACGACTGCGGATAAATCGTTTTTAACGGTGACTTTGACCGAAGATTCAGAAACGACGCCCGGAACGTTGCGTTACGCGATTGTGAACGCCGACGCGGGCGATGAGATTACGTTTGCCGACAATCTAAAAGATCAAACGATTACGTTGACGCAAGGCGAATTGTACATCGATAAAGGCCTGATGATCGACGCGTCGTCGCTTTACGACGCGACGACGAACACGCCGGGAATTACCATTGACGCCGACCACAAGTCGCGCGTGGTTTATATCGACGCCCCGGCTATTTTCAACGGTTTGACGTTGAAAAACGGATGTGTGGCTGGGAACGGCGGGGGTGTGTATGTTAGTTCTAATGGTCGTTTGGACTTTAAGAACGGCGTGATCGTCGGCAATACCGCGATGAATTACTACAAGGGCGGGGGCGTTTACGCTATGGGCGATATTTTTAGTTCGTCGAACGTCCATATCCTCAATAATACGGCATATTTCGGAGGTGGCGTTTGCTTTGAGTATACCTGTCCTATTTTGTCAAAATGTACGATCTCCAATAATACGGCTGGTAACCAAGGCGGTGGTGTTTATGTCTCGTCTTGCGAAGAGAGGCAGTGGTCGAAATGTACGATCTCCGGCAATACGGCTGGTTACTTCGGCGGCGGCATTTACGTCAATTCTGACTCTTTGGATTTGTCGAGCTGTACGCTATCCGGCAATGAAGCTAATCGCGACGGCGGCGGCGTTTACGTCAATTCTGGCTCTTTTGCATCGATAGGATGTACGCTATCCGGCAATGTAGCTAATCACGACGGCGGCGGCGTTTACGTCAAATCTGGCTCTTTTGCATCGATAGGGTGTGCGCTATCCGGCAATGAAGCTAATCGCTACGGCGGCGGCGTTTACGTCAATTCTGGCTCTTTTGCATCGATGGGGTGTACGCTATCCGGCAATGAAGCTAATCTCGACGGTGGCGGCGTTTATGTCAATTCTGATCGTTTTGAGTCTTACAACTCGATCATTGTTCTCAACACAGGCGCCGACGTCGTCGATAATGGCGATGGTTCAACTATAGTAGGAACCAACAACATTTCGACCTATACGGCTTGGGACGAAGACAATTATGCGTTCGACGCGACGTTGCCGCTCTTCAACGACGCGAACAACGGCGATTACAGTCTTGCGCGCGGTTCGCAAGCGATCGACAAAGGCTCGAACGATAAGGCGAACGCAGCGGGCGTGGGCGTTACTTGGACGGATTTGTCGGGCTCTCCTCGTT
Organism: Thermoguttaceae bacterium; assembly: GCA_045599865.1. Taxonomy (GTDB): domain Bacteria; phylum Planctomycetota; class Planctomycetia; order Pirellulales; family Thermoguttaceae; genus RUG369. The sequence goes on from JAZRWW010000228.1 coordinate 12,678, forward strand.
TCAGCGGCGCGTCGATCGACGTCGGCGCTTACGAATATCAAGACGCGACGATAGTCAACACGTTGAACGACTCGTTCGACCCGGACGACGGCGTATGGTCTCTCCGCGAGGCGATCGCTTACGCGACCGATCCCGATACCGATTACGTTACGATTACATTTGCACCCTCGCTTAAGGGCGGAACGATCAAATTAAACGGAACCGAACTTGACGTTAATAGAGCGATTAAGATCGACGCGTCGGCGCTTTACGACAAGACGACGAACACGCCGGGAATTACCATCGACGCGGGCGGTAATTCTTGCGTTGCGAATATTTCCGCCGGTACGAAGCAAACCCCGGTTGTTTTCAGCGGATTGACGCTTACAGGCGGAAAGACGGCCGACAAGGGCGGCGCGATTAAAAACTCCGGCGAGTTGACGTTGAACGACGTCGCGTTCCAAGCTAACAAAGCGGATAAAAACGGGGGCGCGATCTTTAACGATTTCGGCGCGACGCTGACAATTAACGGCGGGAGTTTTTCGGGTAACTCTGCAAATAACGGGGGCGCTTTCGCTAATTACGGAACGACGACGATTTCGGATTCGAAAGGCGTGGCGACGACGATTTCGGAAAACCGCGCGGAACGTTTCGGCGGCGCGTATTTCGGTTGCGGAACGTTGACCGTCGACGGTAGCGCGACGTTTAAATTGAATACGGCGGGAATCAAGGGCGGCGCGATTTACAACGACGTCAACAAGTCTTACGTCGGCAAGGTTACGATTAACGGCTCCGACGTTCGTTTTATCGAGAATAGAGCGGGCGAACGGGGCGGCGCGATCCAGACGTATTCGACGCTTGAAATCGGAGGGAAGGCGACTTTTAGCGGCAACCAAGCTAACAACGGCGAAATGTACGAAAGATACGGCGGCGCGATCGACGTCGGCGAAGGCGGTAGCGCGACGCTTTTCGGCGTTTTGACGTTTAACGACAACGCGGCGGATTTCGGCGGCGCGATCTTCTCGGTTAATAATCTGACGTTCGACGCCGACGGCGATTATACGTTTAAAGAAAACGTCGCCGACAGATCCGGCGGCGCGATCGACGCTCTCGCCGGAACGTTGACGCTTGGCGGATCGTTTACGTTCGTCGCTAACGAGGCGAAGGGGATTTACGACGAAGATTCCTCTGGAGTAGGCGGCGCGATCGCGACGGCGGCGGCGACGACGACGGTCGACGGCGCTAGCTTCGTATGGACGGACGAAGCCGATCCTTCAAAGAAAAATTTTGCGGAAAAAGGAAATTGCGTCGCTTTCAAGGACGACTGTGGAATAAGCGCCCAAACGTTCGGACTTGACGGCGTTATGGATTACGTAATATTTAACGAGCTGGTCGTGAGAGGCGGTTCGTTGAACTCGTTACTTCCGAGGTCGATTTCTCCGAATGCGGTCGAGGCGACGATTATGGTCGAGGGCGTCAAGACGACGTTCGGCGCCGAAGGCGTAACGCCTCAACAACTCGGACTTGGAGTCGGAACTCACGAAGCGTTGGTTCAGTACGTCGACGCGAACGGCGAGACGAGCGCTACTTACGTTCTTAAATTGACGGTCGTTCCGGGCGCGTCGGTCGAAGTTCGCGAAACGACGATCGCCGACGGCAGGGGCGTCAAGTTCGACTTCAACTTGACCAAAGCGGACGGCGGCGCGGTTTCCGTTTGGGAAATTTCGTGG
>JAZRWW010000229.1:0-1609 GCA_045599865.1 Thermoguttaceae bacterium
GCTGAAGACCTAGCCGTCGAGCTTGGCGCGACGACAAACGAAACGCTTGACGCTCTGGCCGCGTTGTTTTACGAAACGCGCGTCGTTCGTCAAACGTCTGAATTTTACACCTCTGACGACGGCGTTAAACATTCCGTCGTCGTTTGGGAAGGTTACGAAAGCTATATGAAGGGGGGCGCGCGATAATGGAAACAGAAAAAAAGAAAGTTCTCGATTTTTTGCGGATTACTCCACACGCGCAAATAGTCGACGTCTGTTTTGCAACCGGCGTTTATTGGGATGACGTTCAGACGTGCATAAACGAACTGTTAAGCGAGGGCGCTTTGAAAATGCGCAGTCGCAAGCGCGGAAAAAAGGTCTTTGTTTGGTATGAGCCCGCAAAATAGCGGGTAAACGCTTCAACTGTCAAGCAAAACTTGACAGTTGTAAAAAAGGCGCCGATTTTGGCGAATCGGCGCCTTACGAACTCGCTAGAATAGCGGAACCTAAACTTCCTCTATTTATAGCGTCTGTTTTCCTTGTCAATGAAAATTACCCTTGCGCTCTTGCGATCTCGACCGCTTTGTTAAAATCGCGTTCGGCGTATATTTGGGTTACGTCCGCGCGCTTGTGTCCCAACATCAGTTGCGCGGCTTCGAGTCCTAACAAGGCGCGAATTTCAGTCGCGTATAAATGCCGGAGTTGGTTTGGCGTCCAATGCGCGACTCCGGCGGCTTTCGCCGCTCTTGTGATCGCGCGCGCGTATGCCGCTTCGTTGTAATGATCCGACAAAGGGCGCTTTCTTCCGCGTTCCTTTCTTTCCGCGTCTTTTTGCAAGGTCGACGGATAAATAGGCGTCTTCCTTGCGCGTCGGCGTTCGATCGCTTGGTCGCGCGCGGCGTCTATCGGCGAAAACACAAACGCGTCCGGCTCGTCTTCCTTCTCGATCAAATAGGGAGTCAAGACGGCTTGCGCGCGCGGTCCTATCGGTATCTTCTTTTTTTCGCTTGGCGCGCGTCTGTAGTCGGTCTTATCGTGGTCTAGGGTATACGTCCAGACGTCGCCGCGCGCGTCGACGTTTCGAACGCGCATCGAGCAAACCTCGCCGGGGCGCATTCCTGTGTAGCGTTGTATGGCGATCATAGCGGCGATTATTGGAGACGTTCGCCGCATTGTCGCTTCAACGATTTCGGGCGCGACGGATTCGACGGGGCGCGTCTCCCTTGCGATCGATCGACCGCGCTTCAAAGGCGCGACGCATTGCAACGCCGTCAACGCCTCCGGCGAGACAAGTTCTTCACCGACTCCCCAACGAAAAATCGCCCTTATGCAAGTCGTCAACGTGTTGACGTATGATCGCGCATAACGTCCCGACGCTTCCATTTCGTCGCGACAAATTTTGAGGCGTTTGGCTCCGAACTCCTTGGCTGGAGTATTGCCGTATAGTTGCAACGGGATGCGGACCGCCGCTTTGAAGCGCGCGAGTTGTCGCGTTTGTTTTCCGCCTTTGACGTAATAATTTTTCTTGGCTTCAAAGAAAGCGGCGATCAGTTCCGATAAAAGGGCTTCGCCGTCGCGTCCTTCGAACGCTTCTGGAGTTCCTGCAGTCAAGGCGTGAATATAACGCTGG
>JAZRWW010000230.1:0-26003 GCA_045599865.1 Thermoguttaceae bacterium
GCTTCGTTGCCAATAGCCGTAAGATCGCCCCCGATCTCGACAGAGCCGTCAACATACGCCGCGCCGTAGTCGCCAAGCGTCGCTTTGTTGTTCGTAAGCGTCGCATCGTCGGCTACGGTCAAAGAACCGCCAATATAGAAAGCGCCGTAAGCGTTGCTTGCTTCGTTGCCAACCGCTTCCAAGACGCCCGCGACGTCCAAATCGCCATCGACAAACGCGGCGCCATACTTGCCCAGATTTACAATCTCGTCGGACAGAACCTCGGTCGTAGGCTCGCCCTCTAACGGCTTCGTAGTTTTCTCGACCTTGATTTCCTTGTAGGCAGTCGCTTTGTTGTTCTTAAACGTCGCGGAACCGTCGAAGGAAGCCGCGCCTTGCACGTAGAGCGCGCCGCCCATACCGGCTTCGTTCGCAGCGAACGTCGCGTCTCCAAACAAAACGTCGACGTCCGAGGCGGCTACATAGATCGCGCCGCCCAAAGCGCCGTAAGTCGTAGTCGTCGTAGTGGTAACGATCGTCTCGCCTTCTTCGCCGATCACTTCCGTAGATTCCGTTTCAACGTTTAGAACCTTCTGTCCGTCGACGTATCCCGCTTTATTGCTGGAAATAACGGCGACTCCGCCGATCACGAAACCGTTATAGGCGTAAATAGCTCCGCCGTTTCCTCCCGCAACGTTGCCGGAAATATTTGAGGTCGCATCGCTCGCGCCAATTTCGACGAATCCGTTTTGGGCATAGATCGCGCCGCCGTCCTTTGTCGCAACGTTCTTCGTCGCGGTCAACGCGCCGCCAAAGTAGACGTCGCCCGTCGCGAAGATAGCGCCGCCTTCGCCGCCTAGCGCCTTGTTGTCGCTCAAGAGCGAATCGCCTTCACTCGAGCTAAAATCGCCCTCGGCGTAAAGAACGCCGCCTTGTCCGTCGTTCGCAACGTTTCCAGAAGCGTTCAAGGCTTCGCCGACGGCGACGTTTCCAGCGGCGTATATCGCGCCGCCGCTCTTGCCCGCGCTGTTGGCGTTTGCCGTCAAAGCGCCATCGAAGGAAACTCCGCCGTTCGCGTAAACCGCGCCGCCGTCTTCGGAGGCGACGTTGTTTTCCAACTTCGAATCGCCTTCGCCAACGATCAGATCGCCGTTCGCATAAATCGCGCCGCCCGCGCCTTCGGTCGCTTTGTTGCCGATCGCGGTCAAAGCGCCGTAGATCGTAACGGAACCGTCGGCATTAATTGCGGCGCCCGCTCCCGCTAGAACGTTGTTGTTCAACGTCGCATCGCGATTTTCAGCTTCGAAGTCGTATCCCAACTCAACTTCCTTCGCAACGACGGCGCCTTCAACGTTGTCGGAAATATTGGTCGAACCGCCGACCTTCAAATTCCAGACGTTCAACGCGGAAGAAGTTTCTTCGTTTTCGTTTTTCTTAACGGTCAACGCGCCCGCGACGTCAAGATCGCCGTTCAAAACGACGCCCGCATTCGCTTTGGCGACGTTGTTTTGAATCGTCAAGTATCCGCCGACAATCATCGCGCCGTCGATCGCTACGCCGCCAAATTCGCCCGTCGCTTTATTTCCGTCGACAACGGCGTTTCCGCCGATTTCGACGTCGCCTTCGACTTCGACCGCGCCGTACTCGACCGCGTTGTTGCCGACCAGATTCAAATCGACGCCGACGAACAACTCGCCCTTAACCAAGAACGCGCCGTAATTTTCAGCGGCTTTGTTTCCGATCGCAGTCAACGAACCCGTAACGGTTAAATCGCCGTCGACGTACATAGCGCCGTAATTATTTTCAAACTCGGGCGCGTTCTCATAAGCGCTTACCGTCGCTTCGTTGCCGTTGAGAATTAAATCTCCGCCGACTTCGATCGCAACTTCGGAGTAAATCGCGCCGCCCGCCTCGGCTTTGTTTCCTTCAAACTTAGCGGCAAGACTCGATTCGGAATCGTCGTCGGAACGGAAAGTCAACGACGAATCGGCTCCGGCGTAAATAGCGCCGCCTACCATATTTTTCGAAGTAAAGGAAGTGGCTTTCGCTTCGTTCGTCGAAAAGACGCTCGCCGCGATTTCCGTTTCGATCAGCGTATAAATCGCGCCGCCTCGTTCCGCTTTGTTCGAAACGAAGGTAGAATTTTTGATCGTCAACGATCCCGACCCTTGCGCGGCGATCGCGCCGCCCGCAAACGCGACGTTGTTCGTAAACGTCGCGTTCTTAATAATCGTATCGGCGTTGTTTGCAAAGATCGCGCCGCCAAATTCCGTCGACCCTTCGTAATCGATCGCGTTTGCCGAGAACGGGAAAACTCCGTTGTTCGTAAAGGAACCGCCGTCGACGGTCAAAACGCCGTAGTTGACGATAGCGCCGCCAAGTCCCTGCGTTAAATTGTCGTCGTCGACAATCTTATTCTCCCAAACGACCACGTTGTTCGTAAAATCGACGTTTTTCAGAACGACTTCGCCGTTGTTGAGCAGAGCGCCCGCAAAATCGGCGTATCCATTAGTCAACGTCAGGTCGGAAATAGTCGCAACGGCGTCGGAATCGATCACGAACATTCTCGTCGCGTTGTCGCCGCTAACGACGACGTTTCGATTTCCGCCTTCAATTTGAACGTTTTCGCGCTCGATCGTAAGTTCTCCGCCTTCGACGAGAGTTCCAAGGACGGTTTCTCTTGAAACGGTCAGCGCGCCTTGCGTCGCGTCGACAATGATCGTCTTATTCGTCATATTGTCGGCAAACGTAACGATCGCTTCGACCTTCGTCGTGATCTTCGCAACGCCTTCAACGACGCGCAACGTCGATCCGTCTTCAAGAGTAACGGAACTTTCGACTTTAGCGTTTCGAGTCGACAACGTTCCGATAGACAACTTCTCAAATACGAGTTCTTCGCCGCTCGCGTAATCTTTAATCGTTCCGTCTTCAAATTCAAAGACGCCGTTTGGATACGTCTCGTTTTGACGATATACAAACTTAACGTTCGAATCCTCAAACTCCATACCGTCCTTGAGAACGATATCGACGCCGTTCAATTTAAGAACGTTGTACGTGTATCGATCGCCTTCTTGTTCGTTCAAATCGGCTTCGTCCACATAGTGGATATACTGATCCGTCTGCATTCCAAGATTCGCGACTTCGCCGCTCTCAAAGGTAACTTCGCCCTTGGAAACGTCGGCAACCGTTCCGTCCTCGTAGACAAAATATCCGCCGTTCAATTCTGCGCGATAGTAAATTTTCTTTCCGTTAAGGAGGAAACTATCGTTTTCTTGCAAATCGCGCCAGACGCCGTTTTCGCAAACTTGGTCGACTTTCGCCGTCAAATATCCGTCGTGAACGGTAAGAATCAAGCCGCTTTCCAACGTATATTGGGTTCCGTCTTCCACGGAGAACGTCGAAGTATACGCATAGTCGCCAGCCGCGTTGATCGCTTCGCGCAAGGAAGTAACGCCGTCCGTTCCGTCTACGACGTCTTTTTCCGTATCGACCACGACGTTCGGCGCGTCTAAGACGTCAAAACTACCGACAAAGACGTTGTTGTTTTCGCCTTCGTATCCGTCCTCTTCTCCGTGTTCGTAAACGGAGCCGACGCCTACGACGTCCAAAGTAATCGTCATCTCGTACTTGCCGGCGGGCAAGGTTCCGAAATTCGAGGTCAAATTGACTTTGCCGCCGATATTGATCCATTCAGTTTCAGGATCAAGCCATTTCGTTTCGTCCTTGTACCAAGTCGCGGGCAACGTCTTGTCATAAACGACTTCGCCCTTTTCGTTGACGCCGACCAATTTTACGTCAAACTTGAAATTATCGACAACGCGCGCGTCGCCGATATTCATCGCTTCAAAGTTAATACAGACGTCTTGTCCTTCGACGTAGTACGCGAGTTTAAATTCCTCGCCTTCGGCGCCGATAATCGTCTGCCAGTAATCGACGGAATCCGAATCGATCGTCAAGTCGGGCGCGACGACCGTTTGGAATTCAAAAGCGCCCATATCGACCGAGCGCGCGATTCCATTGATCGTCAAACCGACGCGTCTCGCGTTTCCAAGCAGGTCTTTTTCAACGTTTCGATCCAAATCGTTCGAACCGGCGTTCACGACGGGCGAAGTTTCTTTGAGCGTGTAATCGTCGTTCAATTCGGGATCGACTCCAAGAATCGATCGATATCCTTGCACGACGTCAAACTTCTTGTCGCCAACTTGCGCGACGTTGTTCAACGCGGAACTTCGCAACGTCGTCGACGCGCCTTCCGCCGTGTAAACGTCGTACCCCTTGGCGTTCTCGCCGATCGCCTGATTGTAGGCAAGAATAGAGTTGTCGAACGTCGCCGCGCCGGACTCGTTGTAAACGCCCGCGCCGTCTCTCGCAACGTTCTTTGCGATCGTAACGTTGACAAACGTCATATCCGACGCCGCGTAAACCGCGCCGCCCAAGCCGCTCGCTTCGTTCTCTGCAAAGAGAACGTTGGAAGCGTCGAGTCCGCCGTTCGCGAACACGGCGCCGCCGTTTGCAGTCGACTTATTCGCGACTAAGTAAACGCCCGCCAACGTAATTTTTCCGTTCGCATAAACCGCGCCGCCGTTTGCTCCGGCTTCGTTTTCCGCGACGTTTGAATCGAGCAAATCAACGGAGCCGTTCGAATAAATCGCGCCGCCGTCGGCAGTCGCTTCGTTTCCGGCAATAATCGAATCCTTCAAATTGACGTAATTTTCGGCGTAAATAGCGCCGCCGTTCTGTCCGGCGCCGTTGTTCGTAAACGTCGATTTACCCAACTTCACGCCGTTTGTCGCATAAATCGCGCCGCCGTCGAGCGTCGCCTTGTTGGCGTTCGCCGTAAATTCGCCGACAATTTCGAGAGAGCCGACATAGAACGCGCCGCCGTTTCCAGTCGCGACGTTGTTCGTCGCTTCAACAGCCGCTTCTTCCGAAGCAAATTTAGCGTTTCCAACGACGTACAGAGCGGCTCCGTCGACGCCGACGTTTTTATCAAACGTAGCGTCGCCAAGGAACGTCGCGTCGCCGACGACGTAGAAAGCGCCTCCGTTTCCAGCCGCGTTGTTGTTCGTCGCCTCGACGTTCGAATCAAACGCAACGTTTCCGCCGACGTACAAAGCGGCTCCGTCGGCGCCCTTGTTGGCGTCAAAGAGGGCGTCGCCGACAAATTCGGCGTTTCCGCCAACAGCGACGGCGCCGCTTACGTTATTAGTCGCTTCGACGGTTCCTCCGACGTACATATCGCCGAGGATATCTAATCCGCCTTTTTCACCCGTCGCAGAGTTATTTGCGATCGTCAAATTCTCGGCGACTTGCAAAGAACCCGCCGCAACCGCGCCGACGTTTCCGTCAAGAGCTTGGTTATTGGAAACGACCGCCGAACCTCCGACGTTGATCGCGCCTTCAATCTCCAAAGCGCCGACGCTTGCGGCCTTGTTGCCCGTCGCGGTCAAATCGCCGGAAACGTCGAGATTTTTCGCCGCAATACCGCCGACGTTCTCCTTAGCGACATTGTCTACCAACGTAAGATTTCCATTGGAAATCTTCAAATCGTTTCCGTCGACAAGCCCGACGCCGTAAGAACCTTCCGACATATTTTCGACAAAGGAAGCGTTCCCCGAAATTTCAACGGAACCCGTAGCATAGAAAGCGCCGTAATTTTCCGTCGCCTTATTGCCCTTCATTTCGACGTCGCCGTCAACTTTGATCGGAGTCTGCGAATAAATCGCGCCGCCGTCCGTCGCGCTATTGCCCGTAAACTTAGCGGCAAACTCAGACTCTTCCTCGTTTGCGGCAAAATTCAAGCCGAATCCAGAAGTCGAATAAATCGCGCCGCCTCGTCCTTGCGCGACGTTGTTCTCGAACGCAACGTTCTTGGCGTCGACGCCGCCCGCGTTATAGATCGCGCCGCCGTCGACGGTCGCCGTCGCTCCGACAAACTCGACGTCTTCCAATTCGAGCGTCCCCATATGATCGTTATATATGGCGCCTCCGTTAGTCGCATAGGTTCCGCTGAAGAGCGAATCGTAAACTCTCACGATCGAACTTGCGGAGGCGGCGTTATAGACGGCGCCGCCGTTTTCCCCGCCGACGCCGTTGAACTCGACGTATTGAATCTCAAGGATTCCGCGATCATTGTAAATGGGACTCGAAGTAGCTTTATCGCCGTTAAACGTCGTTTTTCCAATGTTTACGCCGTTTTCAGATTCTTCCACGACGCCTTGAACATACGCGTTTCCGGCGTTATAAATCAACGCGTTGGCAAGGTTGTCGCTAAATTGGGCGGCGTAAACGTAGAGAGTTCCGTCGTTATATACGAGATTTCCAGCTAAATCGTTGTCTTCAAAGACGATATTTTCGAGCGTTAAAGCGCCGCTGTTCTTAATGAGCGAACTACCGGCGGTCGAAATAGTGTCGTTGAATTCAAAGTTTTTAATAACGACGTTAGCGCCGTCGTTGATTTGGAAGATACACGGATCGTCGCTCTTACTCGTAACGGTCAACGGAAGGTCAAGAAGTCGCGCGTATGGATCGACGCAATCGAGCGTGAAATCAGTACTAAACGTCAACGAACCTTTGGTCAGTTCGAACAACACCTCGTCTTTACCGGCTTTGATCGCCTCGTCCGCCAACTTGGAATCAAAGACGACTTCCGCTTCTCTCGTAACGGTCTGCAACAAGGCGACGCCCGCTTTGTACGCGTAAGTCTCTCCGTTGTACAAAACTTCGGTTCCAGCTTCGATCTTAACGGCCGCAGGCTTAACGGTCGAATAAACAAATTCGCCCGAATCGGCTTTATACACGACGTTATACGAATTTCCAACGCTGTCGTATATCGTAACGTTTTGTCCGTCTTGGATCGAATAATAAGCGTTAGTATCCTGTTTAACAAAGGCGTCGACGACAAAAACCAACTCGGTTCCGTCCTTTAAAACGATTCTTTCGCCGTCGCGCAACGCGTAATCTTGCGAGACCGTTACGACAAATTCGTCTTTGACGCCGTTATAGACGGCTTCAACCTCGCCTCCTGCGAGAAGCAACGTCACTTTGGCGCCGTCGGTAACGATAGCGACGTCGCCGGTTGACTCGCGTCTAAAGACTCCGCTTCTGACAGAGACGATCGCGCCGTCGCTCATACGGAAGGAAGTTCCTTCCAAGTCGCTACGGCTATATTTCTCGTCGCTGTTTTCGTATTTCCATACGCCGTCTTTAAGGACGACGTTTTTCCCGTCGTATACGGCTTCGGTTCCTTCAGCAACGTCGTGTTTCAGAGTCGGCGCGCCCGTCGCGTCGTACTCAAAATAGACGTTCTCTTCATAAACGACCTTAACTTCGCTCGTTTCTCCCTTGGGAACAAACGTAAACACTTCGCCCGGATAAACCTGATAAGCAGTCTCGGAATCGACAAAGAATTTTCCGCCAATGACCTTGTAGGTAACGCCGTTCGCTTGGAACTTATCGCCGTCCTTCATCGCGATTTCGGAATAATACGTACTACCGGCGTAAACTTGAATCGCTTCGCGCAAGGAGATTTCGCCGTCGTAAGGATTTACTTCGTCGGCAGTCGTCGTAATAACGATATATCCGCGTTCGACTTGAAGAATCTCAACCTTCTCGCCCGATTCGTCGACTACGTTATGTCCCGTCAAAACGGAGTAATCGACGCGCTTTGATTCGTAATCGGGATCAAAAAACGTAAAGAATCCGCCGTCAAAGTCGTCGTAACAATAATAGACGTCGACGTCGCATTCCAACTCGTCTCCAACGGCGACGTCCGCGACAGTACCGTCGTTCTTTTCGAAGTAATACTCGTCGTTTGCATCGTCGTACTTCAGAACGATTTGTTCTTGTCTGAAAGTAAACGTGGCGCCAACTTCAAAAGTCGCCTCGGTTCCATCTTGATGCGCAAACTTGCCGTCGCCTTCATAACGAACAACGTAACCGTTCACGACAAACTTAGTTCCGTCGGTTAAGAAGTCGTCTTCTCCGACAAGTTTGTAATCCGTTTTCTTGACCGAAACTGGCGATTCTTGAACGTCGAAGTAGGAAGTCGTCAAGAAGAAATTGTTGTCCGTCGTCGCTTCTTTGATCGGCGAATCGGAAGAATTCAACTTATACCCGAAGACAAAATATCCCTCTTCGTGTTCTTCGTTCGGCATAAAACGTTCGACAAGTTCTTCGGCGGACCCCAGCGGAACGTTTTCAAGTATAACGTAACTGTTCGTTCCGTCGTATTCGTATGTATATAGAACTTCGCCGGTCGCCGGGTCTTTACAGTAAATCGTAGCTCCGTCGCCAGGCATAGATCCGTCGTTAAATTCGACGGAAATTCTCATAATCTCAACAGCGGAGTCGGGATTTCGCGTAGCTCTTTCAATTTCGGCTCTTGACGCCGTATTGTCAAACTTCCACATATAGACGGAAGTTTCGAAGTTCTCGGTAATCGCCTTGCCTTGATTGATAAACGACAAATTCAAATAGAGCTGTTCGTCGACCATAAAGGGCGCGACGGAACCGGTTTGATCGTCGATCGCACGGGAAACGACGATAGAATTTTCCCAATTGTTCGTAACGTCGGAACCGGCGGAGGTCGGCGTAAAGGCGGTCAAATCGGCTTGCGCAAGGACTTCATAAGCGCCGGCGTCGAGTTTCGTCGTTGCGTCGCTCTTGCGGCGCGGTTGTCCGGCAAGGTCAAAACTATAGTCTTCGCTCTGGAAATAACGACTTTGCCCAAGAGTCGCGTACAAATTGGAAACGCCGAAGTTATTCGTAAAATCAAGGTCGTTCTTCAAATTCGTCGTAAGACCGAGATCAACGGCGGGCGAATCGCTTTGCAAGCGCAAATTCCACGATTTCCAAAGATCGGTCGACCAATCTTCAGAATCATAGTCGCGATACGCGACAAACAAGGGATCGTAGACGATTATCTCAGAATCGATCTTCGAACCGACTGAAGTTCCGATTTTTGAACCGCGTTGATTCGTCGTGTCTTGTCCGTTCTTATACGCTTGATAATTCTTATTACGCGCTTCGTTCCCAATTAACGAATTATACGCCCACGTACGCTTGCTAAGAATCGTGTAAACGTCGACTCCGTATTTGGCGTCGTTCTTAGCAAAAATCGAGTTATATAAATAGGCGCGACCGTCGTTTTGCAAGCCGCCGCCCGAGTAGTCGGCGTAGTTCGCCGCAACGGTAACATTAACAAACGTAGCGACGCCGCCGGACTCGTTATAGAAACCGCCGCCGATCGAACCGTCTTCAACCACGCGGTTGTCGATAATCGACGAATTGACGAGATAGAACCAACCGTCGTGCTGCGCGTTATCTTCATATTCGCCGCCCGCGTTATAGACGCCGCCGCCCGCATGCTTCGCGCTGTTTCCGGCGATAATCGAGTCTCCGATCGTAAACCAACCGTAATAGTTATAGACGCCGCCGCCGTAGTCGCCTTGAACGGACGAGTCTCTTCCTTCCGCGACGCCGCCCGTGAAAACAAAGCCGTACATTTCAACGGTCGTATTGTCGACGTACAGGACGCGGAACTTTTCGTTCGCGTCAAGCGTGATTCCCGGTCGAGCATTAACGTCGTCCCACGCGGCGGTAGCGTCTAAAACAAAACGCTTAGCGCTATACGGACTGCCGACGATTCCCTTCGAGTAAGTAAAGCGCAACGTGTCTTCCAAATCGATCGTTTGTCCGGCGAGACTTGCGTCGAACGTCAGCGTGTTCCCCAAGTATCGGGATCCGTCTTCCAAACGCCGTCCAGAGTAGGCGATCGCTTCTTGCCATGTCAGTTCGTTGTCGACGGCTCCTCCGTAATCCAGCGAATTGACGCTCATTTGAATCGCGTCGATTCGGAAATTCTCATAAGACTCGTGCATCGACAGGGTATATTGTCCCAAACTACCGTAGTCGGAATAACCGTTTGTCGCGTTGTTTCCTTGTCCAGTCCCCGTAACGCTAATATAGTAGGTCTTACCGACTTCAAGTTCGGGCGTGACAAAATGCGAGAAAGTCGTATACACCGAGTCGTCGATCGCATAGTATCCCTCTTTTAGCGATCCGTCCGCGTTATAAACCTTATTGCCGAATTGATCGACTACATAGAAATAATAGTCGTCGCGATAAGCTTTTCCTTCTTCGTCGCCAACAGTACGTTCTCCGGCGCCCAACTTCATAACGTCGCCGTTCATATCAAGTAGAACGACGTCGCCGCTTTCGTCGAGAAGCGAAACCTTGAGGTTGAGGTTCGTGTAATCGTATGATTTAGCATAGTACAAACCGGCGAAAACGGCGTTTTCTTCTTCGGTATGCTGACGTTTGTTCCACTTGAAATCAGAATCAATGAAACGAGAGTCGGCTCCGTCTCCAGACACGTCGACGACATATTTGCCGCCGTTCGACACGAATGAAAAGACGTCGTAATCGTTTCTGTCTTCAATAACGCCCTCGAGTCGATAAGTACCCGCGTAAGGATCGTAATTATTGATATCGATCGAGACATAGTGGTTAGTCAACGCTTCCGCTTGTTTGGTCGTATTGCCGTAGTCGTCTTTTCGATATCCGACCTTTGAAGCGATAATAGCGAGGTCGTCCTCTTTATTCGTCGCGTTGACGTAATCTCCTTGACTCCATTGCGTCAGCGGTTGATAATAACCGACGCCCATAATCGGCGCCCAACCGTTGGAACCGTCGTAATAGTCTTCGTTATGTTCATATCCGTCATGTCTTAACCCCATCGCGTGTCCGACTTCGTGCGTAGCCGCCTCAGCGACGTTCTTGGCGTCCAAACCTAACGAATAGGGATAAACATAGTTGTCTTGTTTTGACGAACCAAAACTATTAAGATACGAGACTCCGCCTTTGTCCGAAGCATACCCCCCGATCACGCAACGAATGCCGTTCTTCGCGTTTGCCCAAACGCTCGCGCTCGTGGTAACGTTGACGTTAAAGGGCGCGTAGTCTTCGGCGACTCGTCGATAGACTTCCTCAATGAACTTCAATTCGGAAACGCCATAGCCCGCGACTCCGTCCAAATCCAAAGCGGGATGCGTTAATCCGTCCCAACCGGTTCCGTCGACGCCGCCAAAGTGGAGATAGATCACGTTGTCGGTATTGCCCGGCATACTCTCCAACGCCAAAATCTCGCTTTGATTGACGTTCGTGTCGGAAAGTTTGGCGCTATATTGTTGCAACCAAGAGAAGCCAAGAATTCTTGACGTATACGTGTTGTTTTGGCTATTATTCGAACCGTAGAACGTGAAATTTTCGGGGAAATCGATCGCGCCATGAACCGCGCCGTTGTCGTCAAGATAGGTATAAGGCGCGTGAACGAGCGTGAGATTGGAGCCGGAACCGCTCAGAAGATAGGTATGATACGTGTCGTATACGTCGCCGTCAGTAGAATTACGGTCAACATAATGCGTCAACGTTAACGGGTTGTTCTCTTTGTTGTCGTAACGCGAGTCCGTAACGCTTTGTCTATACGCGCTCTTCGTAGGATTCGAGCAAATCAATCCCACGGTAGTCGCAGAATTGTTCGTCATATCTCCGTAATAAGTCAACGAATCGGGATTATACACGTATCCCCACACGGAGACATACTCGCGCGAAACGTTTCCGTAAGAATCGGTCGTCTGTACTTCCATCGTAACGGCGTTTCCGTCGCGAAGAGCGCGAAGCATATCTTGCAACATTGAATCGCCGGCGGCGACGCGTCCTCCTACTTTTCCAAAATCGACGTCCATAAAGAAGCCGCCGCCTTCGACAGAGTTCGTCAAGGCGCTCAAATTGGAACCGAAACAATTCTCGTCGTCGCCTCTAAAGAAATAGTCGAGAATATTCGCCGCAGTAATAGAGTAGTTATAGGCAGTACCGGAATTGGTATTGATAAAGCCTTTTTTCAGGTAATCTGCGACCGCGTCTTCAACCGTGTCGTAATTGAGGACGTTTCCCTGCGAATCTATCATCCGGGTAGAGAATCCGGCTTCTTGCGCCCACCCAGTGTAAGCGAGCATATTTGCGACGGTTCCAACCCATCCTGCGTACCCGACGGATTCCGCGTCGTAAATAGTATTTGCACTAACGCCGGGCGCGTAACGCGTCGCAGGATTATACCCAAAGTAATCGTATTGCGACCTCATCACGGCGTGAACGCTGTTGCGCACCGCGTTGTAATCGTCTCCGCCGCCGGACGGATTCGCGATCGTTCGATACGTTGAGACGGGCGAGGAATTCAGCGGGACGCTCGCCGCCGCCAACTCTTCGCTAGTCGACGGCGCGTCCACAAGATACGAGGTCGTTCCGGCGGTCGTTGCAATCTGATTGACAATAACCAGCGAATCGCCCAATTTAACGTTTGCATCGGCAGTTCCGACAAACATATCGCCGACGTAATCGTTCGAAACGTAATTGAAGACGACGGCGCCGTCGACGGTCAAATCGCCGTTGAGAACGGTAAAGGCGTTCGAATCGACGGTTTCGATCGTGAGCGCTTCCTCGCCCTTGCCGACGATCGCCAGTTTGCCGTAGTTTTCCGAATCCAGATTGACGACGATAGCGGTCGACTCAAGATTGACGACGTAATCGTCTTTTGTCGTTCGGAGAAGAATCAAATCGTCCGAAGTCGTCCTTGCCGCTTGATCGACGGCCTGTTGCAACGCCTCGGAACTGAGATCGGAAATCTCGATCACGTTGATTTTGTCGAGCGTGGACGGAAGCTCAAGATTCGCGTATGCTTCGCGGATTTCGTCGTATTCGTCCGCTCCGATCGGGTTGACGGAGAGGAGTTGTCGTTCTTCCAAGGCTTCCAACCCGAGTTTTTTCGCCGTCGTGTTTCTCTTGGCGTTCGCGCGTCGGTTCCCCATTTCGTTTTTCCTTCCGCGAAAGACCTTGTTTTCTTTGTTGACGTCGCTCGAACGCAAATCGCCGCTCAATCGATTGAATAAACGCATCTTCTTCTCCTGAACAAATTCTTTCCCGACCTCGTTCCTCCTCTTGCCGCGCTTGCTCTTACGGCAAGGGGGCGCGAGTTCTTCGCTCGGGGATTGCAACGTTTAATATTGTCGCGCTGAAACTTTCGACGCTCGCGAACTTTCGACTAGTATTCCGTTCGCTCGTTTACTCGTCTCCTTATTCCGCCGCGTCCGTATCCGACGTCGCGGAGCCTTTCGCTCGTCTCCTCCAACTTGCCCGAGGAGGAGTCGCCGATCGGCGAAACAGCCGTCTCGCTCCTTCGCCGCTCGGAAAAAGCCCCTCGACGACGTTGAATAATCAAGGGGAATCCGACCAGTTCGGAAAGACGCTTGCACGGAAAACGCGATCGTTGTTTTTAAATTTGGCTTCAAGCCGCAAGTTTTGACGTTTCAACGCCCAAATAGTTGCAGACTTTCCTCCAAACTAAAAAACAAAATCCGGACTCTATACTAGTTTACCAGAAACAGTTAATTTTTACAACTGAAAAGAGGATTTTTTCGAACATTTTAATTTAGCATTATGCTTATTTTGTCGATAAAACGCCCTCAAAACGTTATGAAAAACGATTTTTTAACCCAGACAAAACAAAGACTTTAGAACAAATAAAATATTTTTGCAAGCAAAATAAAACAGCAAAAATAGCAAAGATAAAGCAGACAAGAAAAATTTTCAAAATACGCAACAAAGAACTATAAAACAAGTGTAAACAAGCGCGTCAACTGTAACAAATCGACAAAAAATCAACAACGTGAAACGACGCTTTCCCAAGGTAATTTCAAAAAAAAGCGCGTCGACCTCTCGACGCGCTTGCGAAAAATTATTTTCCGTAATTCGAATCGTATTTGAACTCAACCGTAAACCATCCGTCTTCAGCGGAAATATAAGAAGGAACGAGCGCGCCTCGTTTTTCCTTCGTCTTCGGATCGTCCATACTGATAGGCTTCACGACGTATTCGTCCTCAATTTGCGTTTCCAAACGTTTCAAGAAGATTCGTCTAAACGTATGGAACCTCGCGGAAACGGAATCGCCCTCGACGTAACCTTCCGGCAAAACGTCGACGTCTTCACGAACGAACAAAAAGGACGCGCCTTTCTTTTCAAGCCGGTAAATAAAACGAACTTCAAGCGGTCCCCATTCTTTTCCGTCGACGACGCAAGACGCAATTCGCAACGTAGTCTCGATCTTGTTTCGATCAAAACTGGTGGCAAAGGGTCTCGACGCGTCAAATTGAACGTAAATCTCTTTACTTGGAGAATCCTCCGGATCAAGTTCTCTACGCTCTTTCGGGATATACGGAGCTAAAAACTCTTTAACGTCGTTCGGTTCCACGCCGGGAAACCGCGCGATCACGTCGTCGAGAGAGTCGGCGCCAGATCCAAAGACGGCGGAAGCAAGCGCGACGGTCGCGGCGTTGTTCGGACCGCTCTGATGCATTCTTACGACGACGTCGGGCGAAGAATCAAATTCCGCGCGATACGAAGTCGCCAACCGACGCGACGAATACGGCGTTCTCTCCGCTAGAATGGAATCGGAGTATCGCGGCGCGACTCTTTTTCTTCCGCTAACGGAAAAAGCGTCTTTCTCGTGGGTCTTATAAAAACTTCTCACGACGGGCTCAATTTTTTCATTTGGAGCCGTCAGTTGCGCTCTTCTTCCGAGACAACACGAACAAAAAATCCGATCGTCGGAAGAGCTTGTCGCAAGTCGACGAACCATAGGATCAGACCCGCGCGAAAGCATTCTGTCGATACGACGATTCAAAGCGTCGATTTGCTCATTCGCCTTCGCTTCTAATTCTTCCGCGACGCGCTTGTTCATTCGCGCGGAAGATTCTTGTTCCGAATAAGGCAGTTCTTGGTTGACCTTATTCATAATAATCTTGCCGCCGAAAAGCATTAGTCGTTCTGAATTAACGTTGTTTACGCGAGTCTTCATTCGTCCTTTTGCAGAACTTTGCGACGTCGTTAAAAAACCGTTGGCGTTAATAAACAACGGCTTGACGGCGTTCACAGTTCCGACGTTGTCGGAATAAACGTAAACGCCTCGACTTTGACCGACGGTTTTCGTCGTAATATTGGCGTTCAAATTAATCGTCAACTCCGCCTGATTAGGATTCTTTTTTAAATCAACGATCGTTTCGCCCTTCAGGATTCCATTGCCTCGCGCGTACGTTTCCCGAATATACTCTTGAACGTCAAACTTTTCCTCAATTCTTTGGCGAGAAACGGCGGAAAGGAACCGTTCGCTAGCTTCGCAATAGAAATTACAACCGGAAAAAAGATTTTGAAGAAGTCTTGAAATTTCAGCGACGGCCGGAGCTTCCGGCTGATAATATTTCATCTCTCCAAGCGCGCGAATCACTTCGTCAAAAAACGAGTCTTCGCCGTTTGTGAAATAAGCGTCGACCGCTTGCGCTAAACGATCGCAGTTGTCGTTAAAATATTCCTGTTCCGCCTTTGCAAGTTCAAGTTCGTCTTCGTTCTTGGGCGTCGCGCGATCGTTGCGAGACGTCGCCAAATATAAGCCGATCGCGCCGTTTAGTCTTTTTTCTTGCTCCAATTTAGCGTCGGAATTGCGAATAGTTTCACTCAGGATTTTTTCCCAGCGTTCCATCTCGGCGGTAAATTCGACCGGTTTATTTTCAAAACGTTCCAGAAAACCCTGAAGTTCCAAACGCTCCGTCAAAGTCCGCGTCGTCGAATTCGGCTTAACGTCCGCATAACGGGAATACTCGCGAATACGCACGAGCAAAACTTCCTTAGCGCGCGCAGTCTCCCCGTCGTATCTTTCGGAATACTCCGTCTTGGCTTGAGCGCACAACTTCGTCACGTCCAAAACGACGCTCTTACAAACAAAGACGGCGGACGACGCGGAATCGTCTGCGATTATTGTCGAGACGTTCGCAAAGTAGTCGATCGTCGAAAGACAAAGCGCAAACGTCAAAAAAAATCGCGACTTCACGACGACAAAAAATCTGTTTCGTTTCATTTTTAAACTCGCCTCGCAACGCGAAATCTTTGCATAATACTTTCGACAGTTTACGGTTTCGTTCAACACGCGACGTCCCGACGCATCGACAAAGCGCGCGCGGAACAAACGACAATTTTTTCTTCTTTTCGGTTAAACGCGTTCTTGTCTAATAGAATTAAATTCAACGAAGTCAAAAAAACAAAAAAACGCGCGGTTATTTCTAGTTTTAACGTTCTATCTAATATAAACAACAAATCGCTTAAAAGCAACCTTTCATTCAAAAAAAAGTAAAAAAAACTAAACCGGGCTTTTCAAGACTCGGTATTTTCATTAAGATAACTGCGACGGTTGCAAATCAGTCCCGCCGTTTGGAAATTGTCGCCGTCTCAGCCCCTTTAAGAAAGTCCGACAACGTAAAGGCAAATCCCGTGCAAATTCATCAACTAGCTTTAGTGTCCCCGTCTGCTAAACTTGGTCAAGACGTTCAAATCGGACCTTTTTGCGTCGTCGAGGAGGGCGTCTCAATAGGAGACGGCACAATTCTTGAGGCGCGCGTCACTATTAAAAAGGGTTCGACGATCGGCAAAAACAATCATATCTTTGAGGGCGCGACGATCGGAGGCTTGCCCCAATGCGTCGGTCTCAACGAAGAAGACTGCGGTTCCGTCGTGATTGGGGACGGAAACGTCGTTCGAGAAAACGCGACGATTCACCGTTCAATGCACGCGCAAGACGCGACGACGGTCGGCGACGACTGTATGATTATGGTCAACGCGCACATCGCGCACGACTGCCGCGTCGCCGACGAAGCGATTATGGGCAACAACGCAATGTTGGCGGGGCACGTAACCGTCGGTCGTCGCGCGTTTGTTTCAGGCGCGGCCGGGGCGCATCAGTTTGTTCGAATCGGCGCGTTTGCCATGGTCGGCGGTCAAGCGCATCTCGTTCGCGACGTTCCGCCCTTTGTAACGGTCGACGGTCTTTCTAGTCAGGTGGTAGGTCTCAATCTTGTCGGTTTGCGTCGCGCCGGTTTCACTTCCGCCGACGTCAAAGTACTTAAAAACGTCTATCGCACGTTGTATAAGAGCAATTTAAATTGGCGTGAAATCGTCGAAACAATCCAACGCGAATATACGGAAGGCGTCGGTTTGGAAATGGCGCGGTTCCTTGCGACGACGACGCGCGGAATAACGACGGAACGCGCGATTCTTCCGACCGTCGCGGAGGCTCGTGAATCGGCTCGTGAATCGGCGCGTCAAGCGGACGAGAAGGAACGCGCGTCGGAACGCGAAGAAACGATTCAACTGCGCGTCGTCGACGAAAACGGCGCTTCTTTGTTGCTTCCTCCTTCGAAACGACGAGTCGGCTAGGGGATTTTCCGCAGTACGAGTTTCATTATAATCGCGCGTTTTTTTTGAAATGACGCGCGATTTCGTTATTTCTTGACGGACTTGTTGTTTTTCCTATTTTTTTGCCGTATAATACAAAAGAGTTCTTCGTTCTTCGGAACGAATACGTCCAATTACGCATACGGAGCCTAACATAATGAACAATTCGCCGCGCCCTCTAATAAGCCGTTTGTTGATCGCGTGCGTTTTTCTGGTCGGTTTGTCGTTTTTAGTCGACGTTTCCGGCGCTCAAGATTTGACGATTACCACGTCTGAATCGACGTTGCGTCTTTCCGCCGACGGTCGTTCTCAGCTCTTTCGAGCCGACGGGACGCCGCTGACGTCTCAAACGCGCGCCGTCGCGTTGCGTTACGAAAACGGCGCCGAACTTTCCAGCGTTCGTATCGAACCGACCTCTTCCAATTCGTTCGACGTCTTTTTCAAGGACGGAACTTGCGCGCATTACGAATACGAAGTCGGAATAGGGAGCGTTTTATTCCGTCTCGTCGCGATCGACGCCAAGGAACCGATCGCCGAGTTTCGCCTTTTAAACGTCGCCGTTCCCGGCAATCTTCCGACGTCGTACTGGACCAATACGACGACGTTCCAAGACGGGTTCCGCGTCGGCGTTACGACGACTTCAATAAACGCGCTTCCCGTTAGTCAGAACGGTCGTAGCGCCAAGGGCGACGAAGAAAAATGCGCGCATACGTTTCGACGCGCGCGCGCCAAGGATTCCTCCGACGACGCGCCCAATTACGTCGCGGAATTTCGCGCCGAGTCTAATCGCGCCGAGTCGGACGGCTGGAGCTTTAGAGGTAAAAATCTTTCGCAGTCGCTCGATCTTTCAAACTGCAAACGACTTCGCGCGCGCGTCTACGGCGACGGCAAGGGCGAATCGTTAAAAATACAACTTGGCGGCTCCGTCGGTCATCGAGACGACTATATCGCGATCGATTTCAAAGGCTGGAAAATTTGCGAACTTGACGCTCCAGAGTTAAACGATCTCTCATACGACGACGTTCAACGCCTTTATTTTTATTACAACGGCTTGCCCGGCGAAAAAACGGTCTGCTGTTATATCGACTATGTAGAGGCAATTTTAGACGACGGCGCCGGGGGCGAACGCAGCGTTTTACTTGAAGATTTCAACTCGCCCGATCTCCCCTATTTTGACGACGCGGAAAAGGTTTTGACGGTTCAAACGTTCGCGCGACACAAGATATTCCCGGCAAGTTGCGGTCTTGTCGCGACGTCTGGCGAAAATTGGTCGAAAACCGTTCGCGATCTTCAAAACCTCGCGGGCGTTCCCTCTCCTCAACCTGGCGGCGGCTGGCGCGGCGCTTCGCCTTATCGCAGTCAGTCGTATTTCTTCCTCACAAGTTTTAGCGCCGACGAGTATGAAAAAGCGTTGCGTCTTATCAAACGAGGCGGCTTTAAACAAATGTTGCTCGGTCAAGAATCTTGGTGCGAATCGACGGGACGTTACAACGTCGCCCAAAGCCGTTTTCCCGGAGGTTTTTCGTCGTTGCGCGACACGTTTGAGCGTTTCAACAAGGAGGGAATCCGTTGCGGTCTTCATTTGCTCGGCGCTTCGGTCGACAACAACGACGCCTATATTACGCCGACGCCCGACAAACGGTTTGTTACCGACGTTTCGTCTACTTTGGCGGAATCCCTTGACGGCGAGTCTGAAGGCGTCGCGCTAATTAAGACTTCCGACGACGGAACGCGTTTTCCTTTCGGTCAAGACGAATATATGGGATCGGGACAAATCGTTCGAATCGACGACGAATTGATCCGTTACGAGAAGTCGGAAAAAGAGGGGCTTCTCTCCTGCGAACGGGGCGTCTACGGAACGAAAATCGCCGCTCATAAGGTCGGAGCGAAAATCGAACATTTCACGCGCGCCTACGGATATCATCTTCCCGACCTCGACACGGATTTCATCGACGAAATAGCGACGAATTTTGCGTCGCTTGCAAATCGATTGCCGATCGACATGGTTTATTTCGACGGTTCCGAACTTTTGCAACGTCCCGCCGACGGGCGCGATCATTGGTATTACAACGCGCGATTACACAAAGCGTTTTACGACAAATTGACGAATAAAAATTTGTTTGTTCAAGCGAGCAGTTGTTCCCTTTATTCGTGGCATCTTATTTCACGTAGCGCGTCGGCGGACGGACACGACGATTTAAAAGCGTATCTTGAAGAACGAAGCGGAGGATTTGATCCCGATCATTCGGACGAGTTTTATCTTGACGTCGGCTGGTATTACGCCTACGACCGCAACGCGACGCCCGATATGTACGAGTATTGTCTCGGCGCCACGCTTGGCTACGACGCTTCCTTCTCCTTCCAAACGTCGGTCGGCGCGGCTTACAACCACCCGTTTATTTGGGAAGTACTCGACGTAATTCGCGCATACGAAGATTTGCGTCTTTCTGGTCGTTTCCCCGAAGAATTACGCGAAAAATTCCAGATCGATCCGAAGTTAGCCGGAACGAAGAGCGTCGCCGAACGCGACGCGCTACTCGCTTTACGTAAAGAGTATCGACTCGAAAAAGACGCATCGGGGCGCGAATCGTTCCGACGCGTGGTCTATCCCAAGTGGCAAAACGTCGGAAGCGCGACGAGCGATCAAGGCGGCGCGACGAATTCCGACGCGCGTCGCGACGGCGACGCGTTCGTATGGGAATTGCAAGTCGACTCGCCCGCGCGCGTCGGATTCCAAGCGCATTTCAAAACGGAAGGGGAAATTCCGAACGACGCGCAAGTCGTCGATCCTCGCGTCTCTTTCCTGCGCGTCGACGGCGAAAAGGAAGAACTTGTCGCGACGCTGAAAGCGTCCTGTCGACTTCTTAGCGGTCAGTACGTTTTCAAATTGCCGGACGCGTCGCAAACGCTTTACGGTCTTCCTTTGGAAGAGGGCGCCGTTTCGGATGAAAAAACGCCCGACGTTAAACTTGCCCCCGGCGTCTATCGCGTTAAATTTGAAGTCGAAACGGGCGCCGACCTGCCGATTCGCGTTCGAACGCCCCTGTATACGGACGAAGTTTACGCAATACCTCAACGCTGAAACGTTTGACGCGTTTAAAATCACGTTTATTTAACGAGACGATGTTATGAGCCTTAAATCGGAACTTGACGACAACCCGTTGGCGCCCCCAATTCCCGAGGACGATCTTCAGGCGGCGTTGCAATATCGCGAACGATTCGCCAACGAAGACGATTTTATCGAAGCGCTAAAAGTATGGCCGCGTTGTCCAGAATGCGGCAAATTGCGAGAGACGCGCTGTCCTATATGCAATACGGTCGGTTCGTTGTTCCCGCTCGGCGACGCCGAATTTTGGGATAATCGCACCGACGAAGAACGCGCGCGCGACGCGAAGGAATTTGACGAAACAGACGCCGAAAGTTGCGGCTGTTCCTGCAGTTGCGGTTCTTGTTCGACGCATAAAACGCCCAAGTTGACGTTTAACGAATCGGAACGCCCTTCGACGCTCTACGGCGAGCTTATGCCGGGCGTTCAATCCCCGCGTTGGCTTGACGCGGTTTCGCAAAAAACAAGCGACGTTTTCGACGACACGCCCGCTGTACGACGTCGCGCGACGCCCGGCGAAGGCGTCGCCTTAGCGCTTTGCCCCGTTTGCGCGGAAGCGTTCGCGCCGGTCTTTGCGCGACGTTGCGAACGTTGCGGACTTCGGTTTGAAGACGACGCGGAATTGGACGCCGCGGAATTAGACGACTCCCGATCGGTCTCGTCCGACGTCGACGATTTTCTCGCGCGTAAGAACGCGGAGGACGATTCCGTCTACGACGCCGACAATACGCGAATGTTTTGGACGGTTCTAGCGCTAACGCTCGGCGCCGTCGCCTTTTTCGCATACTTCGTTTATATTACTCAGTAAACCGCAGCGCGAGGAAACGGTTCAATGAAGCGAGTTTTTTTCGATTGGTCGCGTCCTTTTCTTCCTCAAGTCGCGGAATACGTCGTTTCGTCGTCGCTCGACCAAACGAAAACAACGAACGTTCCTCCGTCGCTGAATCTTGGCAAGTACGTCTTTCTACTTTCGGGAAGTCGCGCCCAACGAACCCTTGAAGCCTATCTTCAACGTCTTGTCGAAGAAAAAATTCAAGCAAACGAAATCGCTCCGAACTGGATTCCCCCTTCTTATTTGACGTTAGGCAAAGCGCCCGAACTGCTTTACTCGCGACAAAAACGCGTCGCGGATAGTTTGACGCGCCTCTATTGCGAATCGCGCGCTTTCGACGCGCTGGCGCGCCAGGCGCCGGACGAGTTGCGCGCGTTGATCGGCGACCTTCCTTCCTCGTCTGATTTTTCCGGGCGTCTTCAATTAGCGCAAACGTTCCTTGCGCTGCGCGACGAACTGGCGTCGTCTCGTCAAACGAACGCGCGAATAGCGGCGTCTTGTCGCGCCAAGGGGCTCGAAGAAGAAGTTCGACGTTGGGAAACGATCGACAAACTCGACAAATTTTATTTTGAGGAACTCCGCCGAATCGACGCGATCGACGTGAACGCGGCGCGCGAGGAAGCGTTGCGACGAGGTCAAGTCGGCGGCTCGCCGTTCGATTTTTTCAACGGCGTTCCGCGCGAATATCGCCTCGTCGGCGCCGTCGATTTGGATCGTCAACAAAAGGCGTTTTTTGACGCGCTGGGCGATCGCGTTCAGTACTGGATTTTCGCGCCCGAGGCGGAAAAGGAACGATTCGACGAATTCGGTTGCGTAGCGCCCGACGCTTGGAAAGACTATCGTTTGCCTATTTCAGACGACCGTCTGATTCAAGTCGATTCGCCTGTCGAGCAAGGAGAAACGGCGGCGCTACTGTTGCGAGAATTGTCAAAAAAGTACGACGTTCCAACTTCCGACGGAAGTTTTACTTGGCGTTACGATCCGATCGCGCCCGAGGCGGTCACGATCGGAACGCCCGATCAAGAAGTCGTTCCTTTTGCGTCGCAAGCGTTAAGCGCGCTCGGATACGACGCCATCGGCGGGGAAGGCGAATCGGCGCGTTCTAATCGCGTCTTCCGCCTTCTTGCAAACGTCGCCGACTATCTTGAAACGCGTTCTTTTGCGTCGTTGGAAGAACTAGCGCGCCGTCCCGACGTCGAAGATTATATTCGTAGGGTCTGGACGCGATTTTCCGTCGAGGACGAATCGCAGGAAGAAAGTTCGCTCGCCTCTCAACAAGGCGAGAATATCGACGACCTTACGCCGGAAGATCGCGAAGCGCTTGAAGCGGAAGAATTGGAAACGGCGACGACGGACGAACAGGAAGCGAAGCAAGACGGAGGGTCTTGGATTGCCGATTTCGACGCCTACCGCGAACGTTTCCAGCCGACCCGCGTCGACGGACGCTGGCACACAATACGCGACAAAGACAACTCTAAACGCAACTGGACGTTTTACGCGCTTCGCAAAGCGGCGCGCGCTATTGAAAACGCGCTTCAAGAGTTCTGCGACGCAACTCGTCCCGTTCTGTTCCGCGAAAACGTCTCGCAATCTTCGCAGCGTTCCGAAATCGACGCTTTGCGTTCCGACGTCGATCTTGCGTCGTTGAAAACGAGCGCGAACGATTTCGACCGCGCGCGTCAAGCGGCTTTTTCGGGAGAATTCGCTTTTGCGCAAGACGCCTTCGTCGACAGATTTCGCTGGACGACGAACCAACGTCGTCTAACGTTGCGCGCTTGGGCGCCGATTTTATCCCGATTCCTCAATCAAATTTACGCCGACGTCGACGAGTCGCGTTACGATCGCGCGACGGAAGAACAAATCGACGCTTTTTTCAAACTGTTCAACGAAACGCTCAATTCGCTTGACGCCCTCCCGACGGACGAGGAATTTGCAACGACGGGCTCAAACGCAATTCGTCTCGTCTTGAACGAACTCTCTTCGAAGACGATTCCTCCGACGCCAAATTCGCGCGCCGTTGAAACGCAAGGTTTGCTCGATCTTCCGTTTGACGACGCGCCCTACCTAATTTTGACGGGCTTCAACGAACGTTTCGTCCCTTCGACGCGTTCTAGCGATCTTTTTTTACCGGACGAAACGCGCCGCGAGATCGGCGTCGACGACTCCGAACGTTCTTACGCGCGCGACGCGTATATCGTCGCGACGCTCGCGCATTCGCGACGCGACTTGTTCGTAATTTTTGGGAAACGCAGTTTGGCCGGCGATCCGCTTTTACCTAGTAGACTGGCGTTTGCAACGGAACCGCAAAAGACGCCCGAAAGAGTTTGTCGTTTTTTTGCCGATCAACGTTCCGACGCGCTTGAAACGCTACGAGCGCGCCAACGCCGCGAAGGCGTCGTCGTTTCCTTTCCCGCTAAACGCGCGGAAGTTCAAAACGAAAATCAGACGGATTCTCCGCGCGGTTTTTGCGCGCCTAAATTGTCGTTGTCGGGAACGGCGCCGCGTCTCTTTAGAGTCACGGAGTTTGCCGATTTTTTGTCGAGTCCGTACCGTTATTTTTTAAGGCGCGCGTTAGGTCTTCGCGCCGTTGAACCGAGCGACTCGTCCGAAATGAACGCGGCCGCTTTCGGCGCTTTGGCGCACGACGTCTTGCGCGAGTTTGGTTTGGACGAAAAAATAAGAGACGCGACGGACGCCGACGTCCTCGCAGGTTGGTTGAGCGCGAAACTCGACGAAATCGCCGAGAAGTCGTTTAACGACTATTCTTCGCCCTTCGTTCGTATTCAAATCGAGCAGATACGTTGGCGTCTTCGCGCGTTTGCGCGTTGGCAAGTCGGCTGGCGTCGCGCCGGACGCGTCGTTAAATTTGTCGAAAAATCGACGTCTTCGGGTATGATCGACTTCCGCGTCTCGCCTTCCGACGTCGTGAAAATCGTCGGTCGTATCGACAGGATCGATTTCGCTCCCGAAGAAAACCGCTGGTACGTTTTCGACTATAAAACGTTCGACAAAGCGGAATCGGGCAAAGAAAACGCCGAAAGCGAAAAAATTGTCGACGAAGAAACGAACGCAAAATTATATTCTCAATTTCCGAACAACGTCGTCGATCAAAAACATCGGGTTAAGGAAAAAAGGCTTGACGAAACGGCGGCGGTCGACGCGCCCGAATTCAGTTGGCAAAATTTGCAACTGCCCCTTTATCGCAGAATATTTTGGGAAATTCTCCGCGAGTACTACCCTAATCGCGCTTTTGAGGAAATCCAAAAGACGAAAGTTTCCCTTGCGTATATCGTTCTTCCTCGTTCGGCGGAAGTTCAAGCGTTTGGCGCGCCTTGGAGCGAAGCCGAACTGCGCCAAGCGGAAGAGAAAGTTTGTTGGATCGTTCAAACGATTCGGCGATTATGGGGAACCGTCGATCCGAACGCCTACGTCGATCCGAACGCAAAGGAAGCGTTTGGCAAAATATTGTCTACGGAACCGCTTCCCTACGACGACGAATTTTCGCCCGTCACGCTCGACTATTTGTCAAACGGTTGACAAATTTTGTTTCGTCGTTATTGACGGCGCGTTAATATCAGCGTAACCGTCGCGTAGGAACC
This sequence comes from Thermoguttaceae bacterium, assembly GCA_045599865.1. Classification (GTDB taxonomy): domain Bacteria; phylum Planctomycetota; class Planctomycetia; order Pirellulales; family Thermoguttaceae; genus RUG369. The sequence goes on from JAZRWW010000230.1 coordinate 24,851, forward strand.
GCCGCGCAACTCAAACGCAAATCTAGCTTAATATTGCGCGAGCGAGCGCCTTTTACCCTCTTGAAAAAATACTAAATTTTGGTTGTTTTTCTCGTTTCTTTTGCATAATAAGTATTGTCGGACGAGTGAAACGACAAGCGCTTCCCAATCCCAAAAGTTCGTTACGCTCGTCCGACGTCCCTTCAATATAAGCGCGATACGATAAGGAATCCGCGCGTCTTTAAGCCAATCTCAAGACGGCGAATCCCGATAATATCGAACAAGGAAACATAAAATGAGCAAAACGATTTTTTCTTCCGCAAAAATAGGAACGCCGACGGTCGTCGTCGCCTGCGTTGTTTTGTTCGGTCTGACAAGCCGAGCGTCCGCTTCAGGATTCGGCGTTTCGTTGAATCTCGAAGGAACGACTCTTACGTTTGGAATGGACGACGGCAAAACGACGACGCCCGGCGTAATCGTTTCCGAACCGGCGTATGTTCCTCCGAACGTCGTAGTCGCGCCTAAGCCGACGCCGCGTCCTCGCCCGTTTCACAAAGTCGTTTCGACGCCGTATCCGCCGCCGAAAAAGGGCTTGGCGCCACCTCCAAGCCGACGCCCTCCGATATTTCGAGGTCAAGCGCCCGAAAGGTTCCGCGAACCGCCTATGAAACATCCCCCTCTTGATTCAACGCGAGCGAGACTTTGAACGCAAACAACATAACCTAGGTTTGTCCGTCCCTTCCCAATTTAACAGACCTCTAAGGTCAAAGGAGTCGCCTATCGAGTCGTTTTCTTCTTTTCCCAATCAATAGCCGTACAATACCAATCAACCAACGGCTTCGGCGTCGGGTTTGTTGTTTTCCCGAATCGCCTATACGACGCGTTTTACCTCTCCAAAAGCGCGTCGTTTTTTTATTTGCAAGCGTTTACGGAAAGCCGCGTATCAACGATACGCGGATCCGCTGAAATACCAAAAACGCGTCGCGTACAGAGAAACGCAAGCGTTTGACGGCTTTCTTACTTTCTAAGTTTAGGCGTTGTTTTGTAATCGTTCACGAAAAGTATTCCCGAAAATTCGACGGTGGAACTTAATGAAAGCGTCGCTCGGGGATTCGTTTTTCGCAGAAGCGAAAAACGCGCGAAAGCCGCCTGCATTGCAGGCGGATGGGCGGAA
>JAZRWW010000231.1:0-1592 GCA_045599865.1 Thermoguttaceae bacterium
CAAGCGGAAAAAATCGCCAAAACGACAAGCGACGGCTGCAAAGACGACGACGAACGATTTGGCGATCGCAACGGGTTGGCGGTCAGTTTCTATTCGCGCGGAAATATCGCGACGACGATTCGCGAACGCTGGAGCGACGGTAAAAAAGCGCTCGAGAATCCCCTTGTCGAACGCCTCCAATTTTGGGCGGACGCGTTCGAAAACGATTTGCCGCGCGGCTTTCCTTACGATCTTTATGAGTTGATCAAGTCCCGCGTCTATCGTTCCGAAAAGTGGTTAAATTCGAACGACCTAAAGGAAGCGTTGCAACGCGACGTTATGCGAATCATTCAACAAAAAGAAAACCTTTCGAGTCAGTCGGACTTGTTCAATAAGCTCAAGGAACGCGTCGACGCGATAAAAACGGAACGCGATCTTGAGCGTTTCGTTAACGAATTGCTCGTCGCTAAAGAAATCGGCGTTTACGATGCGTTAGTAAAAAAGGAGCGCGACAATGACTGAACCTACTCTTTACGACGTCTTAGCGACGCCTCGTTCTTCTCTTGTCGTTCGCGACGGGCGACCGTTCGGACAAGGCGGAACGATGAAATCGCTCCCTTGGATTTATCCCTCCGTTTTCGCAGGATCGTTGCGAACAATGATCGGCGCCGAGCTAGGTTTAGATTTTAGCGACGCGGAAGTTTTGAACGCGCTGAAACAAATAGAAACGTCGGGCGCGCTTCCTTGCATTCCCAACAAAAACGGCGCGAATCTTCCCTATTTGCCCAAGCCGTTCGACTGCGTCGTTTGTGAAAAAGACGCGACGCGCAAAGTTTACGCGGTAAGACCAACTAAGCTAAACGACGGCGAAGGTTGCGATTTGCCCAAAGGCGCGGCGCAACCGGCGCTCTTGCAGAAGGGCGAAGACGAAGACAATTTCAAGCCGACAAAGACCGCGCCGTTTTGGTCGTGGTCGAGTTATATGAATTGGCTTCAAACGGAGAACGTTCAAGGAGTCGTCGTCGAAGGCGCCAAATATCCGCAACTGTCGGAAAAACCTAAAACGTCGGACGCCTTGCCCTCTTTTCCTAAGGACGAGCGGACTTGCGTCGCGATCGATCCGTTTAATGGAACAGCCTCCGACGGAAAATTATTTTCCACCGTAGGACTCGACCTTTTCCTCAAGGATTCGCAAGAGTCGGTCGCGCTGTTTTCGCAAATTGCGACGGATAAGAAACTACCCTCTTCGGCGCTGGGCGCCTTGGGAGGGCGGCGCCGTCTCGCTTCGTGGCGTTTCAAAGAGTCCGCGAAGCTCGAAGCGCCAAAAGAACTGAAAGAGAAAGCGAAAAACGCAAAGCGCGTTCGAATGATTCTTGCGACGCCCGCGATTTTTAAAGGCGGTTGGCTACCGGGTTGGCTCGGCGCCGATTTGACGGGCGCGCCGAGAGTATGCAACGGAAAAGCAACGTTGAAATTGGAAAGCGTCGCGATAGACCGTTGGGTTCCCGTTTCGGGCTGGTCTTACGAAAAGTCGGCGCCGAAAAGCGTTCGACGTATGGTTCCTGCGGGCGGAGTTTACTTTTTCACTGTCGAAGGCGACGTCGAAGCGCTTT
>JAZRWW010000232.1:0-6612 GCA_045599865.1 Thermoguttaceae bacterium
TTGTTTTCGGAAACAACGTTTCGCGCATATGCGACTTGCTCTTTACCATTCCTTATAAAGACGGTAGGAAAGAGGAATTTCCGATCATTGTGTTAATGGAACACAAGTCGGCGCCCGATAGAAACGTCGTGAAGCAAATGCTGACGAGTTTAGTTGCGACCCTTGATTTTGCGGAACGTTACCCCGAGCGATTCAAAACGCCGGACGGCAAAATTATTTGGCCTTTTGTCGTTTTGTTTTACACCGGCGCGCAACAATGGAACGAAGTTCAGAATCTGCCCGACCTGTTTACGACGTCTTTAAAGGAACTTGACGAGGAGTGGATTTTCAAATTGAGATTCCTGCTGGTTTCCTTGGTCGATAAGAGAATCGACGTCCTTCCGACGACGTCGGGCAAAGCGAAGAAGAAGCCGCCGAAAACTTTTGACGAAGCGTTGCAAAACGCCGACTGGCTTAATTTTTTCTTTGACTTGTTGCGCAAAGCGGAAATACTGACGAGCAATCCGCGCGCGACGCGCGAAGAATGGCTGAAGGACGTCGGCGAGTCGTTGCGTATCGTCAAAGACGCGCGCGTCCAGACCGACGAATACGCCAACGTAATTCTTGACGACGCGCTTAGTTTCGTCAATACGATGTGTGCAAAAAAGAACTTCGCTTTGCCGACTCGCGACGAGTTGGTGGGCGTTATGAAAAGAGAGGAGATGCAAGAAATGGTTCGTAGAACTTGGCTTTTAAGCGACGAGGAGTGGGAAGCCGCCGAAGCTAAAGGAAGACGCGACGGAGAACGCGACGGAAAACGCGAGGGAAAACGCGAGGGAATACGCGAGGGAGAACGCAAAGGCAAATTAGATCTCCTAGACCAAATGATTGGCTTACGTTTTCCGAAGGCGACGCCGACTTTCATCCAAAAGACTTTGAAACCTTTTGTCGATTCCGATCCGACGGAGCTTATGTCCGTCGTAATGGGAACAAGCTCTCTTGAAGAATTCAAGAAGCGCGTGAAAACTTTGATTCCAGCCGGTTGTTAGAGCGTTTTATCCCTTATTCAACGGCTCTTTTGCCGACTCGCGACGAGTTGGCGGGCGTTATGAAAAGAGAGGAGATGCAAGAAATGGTTCGTAGAACTTGGCTTTTAAGCGACGAGGAGTGGGAAGCCGCCGAAGCTAAAGGAAGACGCGACGGAAAACGCGAAGGAATACGCGAAGGAATACGCGAAGGAAAGCGCGAGGGAATACGCGAGGGAGAACGCAAAGGCAAATTAGAACTCCTAGCCCAAATGATTGGCTTACGTTTTCCGAAGGCGACGCCGACTTTCATCCAAAAGACGTTGAAACCTTTTGTCGATTCCGATCCGACGGAGCTTATGTCCGTCGTAATGGGAACAAACTCTCTTGAAGAATTCAAGAAACGCGTGAAAACGTTGGTTCCAGCCGGTTGTTAGGCGTTTTGTAAAGCGACGATTATTCGCAAAAAATCGCAAGGAACGCGAAGCGATCAAACGAGCGCAAATTGCTTGAGTTATGCGACCAGACGTCGGCGAACGATCTACAAGGCGCGAAGGCGTTCGCGTCTGTTGCTTCACGAAAGTACGAATTTTCCGCGAACGATTACGCAATTTGTCAGGCGTTCTACGCGTCTGAAGTTCTTTTGAAGTCGCGCGAGCGACGAACGGACGACGAAACAAAATACGTTTTCATAGAGAAGGCGTCGAAAGTGTTAAACGACAACGATTATTATAACGGACAAGACTATCGCGAAGGAAACGCGTCGATCGAAAACGCGCAAATGTTGCGCGCGCGAATGGAAGAGGCGAGAAATCGATTAATTGCCCTGCGCAAAGGACGCTTGATTTTCCTGCTTTGTTTTTTGCTGGCGCTTCTCCTGATACCGTCTTTGGCGGAGCGTTGGGCGTATTCGACCGCGCGAGGCGTGGAACGCGCTAAAAGAGAGGCGGCCGAAAAGTTCTTGGCGGAACATCCCGACTGCGCGGACGAAGAACGCGTTCCTTACGTCGTCAAAAAAGTCGGCGCGAGCGTCGTCGGCATTAAGACGAGCGTCGTTCAATCCGATTTTTTCGGCGGTTCGTCGCTTGCGGAAGGGCAGGGTTCCGGCGTCGTCGTCGATTCCGACGGTTTTATCGTGACTAATTTTCACGTGATTTGCGAACAAGGACGACTCGTCGACGGCGTGGAAATTGTACTGAGCGACGGTCGAACGCTTGCCGACGGCATAACGCTTGTCGGATTCGACGAGAATCTTGACGTCGCCGTCTTGAAAGTCGAGGTCTCCGGCTTAATTCCGATCGAATGGGGAGACAGCGACGCGCTTGACGTCGGCGATCCCGTGTTGGCGTTGGGCAATCCTTACGGACTTGCGCGCACCGTCACCCAAGGGATCGTCAGCGCTAAGGAACGTTTCGTTTTTGACGAGCAAGGCGTCGTGAAACAGGAGTTTTTGCAGACGGACGCGGCGGTCAATCCCGGCAACAGCGGCGGCGCGTTGGTCGACCTTTACGGACGTTTGGTCGGAATAAACGCCGCTATTTACGGACGTCAGTATCAAGGAATCAGCTTTGCGCTTCCCGTCAAACGCGTGCGAAACGTCTACGACGAGATTATGAAAGCTTATCGCGAGACGCGATAAAATTCAAGAAGCCTCCAAACGCGCAAATATTGAGGCGGCGCCTTGCTCCAACTAATCGCTGATTTTCATTTGGCGGCCTTCCGTGAATATTACGGCGCTTTCTCGTTTGACTCTAACCGCCGAATTATATTCGGCGGCTTACCGTTTGACGTCTACGGGCGTTTTTGCGTATTGAACAAAATAAACGCGTACATATCGGCTGCTTCTTCGACGATTTTAGACGTCGGCTTGCCCGCGCCGTGCCCGGCTTTCGACTCCACGCGAATAACGATCGGGGAAGTCGGCGAAGCGTTCGCTTGAAGCGTCGCGCCGAATTTCAACGAGTGCGCGGGCACGACTCTGTCGTCGTGATCCGACGTCATAATCATCGTCGCCGGGTATTTGACGCCCTTTTTGACGTTGTGCAGGGGCGAATAGCCGAGCAAATATTTGAACATATCTTCGCTTTCTTCGCTCGTGCCATAGTCCGTCGCCCACGCCCAGCCGATCGTGAACTTATGATAGCGCAACATGTCCAAAACGCCGACTTGCGGAACGGCGGCGGCGAATAAGTCGGGACGTTGCGTCAGCGCGGCGCCGACCAACAGACCGCCGTTCGAACCGCCGTTGATCGCCAGCGTCTCTTTCGACGCGAATTTCTCGCGAATCAAGAACTCCGCCGCCGAAATAAAATCGTCGAACACGTTTTGCTTTTGCAATTTCGAGCCGGCTTTGTGCCATTCTTCCCCGTATTCCCCGCCTCCGCGCAGAATCGCGACCGCGTAGACGCCGCCGCGATCAAGGTAGGGAATACGAGTCGGCTTGAAGCCCGGCGTCATATTGATATTGAACCCGCCGTAACCGTAGAGAAGCGTCGAATTTTGTCCGTCGCGCTTGAGTCCTTTTTTGTACGTTACGAAAATCGGCGCGCGCGTTCCGTCTTTGCTTTCGTACCAAAGCCGCTCCGTAACGTAGTCGTTCGGATCGAACCCCGCGTCGGGCGTCCAATAGAGCGCCTTCGAACCGCTCGAAAGATCGCAACGATAGATCGACGAAGGATAAACGAACGACGTGAACGTATAGAAAAATTCGGGCTCGTCCTTTTGACACGAAAGTCCGACGACGCCGACGCCCGGAAGCTCTAATTCGCCCAATTTTTGCCCGTCGTAATCGTAGAAAACGCACTCGTGCGCGGCGTCGCGCAAATAGCGCGCGATTAATCGATCGTATACGGGCGCGACCGATTCCAACAAGACGTCGCTTTCGGGCAAGACGTCGCGCCAATTTTCCGGCGCCGGATTCGCGGGATCGACCGCGACTAAGCGACGACGAGACGCTTGATAGTCGGTGAGGACGTAAAACGTTTCGTTTTGCACGACGACGACCGACGACTCCGCTTCAAAACTCGGAAAGAGCGTTTTGAACTCGAGGGACGCAAGGTCTTTCGCTTGGCGCAAATCGGCGAAGAGAACCTTGGCGCCGTAAGTCGATTCGTTTTGATAGACGAAGAGCCAATTCTCGTCGTCGTCCGTTTCGGCGGCGCAGTTGCGCGCGGGATTCTCGCGGTCTTCGAAGACGAGAACGTCGGAATCTTGCGCGTCTCCTAGCTTATGATAATAAATCTTTTGATATTCGTTTTTAGCGGTCAGTTCTTGACCTTTGGGCGGCGCGTCGTAACGACTGTAAAAGAACCCGGCGCCAAACCAAGAAATCGACGTAAATTTCGCCCAGTGAAGCTCGTCGCTAAGACGCTCGCCCGACGCGACGTCTAAAACGAAAATATCGCGCCAGTCGGAGCCGCTCGTCGACGTGGCGCACGCGGCGTAACGACCGTCTTTAGAAACGGAAAGATCGGAAAGCGCGACGGTTCCGTCTTCGGACAATTTGTTCGGATCGATTAAAAGACGCGCTTCGCCGTCCAGCGTCGTTTTCGTATATTGAACCGACTGATTTTGCAACCCGGAATTCGTCGAATAGAAATAACGTCCGCCGCGTTTCCAACACGCGCCTTGACGCGCGTAGTCGTAACGCGCCTGCATCTCCTCGCGCAACTCCTCGCGAAAAGGAATTTGCGCTAAATAATTTTGCGTCGCGGCGTTTTCTTCTTCGATCCATTTCGTCAGCTCGGGCGTCTTTTCCGTTTCCATCCAGCGATACGGATCGGCGACTTGAACGCCGAAATATTCGTCGACCTGTTCGCAAGTCGGCGCTTGAGGATATTGGAAGGTAGGCGTTTCTTGCGCCTGTAAACCGCCCTGCAAGGCGAGCGTCGACGCCGCGAAAAGCGTCGCGCCGATCGGTTTTAATAGTTTCATTTTGTTCCTTTAAAACGTTGGGGAAGGGAATCAAGCAAGACTTTGGTTTGCGTCGCGTTTCGCAAATTTTGCGGCGAACGAAGGCAACGCCGCTTCGAAATCGACGCCGTAAAATCGCGAATTCGGATTGGCGAGCGTCGCCTGAATCGATTCTACTACGAAATCGACCGCGAGTTGAAACGATCGGGAAAGCGTCATACCGCGCGTTAAGCCGGCGAGAGCGGCGCTGGCGAAAACGTCGCCCGTTCCGTGATAACGTCCCGGCAGTTCGTCGCGGAAATACGAGAAAAACTTTCCGGCGACGGAATCGAGTCCGACGACGCCAAGTTTGCCCGGCTCGAAAGAGACGCCCGTCAAAACCGCTACTTTCGGACCAAGCGCGACAAGTTTATGCAACAGGTCGGTTATATACGCGAGGTCGTAGCCTGATTCGACGTAAGGTAATCGCAACATCGAAGTCGCTTCCGTGAGATTCGGAACGATCACGTCCGCTTTCGCGCAGAATTTCGCCATTCGATCCGCAAATTCTTGGTCGAACCCGACGTACAACTTGCCCGCGTCGCCCATTACCGGATCGACGAAAACAAGATTGTCGTTAGTTCGAAAATCGTCGATCAACTTCTCAACGAGCGACGTCTGCTTGAAGGAGCCGAGATAGCCCGTGTAAATCGCGTCGAACCCGATTTTTTCCTTACGCCAATGCGCGGCGATCGGCGAAATTTCGCGCGTCAAATCGCAAAACGTAAAGCTTTTGAATTGAGTATGCGTCGAAAGAACCGCCGTCGGAAGAACGCACGTTTCGATTTGAGCCGCAGAAATAACGGGCAAGGCTACCGTTAGCGAACACTTCCCAACGCAAGAAACGTCTTGAATAGTCAAAATTCGTTTCATAAAACGCTCCGAATCGCGCGCCGTTAGGCAAACGCGAGATTTTGAAAATCGATTTCTGCAAAACCGCGCGCCCTTGCGCGCGAATTACGTTTTGCGCCTTCATTATACCAAAAATTAGATTTTACGATACGTCCCGACGCGCCCTTTTTACAAATAGGGTAGAAAAGCGTCAAGCGTTTACGGATTTAGAATAAGGTTTGGAGCGAAATCCCGCCGACAGGCGGGCGTGGAAGCCGCCGATACATATCGGCGGACGCCTTCATTACCAAAAAAACTAGATTTTAAACGGAACGTTGGAATAAATGATAGTCGCGTTTCTACCGCGCCGTTGAAGCGTTTTTTATTGTTCCTCGTCGCGCGATCAACGTTTTGCGAACCGACGCCATCCGCCGGTATATAACCGGCGGCTTCCACGCCCGCGTCTTACGACGCGGGGGGCGTTTGGGCGCCAACGACGCGCGATTTTCCGAGAACGCCTACAAAATCACCGTCGGAACGCCGGTTCGTAAACGTTCGGATTCTCAAAGTCGACGAACGCGTTTTCAAACAGGTCGTCGACGTCCTCGAAGACCGCCGAAAGGACGTCCGCTTGCGCGACGCGCGCGCCGATCGTTTGCGTCGAAAACGCCTTGAACGTCTCGCACGCGCCGTCGAGATAGACGACTTTCAACGAAACGTCGAACGTTCCGTCTTGCGCGTAATAATGCGCCGCCGTCTGCGATTTCGACAAATTCTCAAAGCGCGACGTCGAGCCGTCGCCCCAAGAGATTTCCCAAACGGAAAC
>JAZRWW010000233.1:0-18895 GCA_045599865.1 Thermoguttaceae bacterium
GATTCGCGCGTCCATTCGCCGAGCGTTTGCGCGAGAAGCGTGAGCGACGGGACAAGGTAGAGGACGAGCCCGGCGTCGGGCGCGACGGTTTCGGTTATGCGGAGGGACGTCAGCGTTTTGCCGGTTCCGCAAGCCATAATCAGCTTGCCCCGGTCGGCGGCGAGGAAGCCCGATTTTACGGCGTCGAGCGCGGCGAGTTGGTGCGGACGGAGCGATTTTTTCGGGCGGCGAAAATCGGCGTCGACCCGGTTTTTCACGGAGTCGTAAAGAAGCGCCCAATCGAATAACGAGTCGTCGAACGTATCGACGCGGCGCAAAATCACGGGCGGCGTTCGGTCTTCAATTTCCTTGCGCGCGTTGGCGCTAAGGGGCGCCGTCGTATAAAGGAGGAGGCGCGAAAATTTACAACCGTCGTAAACGCGCCCGGCGGCGGCGAGGAAAGAGTCGATTTCTTCTTTTGGGATCGTCGAATCGGGGGCGTAAAATTTGCACTGAACCGCCCAAAATTCGCCGTCGCGCGTTTCGACGACAAGATCGATTCCAATATCGGCGATATTTTTTGCTTTTTCCCAATCTTTCCAAAAGACGACGCGCTCGATTTGCGGGTATTCGGGCGAATTGCGCAAGATTTTACAGACGAGTTCTTCGAAGAGGTCGCCTTGTTCTTTTGGCGTCGTCGCGATTTGGCGGAAATTGGCGAGTAATTCGGCGATTTGCATCTTTGGGGCTCCTTTGCGGTGATTTTACACGATGGAGCGTGAAAGGGCAAATCGTTTTTTTGAGAAAACGGCGAAATTATGGAAAGTTCGCGTTAAGTCGCCGCATTATATGCGGCGGCTTAACGCACGCCTTTTCTGCGACGCGTAAAATAACGCGAATGCTTGCGCCAAAAAAAACGCGCTTAGAGCCGTTGTATTTTCCAACGAAAAGAATACAATAAACTCGGCGGCTTTTTTTTGAAGTCGCCCCGTTGGATTTTTTCACGACGCTCGGCGCTTTTTCGCTCGAGCGCCCCTCGAACCGCTAAAAACATTTGAGGCAAAAATGAGTCGTTCCTTTATTATTCGCCTGTTTTCCGTCGCGTCGCTTTTGTTAGGCGCGTCGACTCTTAACGCGCTTGCCGCAGACAAAATCGCGCCCCCGAATTACGACGAGTCGAAAGTTCCGCAGTTTGTCTTGCCCGACCCGCTCGTCGCCGAAGACGGAACGAAGATCGACACGCCGGAGTTGTGGTTTCAAAAGCGCCGGCCTGAAATTCTCGCGCAGTTCCAAAGCGAGATGTACGGCAAATATCCCGAAGCCGATTTGTCGAAGGTTAAATTCGAAGAATTGACGTCTTCCGACGACGCGTTCGGCGGCAAAGCGACGCTTAAAGAAATTCGCATTTATTTCGACGCGCCTAATCCGAAGCCCTACGCCGATCTTTTGGTCTTGATTCCGAACGACCGTAAAGGCGCGGTTCCCGTGTTTCTTATGCCGAATTTCCAAGGAAATCATACGACGAGCGACGTTTTGAATATTACCGCGCCCGACGCTTCCGAAACGACTCATAAAGATTCGAAAAAGGGCGTCGCGAAGTCGCGCTGGGCTTTCGAAAAGATAATCGATCGCGGCTATGCGATCGCGACCGTCTTCTATGAACAAATCGACCCCGACTTTGACGACGGGTTCAAAAACGGCGTTCACCCGCTCTTTACGAACTTTGACGCGAACGCGGGCGATTATCCCGCCACGATCTCCGCGTGGGCGTGGGGTCTTTCCCGTTGCTACGACTGCTTGGCGACGTTGCCCGAAATCGATTCGAGCAAGGCGATCGTCTTGGGGCACTCTCGACTTGGCAAAACGGCGCTTTGGTGCGGCGCGAACGACCAACGTTTCGCGGCGGTCGTTTCGAACGATTCCGGCTGCGGCGGCGCGGCGCTTTCTCGTCGCGAATTTGGCGAGCGCGTCGATCGAATCAACGCGTCTTTCCCGCATTGGTTTACGAAGAATTTCCGTCAATACGGCGATAAAGTGAACGAATTGCCCTTCGATCAGCACGAACTGATCGCGTTGATCGCGCCTCGACCCGTCTACGTCGCTAGCGCGAGCGCCGACGAATGGGCGGATCCGAAAGGCGAATTTCTTTCCGCTTTGTACGCCGATCCCGTCTACCGTCTCTTGGGAACCGACGGCATTGGCGGCGTTACGGAACAGCCGGACGTCGATTCGCCCGTCGGCGCTACGATTCGTTATCATAAGCGAACGGGCAAGCACGACGTGACCGACTACGATTGGGAACAATATCTCAATTTTGCGGACGCGATTTTCTCTAAATAATCGTCGCGTGATTTTTTGACGGCGCTTAACGAACGCTCGGCGAGAAGGGAACGTCTTCTTTGAAACGTTCCCTTTTCGGGGCGCGCGTCTTCTTTTTCTATTTCCTTCTTTTTTCACGAGAAACGAACGCGGCAATGACGACTTCTCCTCTTCAAACTAAATCGAGCCTTTTCAAGTCGCCCTTCTTTTGGCTTCTCTTGGCGGCGTTGTTGATTCGGGGCGCGTTGTTGTTTTCGTCGCTCGATTCCTTCGAAGACGACCCCGATCAATATATGAGTTTGGCGGAGAATTGGCGCGAATACGGCGTTTTCGGTTACGGCGAGCGCGCGACGGCGTTTCGACCGCCCCTTTATCCTTGGGCGCTCAAAACGGCGAGCTTGCTTTCTCGTCGCGACGACGGACGAAAAGGAAACGCGCTAGAAATCGACGCCGACGAGTCGACGTCCGACGGAACGCGCGCGCGTTTTATCGACGACTTGCTTTTGTCGCGCGACGCCTCCGTCGCGTTGCTTCATTGGATTCTTGGCGTCGCGACGGTCGCGCTCGTCTATTTTTTCGCGCGCTCGCTTGACTTTTCGCCGACTTTTGCCGCGCTTGGCGCCGCGCTTGTCGCCGTCGATCCGATTCTTTTGCAGCAGTCGCGTCTTGTGATGACGGAAACGCTCGCGTCTTTTTTTGCGATCGCGATTTTAAATTGTGGCGCCTTCGCGTTGCGTCGAAGGACTCGCGACGCGTCGCGCGCGCAATGCGTTAATTACGCGTTTTTCGGCGCTTTGTTAGGTTTGGCGACGCTTTGTCGACCCGCCTATCTTGCGCTTGCCGGATTGATTTTTGCGTATTTGACGTTTGTCGAGTCGCGCGCGTTCTTTTCGAAGTCTGGCGGCGGCGCGATTCTTTGGGCGCCTTGCGTCTTTTTAGTCGGATTGGCGCTCGTTCTTTTGCCTTGGGCGTTTCGTAATCAACGCGAACTTGGCGTCTTTAAGGCGACGACCACGCACGGGGGATATACGCTTCTTTTGGCGAATAACCCGGAATTGTACGAACATTATCGAACTAACCCGAACTGGACTTTTTGGAATCCCGAAGCGTTTCAAGCGCGCCTTGCTTCCGATTACGAAGCCGCTTTGGTTCAAGCGGGCGTCGCGCGCGACTCTAAAGAAGCCGAACTATTTCAAGACCAATGGACTCAAGAGCAGGCGTTGAACGCGATTCGGAGCGATCGTCGGACGTTCTTCTATTCTTGTTTTGCGAGGATCGGGGAATTGTGGCGCTTCCGACCTTACGAACTTGGCGCTTCGGGACGCTTCGGCGCTCTTGCGCTCGATTGCGTCGCGATTTTTTACGCGCTTGAAGCGGCGGCGTTTTTAGCGGGTCTGGGCGTTTGGTTCTCTGGGCGAAAACCGAGCGACGAGTCTTGCCGACGTTCTTTCTTGGCGTCGCCTTGGATTTGGGGCTGGCTGTTGATTTTGTCCGTTCAGATTCCTCATTTGTTCTATTGGACGAATATGAGAATGCGCGCGCCGCTTGAAGTTTTTTTGCCGCTTTTGTCTCTTTGGGGCGTTTCTAAGGTTTATATCGTATGGACGCGAAAGAAGGAACATAGGAATTGTATAACGATATAAGCGTTTTTATTGGAGAAAATAATAAAAATCTTTCAAGAACGATTTACAGAGTTGGAACTTTAGATAAAATATAACAGACGCGTCGATGGCGCGAGACAACGGCGGCGACGGCGTTTTGGCGCGCGTCCCTTGGCGAGCTAGCCGATTCGTCGCGTTGGTGATTTTACGGTTAATAGTCCGTCTTTAAATAATGAGTTTATTCCTATGTTTCGATTAGCGGCGTTTATTTGTTTGGCGTCTACGATTTGGCTTTCCGGCTTGACGTCGACGCGCGCGCAAGAAGTCGTTTTTGAGGATCGATTTGAAGGCGCGCTCAAGCCCGGCTGGGTTTGGGTAAGGGAGAATTCCGGGAGTCGTCGTTTCGTTGGAAATTCTCTTGAGATTAAATCGGAGCCTTTTCAAAACGAAGAGGCGCGCAACGTCCTTGCAAGACCTCTTAATTTTCTCCGTTGGTTGAACGGGCGCGTCGGTTGCGCGTATCGTATCGAGACGGATTGTTCTTTTCTTTCCAAGCCGACGTCGCAGTATCAACAATGCGGAGTCTATTGGTTGCGCGGAGGAAAGGTCGTTTTTAAGTTGATTTTCGCTAACGTCGACGGTCGCACTTACGTTTATCCGGGCAAGGTGCCCGTCGATTCTCAAGGGGGGCGTCTTCGGATAACGGTTCGCGATAGAAACGTCGTCGCGGAATTTTGCGGCGAGAACGGAACGGAATTTAAACGCGTTTACGAAGGACGCATCGACGCGGCGCCGGGCGACCAGATTAGTCTTCAGTGTTGGAACGGTCCTCGTTCGGATAAAGACGGCGACGAGTCTTGGACAAGATTTCGGTATTTTCGCGTCGAGAAGATAGACGAGTGACGCCGATAGACGAGCGACTCAGTTAGACGATCGGCGCGCGAGTTCGAGCGTCTCTCGCCTATGCGGCGTTCGTTGAGGCGTTTGTTAAATTCAGGCGGGCGAGGTTATGTTGAAGGACGTCGGCGTCGTTTGTTTCTTGTCCTGTTATTTCTTGGCTTTTGGTTTGGAAATAGCGAGATTCCGGTTTCTGAAAGGGAATCGGGGCGTCAGAATCGCTTCTTTGTGCGCGGCGATTCTTGGCGTCGTCGCGCATTCGGTCTTTTTGTATTATAACGACTTGCTTCAAAACGAGCGTTTTTTTCCTAGCGCGGGCGGCTGGTTTTATCTGCTTGCCTTTGGGCTTGTTTTGGCGTGGTTGTGGCTCTATGCGGCGTATCCTAAAACGCAGTTCGGCTTGTTTCTCTTTCCGGCGGCTATCGTCTTGGTCGTCGTCGGTCTGAACGTCGTCGACGTCTCCTTGTCTCGCGAGGCGACTTGTCGTTTCGTTCGCTTGGCGCACGTCGTCTCAATGTTGTGCGCTTCTTTGGCGTCGATCTGGGGCGCGATCGTCGGCGTGATGTTTTTCGTTCAACGTCGTCGTCTTCGTCGCAAGATTTTATCGTCGACTTTGGCGCTTCCGACGATCGAATGGCTTGGAAGCGCGGCTCGTTTTGCGACGAACGGCGTTTTGCTTGCGTTAGGATTCGGCGTTGCCAGCGGGTTCTATTTGAGAATATTCGGCGCATCGGGTCGAGCGATCTTTGTTCCGCAGTTCGATTTGTTGGCTTGCGGCGCGACCGTGTTGTTTCTATTCGCTCTCGTCGCCAATCTCTCTCGCTTTCGTCGCGAAGACGTCGAATTGGGCGCGAGGGACGCGTCGCTTGCTTTTTTCTGTTGCGCGGTTCTTGTCGCTCTTGCTCTTTTTACCGCGTTCGTCAACGGGGGAAGGTGGCACGGAGTCGGTTTTAACGACGTCGAACTTCAAGAAACTTCCGACAAGTCGACCTCGCCGCCCCTTGAAGCAAAATAGATTTCGTCGAAAATATAAGACCTTTTAGCGACAAATCGTCGCCGGTTTAGCTTAGAGTTTCCTTTGAGGAGTCGTTGATGCCGATTCGAGTCGTCGGTCTTAACAGTCGTATCGCGCCGATCGAAGTTCGCGAGTTGTTCTCCCTTGACGCCGCAGGGGTCGTTTCGACTTTGACCGATTGGAACGACGCGTTTTCCGGCGTCGAAGCCGTCTTGGTTTCGACCTGTAATCGAACGGAACTCTATTTTGCCAGCGAGTCGCGCGAACTTCCCAAAGACGAAGAGGTGTTTCCTTTTCTCGCCTCGTTGAAATATCGCGCGAACGTCGTCGACGACCCTGCGTCTTGCAAACGTTATTCAAGTAATTTTCAATTCTTGTCGGATTACGCCGCCGCCGTTCACCTTTTTTCAGTAACGTCGAGCCTCGACAGTATGATCTTGGGCGAGCCGCAGATTTTGTCGCAAATGAAGCGCGCTTACGAAACGGCGGTTCAAGCGCGGACGACCGGTCCGATTCTAAACGCCGCGTTTCAGACCGCCTTTAAAACGGCGAAGCGCGTTTCGGTCGAGACCGGCGTTTTCAAGCGACGCGTTAGTATTCCAAGCGTGGCGGTCGTCGATTTCGCGCTCAATATTTTCGAACGCTTGAACGACAAAAAAACGCTTGTTTTGGGCGCGGGCGAAATGGCGGAAGAGACGCTCAAATATCTTGCCGATTTTGGCGCCAAGTCCGTTTGGGTTGCGAATCGCAGTCGTGAAAAGGCTGAAAAACTCGCCGAAGTTTGGAACGGAAAGGTCGTCGATTGGGACGAGCGCGTCGACGCGCTGGCAAACGTCGATTTGGCGATTTGCGCGACCGGGGCGTCGGAGCCCGTCGTTACGTTGGAAGATTACAAAACGATCGAATCGCGACGTAAAGGACGTTCTATTTTCATTCTTGATTTGGCGGTTCCACGAAATATCGACGTTAAAGTCGGAGAACGCCCGAACGTCTATCTTTATTCGGTCGACGATTTAGAAAGCGCCTGCGCGCGCAACAAAGAGATACGCGACCGCGAAATTCCCAAGGCGACCCGAATTGTCGAAGAGGAAGCCAAAGGGTTCGTTGAAGAGACGAACGCGCGAAATTCGATCGAAACGATTCGAGAATTACGCGAAAGTTGGCGCAAGGTCGAACAAGACGAATTGGAAAGGCTCTTGCGCAAGATTTCTTGCGACGCGCATACGGAAGAAGAGATTCGGTACGCGTTCGATCGTCTCGTCAACAAACTGCTTCACTCGCCGACCGTCGCGCTAAGAGAGGCCTCTAAAAACGGGGCGTCGTCGCGTCTTGCCGAAGTCGCGCGGCGCCTGTTTAAAACGACGCGCTAATCGCGCGAAACCGCCGCGCGATAAATCGATCGTTATATACGAGCGGACGGCGCTTGTCGGCGCGTTTAACCGAATGCGCAAAATTTACGTCGGTTCTCGTTCTACCTAACCGCCGCGTTATATGCGGCGGCTTACCGCGAATGGGCGCCTTACGGTTCAAACGTAACCCAAGCGTACTTTTCCGCCGGAATCGTAATTTCTACGACCGCTTCTCGTTTGTCGTTTAACTTGACTTCGAACGGTTCCCCTAGTTGAAGGTCGGAATTGCCGATTCGAACGGTCGCTTTGTCTTTAAGTCCGGAATAATAGAGCGGGACGGTAATTTGTCGCGCGATCTCCTCTTGCAACGGGTTATAGAAGAACGCCAGTCCGCGCGTCTTGGCGTTTTTATCCGGGTCGACGTGCAACCAGCCGTCCCAGTCTCTACCCGTCGCGCGTCTAACGTGAATAATGTCGGAATCGAGGATTCTCCGATTCGCCTTGTAGAAATTAACCCACTTGACGACGACTTCTTTCGTTTCGGGGGCGTCGAACAATCTTGGACCGCGCCAGCACGCCTGCGTTCCCGCGCCGATAAGATTAGCGAACCGCGCGTCGTAATGGTCGAGATGATCTTTGAGCGGTTCGATAGTCGCCGCCGCGCCGCCGCCGTGATATTGGCTCAGGGGCACGAACATCCACCCGAGCGACGACGATTTCGTCCACGTGCCGTCGTAAACGTTTTGGCGTTCAATAATTACCTGTTCCGCGCGGGGCAAGGACCAGTTCGTCTCGCGATAGCCCATTCCTGTTTTATTGCCGCCGTTGAGGAAATACCCGTCGGGCTGATTGACGTAAATTCCGCGCGCGCGGCACCACTTATAGAGGTTCGCCTGCGCTTTGTGCTGATTCCAAACGGAGTCTTCTTTTCCGCGATGACCGGGATGCGCGTCGCTTTCGCAAAAATCGCCGGGATAAGGACCGTCGTTTTCAAAGACGCCGAATTGCGCCGTCTCCATAAAATCTTTGAGCGTCTGGAAGTAGTCGAGCCCCCAAGCCGACTGCAAACAGGGCCCCTTTCCAAAACGGGGGTTGGGGTTCTGCACGTTGTCGCTTGCGACGCCCGCGCCGCGCGAGGACGTCAGCGAGTAGCCGCCCAAGGCGATTCCCTTTGACGCCGCTTCTAAACTGAGTTCTTTGTAAACTTCGCGATATTTTTCGTCTTTGCTTTCAAGATTGAACCCGGAGCCGAAACTCATAATTAAAACTTCAAAGCCCGTCGCCTCGCATTGCGCGATTCCGTCGCGCACCGCTTCGGGGGACGCTTGAACTTTATGGAACATCAACGGATTTTCTTGCGTCCACGGCGCAAGAATCCGCATCGCGCGACGCAACGCCAGCCCGCGACGCTCGCGTTCCGTGTTTTCAAAGAGAATTTCGTAAACTCCGTAAGATTCAAAATCTTCGTCCGCGCGAATTGCTTGCGCCGGTCCAAACTCGGGCGAACATTCGAGCAGACAAGGAGTTTGACGCAAATAATTTACTTGCGTCGGATAATTCGGATCCGTTTTGAGTCGGAACGCTTCGTTCTGGTCGAGCGAAAACGCTTTCATACCGCCGAAAACGTAATCGCTCATTAACATTAAGTTATAATCTTGACGGGACGCGGAATCGACGTCGGAACTCGCTTCGACTAGACGAATTTCTTCGCAGACGAACGAATCGACGACGAACTCCTTGGGGAAGCCTTCTTCGGGGTTCGACGGGCAACGGACGAACAAACGCTTGGAAATCAAGGGCGCGCCGTCGTAGATTTCGTAACGAACTTCGACGCAGGGCAGGGGACGCGCGGTTCCGTCTTCCTGAAGGGGCGGCTGGAAGAACAGGCTCAAACGTTTGCCTTTCGGCGGCCATTCGACGTCGCGAGAAAGCCATTCGGAGCGCTTTTTGTACGGGAAGCGCGCTTCAATTTCACCCGTTTCGTATCGTTCGAATCGATAGGCGTTAGGGAGCGGACGAGCGCCTTTCGCCCATTCTTCTTTCCAGTAGTTGGCGACGGGCGCGCCCTCCATGCCGCCGACGGGGAATTGTTCGCCGTTAATCGTAACTCGCGCCTCGGGCGACAGGGCGCGAACGTATTCTTCGCCGGTCGTCAAATTGCGCATCGAAAGCGTCGTCGCTTCGGGCGTCAGCGCAATGCGGCGCTCGATTAGACCGTTGGTTAAAGTTATTTCTTTTTTAACGTCGTCAAAACGGATCGCGGAAACGTAAGACGACGGATCAAGCAACCAGTCGACGTTTGTTTGCGCGTAAAGGACGGGCGCGACGAAACAAATCGTCAGAAGACTCAAAAGAAGACGAAACGGGTTTTTTGACATTTTCCTTTCCTCTACATTGGCGATTAAGACGGCGATATGCGAGTTTTTAACTTATGAACGCGTAGACGACGCGACGTTGTCGAAAAAGTCGGCGTATGTAAAAAAGACTCGTTTGGTATTGCAAGCAAGAAACAACCGACGTAAACTTACTATCCTAGCGAGTCTGAAAACGCGTGAAACTACCATCCCGCTTAGTCTTATTATAGCGATCTAAAACGCCATTAACAAGGGGGCGTTTCATTGGTTTGTCGAGATTGGAAGGTAGAAACGAGACGCGTTTGAACCGACGTCTTTACGTCTTCGTCGAGAGGACGCGGAACGTCGTTTGTCGCATAAAAACAAACGCGATTTGGCGTCAAGAAAAACTGAGTTTGAATTTTTTCAAGCGTAAGCGCGAACGAACGCAATCTTCTGGAAAACCGCGCTTTTGGGATACGAGGGAACGTCGATTTCAAGCGCCGACGAACGTAAAACGCCCGATACAAGCGCGGACGTTTCGGTTTTGGCGTCGTTTGAAATCGACGAATAGTTCAACGCCGTCGTATGAGACGTTTTCGCTTAAAATTTCTTACGATTTGCTTCCAACGCTTTGCAAACGTCTTTTTGTTCCGCGTCGGACATATCTTTTGACGCGCGGATGAAATCGACGGCGCTTTGGTCGATTTTTTTCATAATCGCGCTTTTGCGCGTATTGACGAGCCAGACGCCGACGACGCACGCGTATCCGGCGATCGACAAGGGAAGCGAGGAGGACATTAACCCGAACGCCAAAACGCAGAAGGCGATCCAAAAGACAAGAATTTCAAAGTAGCGCAATTTTTGGATCATCCGCGAATATTCCGGGGCGCGTCGCGAGGCTTCCGCCTGCGCGCCCGCGTGAAGAGCCAAAGCGACGGAAACGGCGTCGACGGCGCCAAGCGCGTCGGGGCTGAGTCGAATCTTTCCTTCCGATTCGACGTATTCGTTTTGCGTGTAGACTTCGCTTTTGAGGATTTCGACGTCGTTCAGGTTCTTAGACGCCAAAAATTTTTTCAATTCGACGTCGGCGACGACTGAAGTTTTTTTGCGCGAGCCGACGCGCAACGTTTTCGACGCTTTAGCTTGCGAGACCCAGGCGAACCCAAGGATCGGAATAGCCGGAATCGAATAAAGAAGAACGGGAGAAATAGGCATAATTTAACGCTCTATGAATTAATGAGTAGCAATAAGACGCCCGCGACGAGGAAAAACGCGCCGCGCGCGTTAATATCGTCGGCGGAAAAAACTAACGAACGGAAGAGAAGTCGTTAATTTCGCAACGTCAAGAACGCAATAAAGAGCGGATTAGAAAGGGACGACGCCGTCCAAAAAGAACGCGGTCGACGGAATCGAGCGTCGTCGCGTTCAAAAACAAGACGATTTGTCGACGTTTGGAACGCGCGCGCGACGAATTCGCACGGGCGCGCGCGTCGAGACGCTCCATAGTTCGCGGAACGCCGAACCGACAGACGTAAGAATTCGGATATTTCCGAAAGGGGCGCGAAGGCGTCCGCAAGGCGCGGGACGAAACGCTCGTCGAACGTCGTTTGGGAAGGGGACGCTTGGGGCGAGACCGCCTTGGAAGAAGCCGTTTTAGGAGAATAGGAATCCGTAGCGCTCGTTTGGACGCGCGCCGCGTCGACGCGATTTTCCTCGCGCGCGCCGCAAGCGACGAACGCCAAGCAAGAGAGGATCAAAAGAATCCAGCCGAACGCGTCTTGATTCGAAGAGTATCTCATAACGTCGAGGTCTCGTCGTTGTTGAAGGTTGGACGAGGGGCGTTTCGACGCCAATTTTTCACAATTTGCACCAAATAAGCGACGTTTTCGACGGGCGAGTCTTTTAATATTCCGTGTCCAAGATTGAAAATAAAACCGGGTCTGTCCCCAACGGCGTCGAGGATTCGAAGCGCCTCGCGTCGGATCGCGTCTTTTGAGGCGAGCAAAACGCAAGGATCAAGATTGCCTTGGACGGCGCGGTCGTAGCCGATCGTCTTCCAAGCGTCTTCAATGGGAACGCGCCAGTCGACTCCGACGCAATCCGCTCCAACCTCGGCGAAGGAAGAAAGAAGCGCCGGATTGCCCGTCCCGAAATAAATTACGGGGACGCCCGGCGTCAGCGTCGAACGCAATTCTTTTAACGACGGCAAGACAAACCGACGGAAGTCCTCAACGCCAAGACAACCGATCCAACTGTCGAAAATTTGAACGACTTGCGCGCCCGACGCAATTTGCGCGTTAAGATAACGCGCGGAAGAACGCGCCAGACGTCCAAGCAATTCCTTCCAGACGTCGGGTTGCGAATACATCAACTCCTTTGTTTGCAAAAATTGTCGACTCGTTCTTCCTTCGATCGCGTATCCGGCAAGAGTGAAGGGCGCTCCGGCAAAGCCGATCACGGGCAGAGGCGCGACGGCGCGCTTCGTCGCTTCGACCGTTTTAAAGACGAAATCGAGCGAGGAAACGTCTTCTAATTCGCGAACGCGCGCAAGATCGTTCGAATCGCGGAACGGATTGGAAATAACTGGACCGTCGCCGACCTCGTAAGAAAGATTGAAGCCCAACGGCTCGAGCATAGGCAATAGGTCTGAAAAAATAATAGCGGCGTCGACCCCGATTTTTTCAACCGCCGTTTGCATTACTTCCGCGCACAACTCGGGCTTTTTGCACAACTCTATGAACGAAACGCTTTCGCGGACGGCGCGATATTCCGCCATATAGCGTCCGGCTTGACGCATCAGCCAAATCGGCGGTCGCTCGACGGGTTCTCGACGTAGGGCTTTTAACAAAAGCGGTTCGTTCATTTTATCGAAATTACTCCTGCGTAACAAAAATTGGGAATTACAACCCTTGGACGTCGACTTCTCAACGTTCGGCGCTCGTTTGAGGTTCGGAAACGCTCGTCTGAACGTCGTTTGGCGTCGACGTTTCCGAACTTTGCGTTTTCAGTAGGAAAAGATACCACGTTCCGGCTAACAACGCCATAACGAGCAACGTTCTTTTAACGACGCGCGCCGTTTCGCGGCTGTTGCGGATAAAAGCGAGTCGACGTTCCGCAGGAGTCGGCGCGCAAGGAAAATCGTTTTTATTCATTTTAACGCCTCGACGTTGCAGGACGCGCTTAGGATGCGCGACCAGTTTCCTGAAGTATAACGAATTTTGGCGTTGTTTCAAGGAACGAGTACATTTTTTAACGATAGGTTTTTAACGATAGGTCTGATTTTATCGATTTTCGACGTCAAACTTATTCGATTATTATTCTTTTTCTTTATGCGGCGTCGCTTCGGACGTCGATTATTAAAACGCCGCGTTGGCTTTTTAGACAAGGACGTCGTGTTAATTTCCCGATTTTGGAGCGTTGGGGGTGCGAACAGATGAAAAGGATTTTGTCGTTATTGGCGTTCGTTTTAGCCTTTGCTTTGACGAGCGTCGCGTCCTATGCTCAGACGGCTCATTGGAGCGCCGTCGGAGCCCCGACGTATCTTTCGAGCGAATTGTACGGAGGATACGCTCACGATCCGTCAAACGTTCCTGAAATTACTCCCGAAGAGGTTGAGACGGCGATCGACGGCGAGGAAGAGGAGGAAGAAGAGGAGCCTTCGAAGTTTATCAGCGGCAGTATTGTCGGCATATGGAAAGACGGATACGGCAGAGGCGCGAATGCGACGCAATTAGATCAAATTTGGCTGACAAGCGAACGCGCCGTCGATACGGACGCTAATTTCGTCGATTTCGGATATCGCGTCGACGCCTTGTTTGGCGTCAATAATCTTCAATGTTACGGGGACGGCGGGTTCGACGGAAAATGGGGCGTCAGCGAAGACGGCTACGGCGCGTCGATATTCCAAGCCTACGGCGAAATCGGCGTCGGCGGACTTTCCTTTAAAGCGGGAAAATTTGGAACGCTTCTTGGATACGAGTCCGTCGATTCGAGCGAGACGAACTTCAACACGCACTCGGTTATGTACGATCACGAGCCCGCGACTCATTCGGGGGGGCTCTTCTCGTTTCAGGCGTCGGACAGGTTTTCCGTCGATTTCGGCTTGGTTTCGGGCGCCGACGGCAGTTTTGAAAATCGTCGCGGCGACTCCGGGATTCTTTTTGGCGCTACGTGGGACGTTACGGACGATTTCTCGATCGGATACGCCGGCGAATTGAATCAAGTTCACAGCGCGCTTGGCGAAGACCGCGCCGGATTGAGCTTCGGATATTACGACGAACTCGGGGGGCTTTCCGTCGGAGATACGAGCGAATATCTGCAGTCTATTATTGTCGACTGGAAATTGTCGGAGAAATGGAGCTACGGATTTGCGACGAATTACGGCGGTATGTCGGATCGAACCGAACATAAAGCGCGCTATAGTCTCTTCGGCGTCGCCAATTATTTGACTTACGACGTAACCGACAAATTGACGAGCGCCTTGCGTTACGAATACTTTACGGAACGTTTGGAAGAGGCGGGCAAAACGCTCGTCGACGGAGCGGACGAATTGCAATGTCACGAATTGTCTTACGGTCTGGTTTATCGTCCTTCCGAACATATTTTCATACGTCCTGAAGCTCGATACGACTGGACCGAGCTTGCGGAGAAATCTAACGGATTTACGGGCTCCGTCGGATTTGGCGCGACGTTCTAACGCGCGCGGATTTAACGTTCCTCGGCGCCCTTGTATTTTATTTGATAGGCTTTGGGGTCGTCAAAGACCGCTACGGCGTCTTCGGCGGCTCCGTTGGCGGAAAAGAGTATCGCTAATTTATAGGCGTCTGGCGGAACGACGACGACGCCAAACGCTTCGCGGAATCCGTTCGTATCTTTTTCAGCGTCTTGTCGCGCAAAGATACGAACGTCTTGAGGTTCCGCCGTCCACGCGCCTTCTTTATTTTGCCAACGAACGGTGAAATGCGCGTTGATTTCACCCGTTGTTTTGATCTTGCCCGTAATAAAATATTTCTCGTAAGGCTTGACGTTTATAGGGAGGATATAGCAAGCGTTGGCGACTCCCTTCAGCGCGGGCAAGCCGTCCGCCGTAAGAAATTCGCCGTGCGAACGTTCGTCTTGCCACTTTCCAAGTCTCTCGAACCACGCGGACTCGTCCGACTCCAACAAATTGGTCGCGTCGTTCGCGTCAAATCTTTCTTTGATCGCCATTGTCGCGCCTTCCGGGTCTGACAGTTGGAAGAGGAAGTCGGTTAAACCGGGCAGGGCTTCTTCCCACGACGTCCAGTCGTCGCCGGATTGCGCGTTTTCGGGCGCCCACCAGCGTTTCTGTTCGCCGTAAATCCAAACGTATTCGTCGGCGGCGTTCCACGCGGCTTCTAAATTGGCGACAAGTCGGTCAAAGCGCGTTTCGCCCGGCTCCGGACCACGATAAAACGGCGAGCCCTCGGGATTGGAATACATATCGAGATAGTATCCGAAGCCCGCCTGAACTTGCGCGCGATATTTCTTGCGATTTTCGGGCGAGACAAGCGAAGCGCACGCGCCCGTCGACAAGAGCATTTCGCACGCGGCGCGATCATACTGCGCGGCGCCGTTCATATAATAACCGAGTTCGCAACCGTCGACAAACGTCGTTTCAGACGCGCAGGCGTCGAGCAGACCGTCGATAAAGGAGGGCAAAAGACCGTAACTCGACGCGTTCAACGCCGCGTCGGGATCGGAGGCGCGCCCTGCGGAAAAATTGATCGAATTCATCCAGAGGCAGAGAATTACGACGTCGGGATACTCTTGAACGATCGCGCGGCAAAATTCCGCGCCGCGACGTCGCGCGAGCGCCTTGGATTCCGCAAAAGTTCGACCTGACGCAGGATTATGACGAAACATTTCCGCCCCGTAGGATTCGAAATCGAAGCACAAATCGCCCTTCGTTTCTCGCGCGACCCACGCGCAAATCGCGGCTTTTTCACAGACGTTTTTCCACGCGTCGTCGTCTGCCCAGTCGAAAGGCGTCGGGTAGAAGTTGATGCGAATGAAATTGTTGAAATAACGCTGAAAATTGCAAGAATTGAGATCGTCGACGCATTTCTTAAAAGAATCGCGTTCCCAAGCGTCGGCGGTGAAAAGAATTTGACTCGCCTGAGTTTTGCCTTGCGAAGACGTCGCGACGAGATCGTACATAATTCCGTCGAAGGGCGCGTTCGCTTCCATTTCTTGCCAATGATTCCGAATATATTCCGTCGTCGGAATGTCCCAGCCTAATTCGATTAGCTTTTTCTGCGGACGATTCGCGTTCGAATCCGCCGAGGCGCCGAGTTCCGCGCCGAAAAGGGACGTCGCGCCTAACGCGACAAACGCGACAAATCCAATGAAAAATCGTCGCTTTTTCATCGTCGTCTCCTTGTCTTCATTCTAAGGACGTTTTAACGATTTTGGCGTTTTACCGTTTCGCCAATTTTTTCATATGATCGAGTGCGAAAAGCAGTTCTTTACTTTTCGTCGCGTAGGCGAGCGCCAAATAGAAGAAGCACCCGACGACCGCTTGTAAAGGAAGTAAAATCCAAGCGCAGATTGGCGCCAATCCCAGAAGCGCGACCGCGCACGCCATAGCGGTCGATCTCAAGATCGCGGGCGACAAGTCGCGAATCTGCGCGAGATACGAATACCCAAGCAGGCGTCGATTAGGATACGCGTTGACGAACGTGAAAAACAACGAAAGCGCCGCCATATTGACGACGATCGCGTAAACGCTAATTCGCATAACGAGCAAGAGCGAGATCAATTCGATCGTTTTTTTGACGACTTCTAGCGCGAAGACCACGCCGCTTTTTCCGAGCGCTTTAATCGCTTGGACGTTGATCGTTTGAAGGGGACGAAACATCTCGCTGACGCAAAGTAATTGCAACAACGGAACGCAGGGCGCCCATTTTTCCGTCAAAACAAGTTCGACAAGAGGTCGAGCCACGACGCACAAACCGAACAACAACGGAAAAAGAACGAACGAACTGAAGCGGATCGAACGTTGCATAACGTCGCGAACAGAGGATAGGTCGTCTTGAAGATTCGCGAGTTTAGGAAAAAGCACCGAACTTAACGACGAATTGACGTTGTTGACGAGCAAATCGGGAAACTGAGCGCCTCGTTGATAAAAAGCGAGGTCTTCCGAAGAATACAGCTTGCCAATAATCAACGCGCGCAAGCGCATATAACCTACGATCAATAAATTCGTACTAAGTATTTTTATTCCAAATTGGAGCAGACTTTTCAGACGCGTGCAAGAAAACGCTAGGATAGGACGTTTTTTTAGCGTTATCGCTAGAATAATCGTATTGACCGTCGTATTCGTTAGATATTGTCCAACAAGCGCCCAAACGCCGTAACCCGAATAAGCCATTGCTAATCCGACGACGGCGGAGATGGTCGTGCCAATAAACGTCGCCCAAAAGAACTTGCGAAAGATCATTTTGCGCGAAACGTAAGCCTGTTGAACCGAATTTACCGCCGCTAAAATAAGACGCAACCCCAAAACGCGCAACACGGGCGTAAGGATTTCGTAACCTTCTCCATAAAAGCGCGAAACATAAGGCGCGCTGAAAAAAAGCGCGACGTAAATCGCGACGGAAAAAATAAGATTAGCGTAGAGAACCGACGAAAAATCGATCGCGTCGGCGTCTTTCTTTTGAATCAACGCGCTTCCGAATCCGTCGACGACAAAGACGTTCGCAAGCGCGATGAATATCTCGACCATTGCGATCGCGCCAAAGTCGACGGGATCAAGCAGACGCGCTAGCTGAATAGCGACGATCAACGAAATCAACTGCGCGCTGATTCTTTCGGCAAACTTCCAGACGAAATTTCCTAGTAGTCCGTTAGGCTTCGTGGGAGAACTCTTTGGCGAACTCATTACGACGCGATTATTTATTTAGCGGGACGTTTGATTTGTTTAACGTTTTTTTTCGCTTCAACGGGCAAAACGAGAATCGGCTTGGGCTTTTGCGCGCCGGGCGAATTTCGCTCCTGCGTTACGACCGTAAGGGACAGAACGCCGTCGGCGTCGAGCGAACCCGACGCGACGTTGGCGTTTTGCGCGTTTGAGGCGGTCGAAGCGGGGGCGCAAGGTCGAACGTTTTGCGCCGGAACGCAGGGCGCCGCGTTGGACGCGGACGTCGACGCGGCTTCCGAAGCGTTAGGTTGTTCCTCTTTTTTGACGGGGCGGAGAACGCGAATCAAAACTTGCTCCCAGACGACGCGTTCGACTCCGTTTTCGACGATGCGACGCGGTTCGACGCCTTGCGCGAACGTATAACGATAGAGTCGACCGTCCGTTCCCCAGATTGTGCCGACCTCGTTTAATTTTGACCAGACTACGGAGGAAGACCCGGAAGAACCTAAGCCGGAACCGCCAAGATTGAGATTGGAATCGTCGATCGTTTTTTCGTTTTCCGATCGTTTCGACAAATCGTCGACGGAAAGGCGATCGATTTTAGGTTCCATACCCGCAAAATAAGGTCCGACGTAAGTGGTGCGTTCGTCCGAAGTTCCCCAAAGACAGGAACCGCCGCCGACGTCGTTGAGACACGAACGAGAGTCGACTCCCAAAACGACTGAAGAAAAGGAAAAAGATTCCAATAAACAGAATCCGAAGAAAAGAATCTTTATGAATAACGACGTCTTCATTTTTAATAGTCTTTTTATTCTGTTTATTATTTATATATTGTGTAACTTAACACGTCTTTACAAAAAAATTCGACCCAAAGGTCGAATTTTTTATCGCGGTCAAAAATCCCGCCTAAAACGCCATAGATTCTAACGACTTTTGAATAATAATCAAGCGGGTGGAACGCTCGTCGGAAAAAATCCAAAAAAACAAAAAACAAAGTTCTAAAACGCCGTTGGAGACGCTGTCGAACGACGAATCGCCCCTTAAAAAAATTATGCGTCGTTATTAATCGTTTAGCGGACGTCGAGTAACGTCAAAACGTGTTGGTTTTCCACAAATAGTACAAAATTAGTAGTACGGGAACTATCCAAAAAAAAGCGTGTTTTAAAGAGAAACAAACGCGCGGACGCTTACTGCCCTTTTGAGTTCGAGGATTCCAAACTTCGTCGCAGAATCTGCATTTTACCTTCCATTGAGGGACGATAAATCTCCGTCTTCGTCCGCATCGCGGACAAAAGTAACAAAAGAAAAACATTACTTCAACCTATTCTTACGCTTCCAATAATCGATTACGTTGAAATAAATTCACGGTAATCGACGCCCATTCCTTTCATTTTACTACGGTCTTCATACTTGTAAATATCCCTTTACGATTGTTTTTTCTTATGACAATTATTATTATTATTATTATTATTATTATTATTATTATTATTATTATTATTATTATTATTATTATTATTATT